>CAYNVE010000035.1:0-12016 GCA_964400635.1 uncultured Lentisphaeraceae bacterium
CGTTCTTCGGCTACAACGTCGCGGACTACTTCCAGCACTGGCTCGAGATGGAGCGTACGTCGGCTGATGCCACGAAGCTTCCGAAGATCTACTTCGTCAACTGGTTCCGCAAGACGGACAAGGGCGAGTTCATGTGGCCGGGCTTCGGCGACAACTCGCGCGTCCTGAAGTGGATCTGCCAGCGCATCGAGGGCAAGGTCGGCTGCCAGAAGACGGCGATTGGCAACCTCCCGAAGCCGGCGGATATCGATCTGACGAACAACACGGGCAAGGACACGGTCAACCCGAAGTTCCTCAAGGAGATCCTGAAGGTCGACAAGAAGGGCTGGATCAAGGAGATTGAGACGATCGCCGCGAGCTATGACGAGTACGACGCGAAGCCCTCAAAGGACTCGAAGGTCGCCTCGAAGACGGCGCATCGTGTTCCGAAGGCGCTCCGCCAGGTTCTCGCCGATGTCACGGCCGAGCTCAAGAAGGCCTAAGGAAGGCTCGCCGATGAAAGTCGGTTAAACAAAAAGGACGCGAGGGTGAAGAGCCCTCGCGCCCTTTTTTCTTCTATGACGGATGACCTGAAGAAGACTCTTCGCCGCGCCGCCGCCGCGCCGCACGCGCTTTCTCGCGCGGAGGCGCGATTCTTCCTTACCTCGCCCGAGGCGGCGGTTGAGGAGGCCCTCTTCGACTGCGCGCGCAAGGTCAAGGCGAAGGTTGGCAAGGCGGACATTCTGCCGCGCGGGCTCATTGAGGTCTCGAATGTCTGTCAGAAGAACTGTCACTACTGCGGCATTCGGAAGGGGCGCGAGGGGCTTAAACGCTATCGCCTTTCGAAGGCGTCCGTCCTCGATTCGGTTGGCGCGGTCGCACGGCGCGGTTGGACGGCTCTCGCGTTTCAGGCGGGCGAGGTCGAGAGCGAGGCGAACACGGCCTTTTACGAAGACCTCCTCCGTACGCTTGACCCCGCCTTTGAGGTGACGCTTTCTCTCGGCGAGCAGACTGAAAATGTTTACCGCCGCTGGAAGGACGCATCCGGTGCGCGCGTCTTGCGCTATCTTTTGCGCATCGAGACATCGAACCGCACGCTCTATGCGCGGCTTCACCCCGCCGATCATTCCTTCGATCGCCGTCTTGACTGCGTCCGCATGCTGAAGCGTCTCGGCTATGTGACGGGCTCGGGCGTGATGATCGGCCTTCCGTTTCAGACGATCGACGATCTCGTCGAGGATCTCTTCTTCTTCGCAGATGAGTCGCTTGATATGGTGGGGATGGGCCCTTATGTGCCCGACCCATCATCGCCGCTTGCGGATCTCGCGATTCCCGATGATGCGAGCCGCCTTCGCCTTGCGCTTCGCATGATTGCGCTTTCTCGCCTCATGCTCCACGACGTCAACATCGTGGCGGCAACGGCGCTTGAAGCGCTCGGCGGCGCCGGCGCGCGTGCGCGTGGAATCTGCGCGGGGGCGAATGTCATCATGGACGACTTCACGCCCGCGAACGAGAAGGCGGCCTACGCGCTCTATCCTGGGAAGAATGCGGCGCGATAGTTCTCAAAAGCCGTTTGCGGGTGTCTACCCCATCGCAATCGTGTGCGAGAGGACGGCGAGGGACTGGGCGAGATCGACGTTCTGGACAACGACACCCGCCGGGACCTCGAGTTGGACGGAGGTGAAGTTCCAGATTCCTTGGATGCCCGCCGCAACCATCTTGTCGGCGCATGACTGCGCGGCGAGGCTTGGGACTGTTAAGATGCCGAGCTTGATGTCCATGCGCATGACGAGGCGCGGAAGGTCCTCCATCGGGCGGATCTTGACGCCGTGGAGTGTCTGGCCGACGATCTTCGGGTTCGCGTCAAACGCGCCTGCGATTGAGAGGTTGTGCTCCTCGAAGCCCGAGTAGCCGAGAAGGGCGTTGCCGAGCGAGCCGACGCCGACGAGCACCGCGTCTGTTGTCGAGTCCCAGCCGAGCGCGCGGTTGATCGCGCTCAAGAGTGCCATCGCGGGGTAGCCCCGGCGCGGTTTGCCCGGGACGCCCGTCATCGCGAGATCCTTGCGCGTCAGCACGGGGTCGAGACCGAGGCGTTCCGCGACGACCGCGCTCGAGATGTGCAACTCGCCCGCCGCCATCATCTCCTTGATGCAGCGCAGGTAGAGCGGGTAGCGGCGGATTGTCGGAAGCGGAAGGGTCTGTTGTTCGTTCATGGTTGAAAGAAGATTATATCAAAAATCTTTGTGGCCGTCGCTGTTCTCGCTTTCGGTTTGAACGAGTGACCTCAGACCTTGAGGAAGATGTTCTTTCGATAGAGGACGGCGAGGAAGAGCCAGCAAACCGCGACATAGCCGAGGTAGAAAGCGACGTGGCCCCAGGCATCGGGCAGAAGCGCGGCGAGACCGCCGAAGAGGAATGCCGTCATAGGCTGGAAGCCGACAATCTCTTGCGCGAGGTAGATTGTGATCGCGTTGAGCCCGATGACGCGGAAGAACGTCGCGCCGAGGCGGATTTTCCGAACATCGAAGATGTCGTAGAAGAGTGCGAGCATCGCCGCCGAATAGCCGCCTGTGACGAGGACGAACGAACTTGTCCAGATGTTCTTGACGAGGGGGACGACGGGCGAGAGGATAAGCCCAGTCGCGAGCAGAAGTGTTGCCGCGCCGCCGAGCATCGCCGCCTTGCGCGTCGCGGGGCGCGGGCTTTCGAGAAGGTCGCCTGCGAAGGTGCCGAGAATCGCCGTGACGACGGACGAAAGAATGCTCGCCGCGCCTTCGGGGTCATAGAGTGGGCGGTGGAGGTGGGCGACGCCAACGAGCGTGCGATCAATCCAGCATCCGAGATTGCCTTCGGCCGTGAAGGGTGCGGCGTTCGGAAAGTCGCCCGCGCCGACGAAAAAGAAGAGAAGTGGCGTTCCAATCAGGAGGGTGGCGGCAACGAGAACGCGCGTGCGCCCGCCAGTGAAGAGGCGCAGAAGGGCTGCGGCCGTCCACGCGATGCCGATCAACTGAAGGACGCCGTAATAGCGTAGGTGCGCGAAGTCGAAGGTTAGAAGGCCGTTGTAAATGAGGCCGAGCAGGACGAGCGTGAGGCCGCGTCGCAGGATGCGTCGGGCGATTGCGCTTCTTGACGCGCCGTTCGCGCGCTGTTTCGCAAGCGAGAGCGGGAACGTCGCGCCCGCGATGAAGAGGAAGAGCGGAAAGATTGTATCTTCGAAGGCAAGCCCGGCCCACGCGACGTGCCCAAACTGACGAGCGAAGACGCTATCCGCATAGCCGAGCGCGGCGGCGAGGGCGGCCATTAGGGCGTCGCCACCCATGATGAAGAACATATCAAAGCCGCGCAGGATGTCGAGCGAGAGAATTCGTTCGCGCGTTGCTTGGGGGAGTGCCATCGTTTCCATACAGATACCATTATACCGAAATTCTGCGCATTATCATATTACCAAATCAGGTCTGACCCAAATTGGTAATGTGGTAATGTGCAGAAATGAGAATGAAGGCTGTTGAATATTCGCAGTTTTGCAAATCGTGTAAAAGCGCGCGCGTTATGGCACGAAATCTGCTTATATCGCATTGATATGGCGAAGCAGAAACAGCAGGGCATCAAGGTCAAGGGGGCGAAAAAGATTCGCAACAAAGAACTTGTGCCGTTTACGAAGCAACTCGCGGCAATGAACGGCGCGGGTATGTCAATTTTGACGACGATGCAGACTTTGGAGGAGCAGGCCGAAGATCCGTCCTTCAAGTCGGTCTTGAAAGACCTCCTCAAGACAATTGAGGGCGGCGACCCGCTCTCAAAGGGCCTCGCGCGCTACCCAACCGTCTTCGATGAAATGTATGTCAACATGGCCGTCGCGGGCGAGCAGTCGGGTCAGTTCGCGCCAATCTTGAAGCGTCTTGCCGATATCCTCCAGAACGCTTCGCGTCTGAAGCGTAAGGTCAAGAGCGCGATGACGTATCCGACCGTCATCATGTCGATTGCGCTCATCCTTTGCTGGGCGCTCATTCAGTTCGTCGTGCCGACCTTCGCCGAGATGTTCTCTGGCTCGGGGCAGAAGCTCCCCGGCCTCACTCAGTCGCTCGTCGATATCTCGGACTTCATGAAGGCGTGGTGGTACGTCATCATCCCCTCGATTGTCGCGGCCGTCTGGCTCTTTCTCAAGTGGAAGAAGACGGAGCGTGGCCACTACACGTTCGACGAGTTCATGCTCAAGATGCCCGTCTTCGGTCAACTGAACCTCAAGTCGTCCGTTGGCCGCTTCGCGCGCCTTCTCGCGCAGATGCTCGGCGCGGGCGTGCCGATTCTGAAGTCGCTCGAGGTCGTCGCGCGCTCGCTCGGCAATCGTGTCCTCGAGAAGTCGGTGATGATGGCGCGCGCGGAGGTCGAGCAGGGCAACCAGCTCAACACGGCGCTGACGGGCAAGCCCTACATCCCGCTCATCCTCATCCGCATGCTCGCGGCGGGCGAAAAGTCGGGCCGCATGGAGGATATGCTCAACGCCGTTGCGGATGCCTATGACGAGGAGGTTGAGACGCTCCTGTCGACGCTCACCTCGCTCATGGAGCCTTTCCTCATGGTCTTTCTAGGTGGCATCATCGGCACGGTCGTCATCGCCATGTTCCTGCCGATCTTCAACATGGGTTCTCTGGCGCACTGATCCCTCTTTCACATTTTTACGTACAAACTTGACCATGTCCGAAAACGAAACAGAACTGTCGAGGCGGCTTGAGCTTGCCGAGATTCGGGCGGAGCGCTCGAAGGTCGTGATGGAGTCTCTCGCGGGCTTCTGCCACGCGCTCGGCCAGCCCGCGACCGTCATCCTGAGCGGCGTTGAACTTCTCAAAATCGGTTGCGATGAGGAGACGAAGAAAGAGGTCCTCGATGTCTGCTACGAGGCCGCCATTGAAATCAAGTCGCTCCTCGCGCAGATGAAAGAGAAGCGCGAGTATGTGAACGAGGCGTACCTCGCCGCGAACGAGGCCGCCGGTAACATGATCTCGCTCAAGGAATGGCACGACAAGGAGGCCCCGCGCTTCACGTGGGACGGAGGAAAGAATGGCTGAAGAGGAAAAACCGAAATTTGACGCGCGCCTCAAGGAGGGCGTCGCCTACTTCGAAGAGATGCTCCGCGTCATGCCCGACGATCGGACGACGCTCGAGTTCCTCTCCGTCGCCTACCCGCAACTCGGCGAGAAGGAGAAGGCCGAGTCAGCACTCGCCGCGCTCGCGCGCACGCTCCTAAAGGAAGGCGACTTCGAGAGCGCCGCCGCGCTTTTGCCAAACCTCGACGCCTGTGAGAAGCCCGAGGCGAAGGCGATGGCCGTCAAGATTCGCGCCGTCTCCGCGCCGCGCCCCGACCTCAAGCCCGAGGCGGCCGCCCCCGTTGTCGGCTCGCGCGCGTCGGCGTGCGCGAGCGAGGCCGCCCTCGCCGAGGATCTCGGCGAGAAGGAGGTCGCCGATCACATCCGCGCGCTCTCGTCCCAGACATCGATGCAACTCGTTTCGGCTCTCGCGACGATTACGCACGAGCATGGAACTTCGCAGGAGAAGGCGCTCGCGACCCTCGCCGACAAGTACGGCACGCCGCCCATCCCGCTTGGCGCCTTCGAGCTCGCCGACGCGCTCTTAAAGCCACTCTCCGAGGAGATCGTCCGCGTGCGCGGTGTCATTCCCTTCGCGCAGATTGGCGAGACTGTCCTCGTCGCCTACCTCTCGCCGCAGGATGCCGCGTTGCGCCGCGCCGTCTCATCGTCGTTCGCGCCGAAGACCGTCCGCTTTTTTCTCGCCGACCCCACTCTCGTTGAGGCGGCTCTCGCGAAACTCTATCCGGAGAAAGTCTAGTTGAGAAGGGGCTTCACACTTGTTGAATGCGCGGTGGCGGGCGCGATCTTGAGCGTTTCCGCCCTCGCCCTCATGCAGGGCGTCGCGGTTGCGACGCGCATCGCGCGCGACAACGCCCAGCTTCTTGCCGCGGACGGCGTCGCGTGGGATGCCGCGTGGAAGACGTTCAACGAGGACTACGACGACATCCCGCTTGGCCAGACGGAGGAGACGCTCACTGAGGCGGCCGCGCCGTCGCTCTACGCCGAGGGCAGTGAGGCGGTTCTCACGATGTGCGTCTCGAACATGACGCTTTCGGCCGAGATTGGCGGCAAGGATGTCTTCTACGTTATGAAGACCATCCAGGCCGATGTTGAATGGGGGCCGAGCGGTCGCCGCCGCAAACTTTCCAACTACCACAACGTCTTTCTCTACCGCTCCGACTTAAGGAGGGTGACATGGTAGAGAGACCGGGCTTCACGCTTCTTGAGATGATGATCGCCTCGGCGATCTCGGTCGTCGTTGCTCTCGCGCTTGGAACGTTCTTCATCGGCACACACCGCCTCGTTCGCGCGTCGCACGGCCTCGCGCGCGCGTCGCTCGACTTGCGCGCCGAGCGCGAGCACCTTCTGTTCCATTCCGATCACGAGGGCGGCAACGCGCTCTGGGCCGGGCTTCTCTCGGCGTGGAAGACGGAGTCTCTCAATAAAAAGAAGGTGACATACACGGCGACGGGAATCGATTCCTCGTCGGGCATCTCGCGCCACGACCGCAATGGCAAGACCTATCCGTCGGACGCAATTGAACCGCATGCGGACGAGGTCGCCCTTGGCTTCTCGTCGGGTGCCGTCCAGCGCGGCAATCTCTACGCCGTCACGCTGACGCGCACCATTCAGGGCGAGACGCTCAGTGAGCGCGTCGTCATCCCCATCTTCGGCCTTGAGCAAGAGCATGAGGCAGGGCGCGTCTTTCACGACCAGGAGGGCGAATGATGAAAAGAGGCTACGTCCTTCCCGTCACCGTCTTTCTGCTCGCCCTCGCGGCGGTCGTCGTTGCCTCGTCGGTCGGCTTCGTCTCGCACGCGGCGCGCCAAACGCGCATCTACCTCGCGCGCAGTCGCTGTCGCTTCGCCGCGCAGTCCACAATCGAGCAGGCGAAGGCGCAGATTCAGGCGGGCTTCAACGCCTACGCGGGCGGAAGCGGCGCGGCATCCATCAAGGTTGACCCTCAGCAGGCGGATGTCTACGACTGGTTTGACGTGGTCTCGGGGGATCACCGCACAATCGGCAAGGGCGGCAAGACTGTGACTCTCGTGGATCCGCCGAAGGGCATCAATGACTGCGAGGTCACGGTTGGCATCGGCAAGGTCGTTGAGCATGAGTCCAATAGCGCCGTTGCAATCGTCCCCATCGTCGCGACGGCCGTCTACAAGCACCCCGACGGCTTGACCGTCTCGGTGACGATTCAAGAGCGCGTCATCTTCGGGACAGGCCAGAGCAAGGTTTTCGACTACGCCTATTTCGTGAACAATTACGGCTGGATGAATGGGAGCACAATCACGATCAACGGCGACATGCGCGCGAACGGTAATGTGAACCTCTCGGGGTCGACGGTGAACGGCTATATCTACGCGGCCGCAAACGACGAGCTCGGCGTGAGCGGGACGGTCACGCTCGACGCGAGTCCGCAAATCCAGAATCAGTCGGACTACCGCCGCCGCGCGGGAACTCGTGCGCGCCCAGATAAGACCGACTACGACACCTCGAAGTCGTTCGACGCGCCCAAGTCGAGCGGCACGATCGTCGCGCCGACGTATTCGGAGGACGAGGACGGCAACCGCGTCCTCGTGAGCGCGGGGACGGTCGGCGCGTCATCAGGGAAGTCCATCGTGAATGAAGAAGCGGACTCCCTGCCGATGCCGTTCGTCTCGGATCTCGATAGCTACGTCGCCTACGCGCAGGAGAAGAATGGCCGTCTCACCTACCCGAGTTACTCCTTTACGGACTCGCTCGGCACCAATCGAACGGTTTCGGGCGGCACCGTCTATGCGTACTACACGGGGGCGGGACCTTCGGGTGACGCGGATGCGGCGGACAACGGTGCGCTCGTTCTCGTCGGGACGGCGTCAAACCCGATTGAGATCAGTGGGCCTGTCGTCGTTTATTCCGATGTCATCATCAAGGGCTATGTGAAGGGGAAGGGCACGATCTATTCGGGGCGGAACGTCCACATTGTCGGCGACATCAAGTACGTGAACGCGCCGAGTTGGGGGCACGAGGACGCGGACGACGAGGCGGTCGACGAGGCGAACGACCAGAAGGATATGCTCGGTCTTGTCGCGAAGGGGAACATTGTCGTCGGCAACAGCGCGAGTTCCTCGTGGCGCACGACGGTCAACGGCTACATCAATTCAAGCTCGAGCGGTTCGGTCGTCCACAGCTACGCCTGCGACGCGAGCGACGCGAACATCGGTTATCCGTCGACATTCGGCGGCGATTACACGGCCGTCGAGCAGGTGCCCGTGAGCCAGTTGAAGTCTCAGCCCGTCGGCGGCTACGATTCGTCGTCGGGGCAGTTTGGCAAGGTTCGGCTCGTCACGACGACACTTGAGACAACGCACGAGGAGACGTATCACGACTGGCGGACGGGGCGAAACAAGACGCGGACGGTTCAAGACACGGTTACGGAATTGAAGACCTCCTACGACCGCCGTTACTACGAAACGGTGTGCGATGATGCACTTCTCAATTCGCTGACCGAGTCTGGCATCTCGCAACTCGACGCCGTTATGTACAATAACCACGGGACGTTCGGCACGATGGGCAGCGGTTCGTCTAGCTATGGCGGCCGCGATTATTGGGGGAGTTCTTCCTCTTCTTACGTGAACATCAACGGCTCGCTCGTCTGCCGCGACGAGGCGCTCATCTTCCAGTCATCTGGTCTTCGCTTCAACTGGGACTTCCGCCTGCGCTCGAAGGATAGCGACACGGAGTCCGCGCTCGGTCTCCCCGTCGGTCCTCAGGACCCCTACACCTACGACTGGATGGAGGTTCCCGACTCGCTCAATCCCGCTTACGCGGCGAAGACGGGAGGCTCAACATGATTGACGCGACAGTCGACGCATCCTATGCCGCGCTCAAGCGCGATCAGGCGCGGCGCGATGCCGCCGTTCGCGCGCGCGAGGCTCGGCCGCGCCGCCCCGCGGGGACGCTCGCCGAACTTCCCTCCGCGCCGCCGCATCTTGAATCGCCGCCCGCGCTCGAAGTCGTGCGCGCCGAGGCGCTCGTGCCGGCCGATGCCGCGCCGCGCGATGATGTTGATGACGCGCTCGCCTCGCTGCGTCTAACACGTCTTGGCGTCGTCGCCGCCTTTGTGCTCATCTTTGTTCTTCTCTGGGTGCGACAGCGCTCGAGACCATGAAGGAGAGAATCCCATGAAATCGAAAAAGACAACCTTCTCGCAGTCCTTCTCGCAGGCGATCCACTCGATTCGCACGCGCAACGCTGTCGTGACGAGCCTCTTCCTCTTTCTCTTCCTCGGCATGTTCTATGTCGGCGGGCGTCTCGTCCTCGCGAACCTCGTGCGCGAAACGGCCAACCAGGTGCGCGACGCGGGGCACTTCGTCACCTCCTGCATTCAGCACCAGACCGACACCCTGCGCACGGCCGTCGAAAAGGCGCTCGCCGCGCCGCATGCGGCGAGTGCCCCGACGCGCGAGTTCCTGAGCGAGGCGGGCTCGCCGTTTAGCTTTGTCGCGCGCTTCGAGCCAGACGGCGCGTTCCGCGAGGGTTCTGTCTACACGTCTGTCGCGCTCCAGCCGCTCACGGCCGAGGCGTTCGCGCCCTATGAGAAGGTGCTCCGCGACTGGGCCGCCGTCGCTTCTCGCGCATCGGAAGGCGGTGACGCGGCGACATTCGAGATTGGCATCTTGCGCGTCGCAGGTTCCCTCCACTATGCGGCCTTCACGCGGCGCGGCGATGCGCTCTTTCTCTTCGGTCGGCCCTTCAGCGCGGACTCGTTCGTGCGCGCGAGCCATGAGGAGGCACGCCACCTTCAGGTGAGCCTCGGCGAGTCGAGTGTCGCGATGGAGAAAAAGAATGTGCGCACGACAGAGGCGTCATCGGCCGAGCCGACGTTGGTCCGTTCGCGCGCGGGCATCTCGCCGATGTTCACCGAGATGGAGGCGAACGGGTCTGAGCCCTCGTTTTGGGGCTTCCGCTCAGGTCCGATGGAGACCGTCTTCGTCTTGCGCGACATCTCGGGCAACGCGATTTCGGAGCTTTCCATCTCGCTCCCGAAAGCGTTTTCGTCGGCGACGCGCATGGCCATTTGGCAACTCGCGTTCTACGTTGCGCTCGGCGGCATCCTCTTCGTTTTGCCGATTTTCTGGATGCAGAGCCGCATCCTCCTCAACCCGCTGACGCGCATGACGCAGGCCATCAGCGCTCTCGGTGCGCGCGACACGGGTCTTGAATGCCCGCGCGTTGAGTGGTCGGGCAAGGACGAGTTCGCCCTCCTGGCCGAATCGGTGAACCGCATGGTCGAGCGCATCGCCTCGAAGACGGTCGCGCTCGCGAGCGTGGAGGCGCGCCATCAGGCACTCATCTCGGGCGTCCCTGACGCACTTGCGACTTTTAACGCGCACGGCGAGCTCGTCTTCGTGACGAAGCAACCTGAGGGTGTCGCGCCGCTCGTCGGTCTGGCGCCGGGGGCGGGAATCTCGGCCGAGGTTTTTGGCGAGGCGGCGGCGAAGGAATTTCGCGCGGCCGTTCAGACGACATTTCGTGATCGGACGCTCGGGCTCGTGCGTCTTACGGCGAAGGCGCAGGAGGGTGCCGAGGAGCGTCACTTCGAGGTGCGTCTCACGCGCATGGGCGAGTTCTTTATTCTCGCGATCATCCGCGACGTGACGGCCGAGGTGGCCGAGCATGAGCGCCGCCTCGCGGCCGAGGAGCACTCGCTTGACGCATCGAAGCGCGAGTCGCTGACGGGCTTTGCCGCCGGCATCGCCCACGACATGAACAACGTCCTCTCTGTCGTCCTCAACACGGTCGATGCGGCGGCGGCGAATCCGAACGATGACAAGATGCGCGCGGTGAGCACGATCCGCGACTCGGTGCGGCGCGGGATTGCGATGATGCGCGAACTGACGACGTTCGCGGGCGAGAACCGCATGACGCTCATGCGCACCAATCCGAAGGTCGTTCTGGACGATGTCCGCCAAATCGCCGCGCGCACGGTCGGCAAAAATATCGAGGTGACATTTGAAGCGGAGGGCCCGCTCCCCGACGTGGATGTGGATCTGAACCAGTTCTGGAAGGTCATCTTCAACATCGTCAAGAACGCGGGCGAGGCGATTGGCTCGCGCCCAGGCCACATCTGGCTTCGCGTCTATCCCTTCAAGATGACGCGCTCGATCGCGGCGAATGTCCTCTCGGAAGGGACGCTCCCCGAGGACGATGGTGTTGTCTTTGAGATCAAGGATGATGGTCCAGGTATCCCCGAGGATTTCCTAAAGCGCATCTTTGACCCCTACGTCTCATCGAAGGGACTTGGGCGCGGACTCGGGCTTGCGACGGTGCGCACGGTCATCGAGGCGCACGGCGGCGGCTTGCGTGTCAAGAGCCGCCCCGACGAGGGGACGACGTTCAGTATCTTCCTGCCCGCGTCGAAATTGCCACCTATCGCGCCTGCGAGCGCGGTTGCGACGGGTGATGCGGCCGCGTCCGTGGGCGAGGAGGCCGATGTTGCGGGAGATATTCTCATTGTCGACGATGACCCCGCGATTCTCAAGACGACGCAGATTCTCTGCAAGGCGTTGAAACTTAACGCGCATGTCGCGCTCGACCGCCGCGAGGCCCTCCTCGATGTGCGGCGCAACGCCTCGCGTTTGCAGGCAATCGTCCTTGACGCGCATCTCGGCAGTTTCGACACGGTGCGGCTTTTGGGCGCGTTTCGCCTGAGCGCGCCGCATGTCCCTGTCATCGTCGCCTCTGGCTCGTCCGAGGAGATGGTGCAGAAGATGTTTCGGGCTCATCCCTACGACGCCTTCCTCGCGAAGCCCTACACGCTGAACGAGTTCCGCGCCGCGATTCGCGCTGCCCGCCGCTCCGCCGTGTAGGGGTTCTGCCCGAAGCGGCGCGTTTTTGGTATAATACTCGGCAAACAATCGATGGAGCTGCGCCGCCCTGCGCGCCTGGTTCGTTGCACTCAA
>CAYNVE010000036.1:0-11948 GCA_964400635.1 uncultured Lentisphaeraceae bacterium
ACCTGCACATTCGTCGTCTTGTCATCACGAATCAAGAGACGACAGAACTTTGCGATGAGCGGAATGAACGGCGTCTGAATGATGACGTTTGAGACGTTGAAAATCGTGTGCGCCATCGCGACATGACGCCCTGGGGCGGCACCCGCAAGGCCGTCGCCTTCCGTGCAGAGGTTCACGAGGTGGAAGAACGCTGGCGCGGCGCGGCCCTTCTCGTCCGAGAAGACGAGGCCAAAGCTCAAAACGACGATGATCGTGCCGAAAATGTTGAAGAGCGCGTGCGCGAGAGCCGTCCGCCGCGCATTCGCGTTGCCGCCGATCGAGGCGAGCGCGGCCGTGACGGTCGTGCCGATGTTGTCGCCGAGGACAATCGGGATCGCCGTCCAAAGCGAGATGACACCCGTCTCAGCAAGCGCAATCGTAATGCCGATCGTTGCCGACGAGCTCTGGACGATTAATGTGCAGATCGTGCCGACAGCGATCGCACCGAGAACGGAGAAAATCGGTAGATAGCCGCTTGCGCTCGGCGTGCAGTCAAAGAGCGAGAAGAACGAGACGAAGCCCTCCTTACCCGAGAGAATCTTCAGTTCAGCCGACATCATCGTCATGCCGAAGAAAAGGAGGCCGAAGCCAAGGATCGTGCGCCAAAAGCCGCGCGCGACGGTCTTGCGCGCAATCATGAGACCCGCGACGCCGAGCGTGATCGCGGGGAGGGCGAGGTCGTCAAGTTTGAGCGAGACAATTTGACCCGTCACGGTCGTACCGATGTTCGCGCCGAAGATGACGCCGATCGCCTGCTGAAGCGAGATGAGCCCCGCGTTGACGAAGCCGACCGTCATGACCGTCGTCGCCGACGAACTTTGGATAATCGCCGTCACCCCTGTGCCCGCAAGGATGGCAAAAAAGCGGTTCTTCGTCATGTAGCCGAGAACCGCCTTCATCTTTTCACCCGCCGCTTCCTTGAGGCCGTCACTCATGAGACTCATGCCATAGACGAAGAGCGCAAGCCCACCAATGACGGAAATCGTCAGACTCACATATTCAGACATTGTTCCTGCCACCTTTTTCTCGTTTTCCTGTCCGTATTTTTTCTAGACAGTATACCATGAGATTGTTAGGATTGCGTTAAAGATATCAGCGTGGCTTTAAGAAAAAGACATCGTGCGTAATCGCGAACGCCCAATCCTCGGGCATGCGTTTCAATTCATGCCCCTCGCCCCACGTGTCGGTGTAGAGGATTTCTTTCTTCTTGTCATTGTAGCCGATGATGAGCCGCACATGCCCGCCCGACGTCTGCGGGTTGACGCCGCGCTCGGGAAAGATGCCGAGCGTCACGCCCCAGAAGACGGGGACACCCGCGTTGACTTGTTGGCGGATGCCAGACGAGAACTTTTTGAACCGCGCGTCTTTCTTCCGCATACGGTAGATGACCTTCGGGTTCATCGCCGCGCGCAACTCGCCCACATGAATCTGGTGGCCGCGCGTAAATTGTTCGAGCGAAAGAGTCGGCTTCTTCTCGAGTTTCGCCGCCTTGTTGTAGCGCGCGACCTCTTCCTCCAGGTCGCCGAGCGACGAGGTCATATCAAGAATCGACTGAAAGCCGAGCGACATCTTCGCCCCCACGGCCGCGACGGCCTCCTTCATCGCCGTCACCGACGTGCCGCCCTCCGCTGTCGTCCCGGCCACCTGCGCGATTTCATGCTCGTCAATGGCGTAACCATAGTAGCGCAACACGCGCTCCGAAACGGCCGCCGCGCAGTAGCCCTTCTGACCTTGATCGACCATCGGAACGTTGTCAATGAAGACATCGCCGTTCGGACTCTTCGTGACATTCGTCTTGATCTTCGCCTTACCCGCCTGGCCCGACGCGCGCGGTGTCCGCGTGGCGCGGGGAGCGGCATCTGCGGGAAGTAGCGTAAGGCGCAGAAACTCAACGGCGCGCACCTTTTCATCGTCCGCCGCCGAAAGACCCCAGACGAGTTGCGCGCCGAAGTCTTTCGTTTGGAAAGAACGCGAAAGCCGGAGCCCACCGTTCCGAAGCGCCGTACGCTCGACGGGCGGTGCCTTGCGCGCAGAGGCGGAGGTGAGCGTCTTCTCAACAGCGGCGATCTTCGCCTCGAGCGCAGCCTCGTTCATCGTTGCCGCGCCCGCATCACCGCGGTTATAAAGCGACATCTCGACGCGCGCGACATGCTCCTCCTCGCCCGCCGTGTCAAAATAGACCTTTGTCTCCCAGACCTTGAGACCGTTCCAGGTGCACGTGTCGTGCTTCAGGCAGTTGACGATCTCGCGATCCTCGCTCGCGAAGACGAAACCCTCCTTCGCGTGCTCGACGGCGAAGAACGCCGCCTTATCGTTCCAGGCGTCCTTCTGCGAAAAGAGGGCGAAGAGGTCGAGCACGGCAAGGAGGACGAAACTCGTCATCCCCGATGCCTCTTCCCCTTCTTCGCCACGGACGCGGCGCGCGCGCCCCGCTTCTCGTCGCGCACAGGCACGAAGTCAATCTTACGCTCGCGGAAATCGACATGCGCGACGCGCACGCGCAGGCGGTCGCCGACGTGCCACGACTCGCCACCCGGTGCCGAGAGCGAGCGGTCGGACTCGTTGAATGTCAGATAGCGATGAGAAAGATAGCTCACATGGACAAGACCCGATGTCGCGATGGTGGGAATCTCAACGAAGCATCCAAACGGCATCACGCGCGAGACGACGGCATCGTAGTCGAGAATTTGACGCGAGGTAATCTGCTCGTCGAGGAAGCGGTATTTCTTGATTTCAAGAAGCGAGCGCTCGGCCTCGGTCGCGCGCTCCTCGCAGAAACTCGTATGCTCCGCCCACTTCGCGAGCGTCTTCGGCGGCACCTTCGCGCGCACGGGGTTTTTGTTCGCGGCCAGATACGCGGCGAGTTGACGATGAAGCGTCAAGTCGGGATAGCGGCGAATCGGCGAGGTGAAATGCGCGTAGTACTTCTTCGCAAGGCCAAAGTGACCCATCGACTCCGCGTCGTAGACGGCGCGCTTCATCGAGCGCAGAATCATGACCGAGATTGTCGCGTAGAGCGGGTGATGCTTGATCGACTGGAGGAACGCGGCGAAGACCTTCGGGTTCTCAATATTCCCCATCTTGACGCCCAGCCCACGCAACTCGGAGCGGAGCAGGAGGATCTTCTCGGGGTCAGGCGCGTCGTGGAGGCGCGCGAGAATTTTGACGCCGCGCGTCCAGAGTTCCTTCGCGACCGCCTCATTCGCTGCGACCATGCACTCCTCGACCATCTGGTGCGATTCATCGTAAGGGCGCGTGACAATGGATGACATCTCGCCGTTCGCGTCGAGGAGGACCTCTGGCTCTGGCATCTCAAGGTCGAGCGCGCCCGCCTTGAAGCGGCGCGCCCGCATCGTCATGGCAAGATCCGCGATTGCGCGAATCGTCGCGCACGCCGACCGACTCGCCTTCTTTGACGCGCCACCCTTCAAGATCGCCATGACTTCCTCGTAGGTGAAGCGCGCCTTTGAGCGGATGACCGACTTCGCAAACGAACGCGCAACCATCTCGCCCGACTTGTCGAACGTCATGAAGACGGAAAACGCGAGGCGGTCTTCATTCGGGACGAGCGAGCAGACGCCGTTCGAGAGGTTCTCGGGCAGCATCGGGATGACGCGGTCGCAAAAATAGACGCTCGTCGAGCGCTTGTAGGCCTCACGGTCGAGCGCCGAGCCGGGTCGAACGTAGTTTGAGACGTCGGCAATGTGAACGCCGAGGACAAGCTCGCCCTTGCGGTTCTTCTCAAGACTCAGCGCGTCATCGTAGTCGCGCGCCGTCTCGGGGTCGCACGTGAAGATAAATTTCTTGCGCAGGTCGAGCCGCTTCTCATCCTTCGGCCACGTCACACGCGCGGGAATCGCCTTCGCCTCCTTCAGAACCGCGTCAGGGAAGCGGCAGGGGAGCTTATAGAATTTGATGACGCCGTCCGTGTCGAGCGCGGGGGTCGCGGCCGGCGCAGGGAATCGAACTTCGTTCGGGTCGGTCTTCACGCTCGTTCTCCTTTAGAAGTCGAGGTTGCGGACGTTGAGCGCATTCTCCTCGATGAACTTGCGGCGCGGCTCAACCTCGTCGCCCATGAGGAGCGTAAACATCTGGTCGGCCTTCACGGCATCCTCGAGTTTCACGCGCAGCATATGACGTTTCTCGGGATTCATCGTCGTGTCGTAGAGTTCGTCGGCATCCATCTCTCCGAGACCCTTGAAGCGGTAGACGCTAAGTCCTTGCTTGCCGTGGCTGCGCACATCGTCGAGCGTTTTCACGAGCGGACCCGACGCTTGCGCCGTCCCCGCGCCGAACCAGTCGGCGGCCTCGTAGCCAAAGCCCGCGAGCGCGGCGAACTGCTTCTTCAGCATCGACGCGCCCGAGCCCTGTGCGGTCTCGTCGGCGAGAAGCTGACGTGGGTCGAAGCCGCGCTCCGAGACCATCTTCGATGTCTCCTCAATCTCAGCGAGGAGTCGCAGAAGCTCCTTCGCGCGCTCCTTCTCAAACGGCACGCCCGCCTTGTCCTTCACCTCAAAGTCGTCAAGGCCGAGCGTCAGGAGTTTCTCGGTGAGTTCCCCGTCAGTGAGGACGTACTCGCCCTTCTTCTTGCGCTCGACCTTGTAGAGCGGCGGCTGGGCGAGGTAGACATAGCCCTTCTCAATGAGCTCGGGCATCTTTCGGTAGAAGAATGTTAGAAGAAGCGTACGGATGTGCGCGCCGTCAACATCGGCATCGGTCATAATGACGATCTTGTGGTAACGCGCCTTCGAGATGTCCCACTCCTCGCCGAAGCCGCAACCGATCGCCGTGATCATGGTGCGAATTTCGTTATTGGCGAGCATGCGGTCGATGCGCGCCTTCTCGACGTTCAGCACCTTGCCGCGAAGCGGCAGAATCGCCTGCGTCGCGCGGTTGCGGCCCTTGCACGCCGAGCCACCTGCCGAATCGCCCTCGACGAGATAGAGCTCGGTTTTCGCAGGGTCGCGCTCGGAGCAGTCGCGCAACTTGCCAGGAAGCGAAAGCCCGTCCATGATGCCTTTGCGGCGCGTTGACTCGCGCGCGGCGCGCGCGGCCTCGCGGGCGCGGTTGGCGAGGAGCGTCTTGTCGATGATCGTCTTCGCGACCTGCGGGTTTTCCTCAAAGAACGTGCCGAGCTTGTCGGTGACGATGCCCGAGACGATGCCGTCCACCTCGCCGTTGCCAAGTTTCGTCTTCGTCTGGCCCTCAAACTGCGGCTGAGGCACCTTGACAGAGACGATGACCGTGAGGCCCTCGCGCATGTCGTCGCCCGTCAGCGAGGCGAGCTCTTTCTCCTTGATGAGTTTGTTCTTCTCGCCGTAGCCCTTGATCGTTGCCGTCAGCGCGCGGCGGAATCCAGAGAGGTGCGTGCCGCCTTCGATCGTGTGGATGTTGTTGCAGTAGGTCTGCTCAATCGTCGAGTACGTATCGGTGTACTGCATCGACACCTCGGCCTGAATGAGGTAGGTGCCGTCGAGGCGTGCGCACTCTTTCTGGCCCTCGAAGTGGATGACGGGCGAGAGGACGGTCTTATTCTTGTTGAGATAGCTCACGAACTCGTCGATGCCACCATCGTAGTGGAATGTCTCTTCAAAGAACTGGCCGTTTTCGTCGCCCTCCTCGTCCTTGAAGTGGATTGTCACGCCCTTGTTGAGGAACGCGAGCTCGCGCAAACGCGCGGCGAGAATGGAGGATTTAAATTTGCGGCACGTAAAGATCGTGTGGTCGGGGAAGAACGTGACGGAGGTGCCCGTCTCGTCGCCGCACGTGCCGACGACTTCGAGCGGCTTCGTGACGTGCCCGCGCGAAAGCTCGAGGTGATGGATCTTGCCGTCGCGCTTCACGTCAACCTTCATCCAGTCGGAAAGCGCATTCACGCACGAAACGCCAACGCCGTGGAGACCACCCGAGACCTTGTAGTTCGAGCCATCGAACTTGCCGCCCGCGTGGAGGATCGTGAGGACGACCTCAATGGCGGGGCGCTTCTGCGTCGGATGCATGTCGACGGGGATGCCACGACCATTGTCGCGCACGGTGAGCGAGCCGTCCTTGTTGATGACGACGTCAATCATGGAACAGTAGCCGGCAAGCGCCTCGTCGATCGAGTTGTCAACGACCTCGTAGACGAGATGGTGGTAGCCGCGCTCGCCCGTGTCGCCGATGTACATGGCTGGGCGCTTACGAACGGCCTCCATGCCTTCGAGAACCTGGATGTTTTCGGCGTTGTAGTTGCTTGCTTCTTCGCTCATGAATTTAGACTCTTCCCGTCCTAACAGTGGTGGGACTGCCGGGAATCGAACCCGGAACCTACGGTTTAGGAAACCGTCGCTCTGTCCAGTTGAGCTACAATCCCGTCTATAAAATATATATTATACCATATTACGGCGCGCAAAGGCCGTCCACGAATTCCCGTTGCCGCTCCCGAGTTTGCCTTATCTAAGTGTCAGCATCGAGGCCGTCGGGGCGAGGTAAGGGGGCGAGGCCGCGCTCCTCCAATCGGGCGTTGAGCCCCTTCCAGACCGTGAAGCGATACGCCTCGGGCGCGCGATCGAGCGCCTCTTTCGCGCGCGCGCGGAAGGTCTCAGCCTCCTCAGCGGAGAGCGCGATTTTAGGTCCATTCGCCGACTCATCCCGCGCCAACAGGGCGAAGACCAGAACGGCGATGACCGCAAGCAGGACGGCGTAGGAAATCGCAATCGCCCACGGCCGCCAGTTGAACGGATCGTCACCGATGACGCGATAGGGGCGGATTTTCTGCTTGCGCAAAAGCGTGTACGCCTCGGCGCGGTCGCGGGCCTTGATTTCGCCCTCGTGCGTCTTGTTCTCGCGATCCTGATAGAGATACTTATAAACCATCTTTTAGTAGACGAAGAGAATCTCGCGATACTTGGGGAGCGGCCAGCGCGCGTCGTCAACGAGACCCTCCATGCGATCCACCGTCTTGCGCAGAGCCTCCATGGCGACGATCTGCGCCTTCGGTTCGTTGCTATCAAGGGCCTTCTCAAGTTTATCGCACTTCACATGCAAATCGTCAAGGCCCGCGCCAAGCTTGAGGCTAAACGCCTTCAGTCCCTTGACGCCCGATTTAAGCCCATCGGCCGTCGCCTGCCCGAGCGCGTTCGCGAGGCGCGAGAACTCGTCCGCGACGACGGGGCGCACCATGGAGCGCGCGATCTCGAGCGCGATGCTCGCCTCAATGCGGATGCGCCGATCGTACGCCTCGCGACCGACCTCCCAACGCGAGAGCATCTCCGTGCGCGTCAAAACGCCGTATTTCTCGAAGAGCGCGATGTTCGCCTTGTCCTTGAGCGGCGCGAGGGCGGCCGGCGTGTCGCGCAAGTTAGGGAGCCCCCTCTTCGCGGCCTCCTTCGGCCATTCCGCCGAGTAGCCGTCACCCGAGAAGAGAATGCGCTTATGCGCCTTCACCTGCGCACGAAGAAGCGTCTGCAAGTTCTCGTGGAAGTCGCCCGTCATCGTCTCAAGGCGCGTGCAAAGGGTGTCAATCGATTCGGCAACGATCGTGTTGAGAACGGTCTGGCTGTAGGCGCAGTTCTGCGATGCGCCCGGCGCGCGGAACTCGAACTTGTTGCCCGTAAAGGCGAAAGGAGACGTGCGGTTGCGATCCGTCGTATCGCGTGGCAGGGGCGGCAGCGTATCCACGCCAATGCGCAGGGCCTCGCGATGCCCCTTCTTGCCCGTGCGCCCTTGCTCAATCGAGTCCAAGACCTCATTCAACTCGTCGCCGAGGAAGACCGAGAGAATGGCGGGCGGTGCCTCGTTCGCGCCGAGGCGGTGGTCGTTGCCCGCGCCCGCCGTCGTCATGCGCAGGAGGTCGGCGTGCTGCTCGACGGCGCGGAGAATCGCGATGAGCATCGTGAGGAAGATCGCGTTCTCGCGCGGATTGTCGCCAGGCGTGAGCAAGTTGCGCTTGCCGTAGGCGACGGACCAGTTGCAGTGCTTGCCCGAACCGTTGATGCCCGCAAACGGCTTCTCGTGGAGGAGGCAGACAAGCCCATTCGACTCGGCCGTCTGGCGCAGGACCTCCATGATGAGCATGTTGTGGTCAACGGCGAGGTTCTGATCTTCAAACATCGGCGCGAGCTCGAACTGCGCGGGCGCGACCTCGTTGTGGCGCGTCTTCGCGGGGATGCCGAGACGCCAGAGACGATCTTCAACCTCCGTCATAAACTTAAGAACGCGCGGGCGGATTGAGCCGTAGTAGTGGTCGTCGAGCTGCTGATGGCGGGCGGGCGCCGCACCGAAGACCGTGCGCCCCGCCTGCAAGAGGTCCGGCCGCTTCAGGTAGAACTTCTTATCGATGAGGAAGTATTCTTGCTCCGCGCCAAGCGTGACCGAGACGTGTTCTTTCTTTTGGCCGAACTTCGCCATGAGCCGCTCAACGGCGCGCGTCAGCGCCTGGACGGATCGGAGAAGCGGCGTCTTCATGTCGAGCGTGTCACCCGTAAATGAACAGAACGCCGTCGGGATGCACAAGGTCGCGCCGTTCTCGTGACGCTTTAAGAACGCGGGCGACGTCGGATCCCACGCCGTGTAGCCGCGCGCCTCGAACGTCGAACGCAGGCCACCCGACGGGAAGGACGAAGCGTCCGCCTCGCCGCCGATCAAGTTCTTGCCTGAGAAGCGGTACACCGCCTGCGCGGGCCCCGTCGGCTCCAAGAAAGCGTCGTGCTTCTCGGCCGTCCCGCCCGTCAAGGGCTGGAACCAGTGCGTGAAGTGCGTCGCGCCGTGGTCGAGCGCCCAGTTTCGCATGCCCTCGGCGACCGCGTCCGCGATCGTCGGGTCGAGCGGCGTTGACTCGCGCATCGTCGCGAGCAACTTTGCGGCGACCGCCTTCGTCAGATACTGCCGGATCGCCTTCTCAGAAAAGACGTCCACGCCATAGTCCGCCACCTCTCTCGTCGTCGTCATGTCCTTCGCCTTTCCATTCGTCCCTTCGACAGCATCGCGCCCACCATCAGGAGGACGAGACCTGGAATCAGAAACACGTGATAGCGCTCGGCAACGCGCGCGTCCGCCTCGTTCTGCTCCTTCGCCGCGACTTGGCGGAGGAAGCGGCGGTAAATCGCGCCGAGCGTCGTCTCGGCCGTCCCCGCCGTCGCGAGCGGCACGTAGCGCCCCTTCGATGCCTCGGCAATCGCCTTGAGCGCGCCCTCTTCAAGCTTGACGCGCACCGTCTCGCCGTTAAACTTAAAAAGTCCCTGGCCGTCTTCGGCAGGAAGCGTCGCGCCCGCCTTCGGGTCACCGATGCCGACGGTGAAGATCGGAACGCCGCGCTTCGCCGCGAGCGCCGCGTTCGCAAGAGCCTCGCCGCGCAAGTCGCCGCCGTCGGAAATGAGGATGATTGCGTTGTGGTCGTCAGCCGCCGGGTCGAGCGCGTCAAGCGAGGCGCGGATGGCGCTGCCTAAGTCCGTCTCGCCACGCGGCGCAGACTCGGGAGAAAGCTGCTCGAGCGCGCTCCGCAGAAAGCCGCGGTCATTCGTCAGCGGGCAGACGACGACACCCGTTCGGCGGAAAGCAACGAGCGCGCAGCGGTCGCTTCCGAGCGAGTCAATGAGGTCGGCGACATCGGCCTTCGTGCGCTCCAGACGGTTCGGGCGCACGTCTTCGGCGAGCATCGAACGCGAGACATCAATCGCGACGACGACGTTGCGGCTTCGCGCGACGAAGCGCTCCGTCGATTGCCCCCACTGGGGACGCGCGGCGGCGAAGAGAACGAGAAAGAGACCGACGAGGATGAAGAGCGCCTGAAGAGACCAGAAGTCAACGCCCTTGGGCATGAGGCGCGCGCTTAAAGGCGCAGCCACGAAGCGGCTCAGGGCCTTCTCACGGCGGGCGCGCAAAAACGCCCAGAAGAAGCCCGCGACCGGCACGAGCGCGACGAGGAGGAGAAAGGACTCATTGGCAAATCTCATGAGCGCGTGTCACCGCTTCGTTCCCTGAACGCGCCCCATCGAGTCACGATAGGTCGTCTTGCCATTTCGATCCGTCGTCGCCGTTCCTTGAGCGCGCCCCATCGCATCGCGATAAGTCGTCTTGCCATTTCGATCCGTCGTCGCCGTTCCTTGGGCGCGTCCCATCGCATCGCGGTAGGTCGTTTTCCCATTGCGATCGGTCGTGGCCGAGCCTTGAACACGCCCCATCGCGTCGCGATAGGTTGTCTTGCCATTGCGGTCGGTCGTCGCCGTCCCTTGGACGCGCCCCATCGCGTCGCGGTAGGTCGTTTTACCGTTGCGGTCGGTCGTCGCCGAACCTTGAGCGCGCCCCATAGAATCGCGATACGTCGCCGGCTTGCTAATGTCTGCAAGCGCGACGACGCTGAGCGAAACCGCCAGAACGGCGAGCGAAACTTTAAGGTCGGCCATTACATTCCGCTCCGACCGCGCAACTTGCCGTGCGAGAGGAAGCCATCATACTTCCTAACGAGCAGGTGCGACTCCATGATGCGCAGAGTATCGAGCGCGACGCCCACGATGATGAGAAGCGACGTGCCGCCGAAGAACGAGGCGATCGCCCACGGAAGCTTCATCCAGCCCATGAGGATCATTGGGATGAGCGCGACGATGAGAAGGCCCGAGCCGCCAATGAGCGTGATCTTCGTCATCATGTCGTCGAGATACTCGGCCGTCGCGCGACCTGGACGAATGCCCGGAATATACGAGCCATCCTTCTTCAGGTTTTCGGAGATGTCAATCGCGTTGAACTGCGTCGCGACCCAGAAGAACGCGAAGAACATAATCGTGACGGCGTAGACGACGAGGTGCAACGTCGCGGACGGGTCGCCGAGATTCTGCGCGAACTGGTGGAGGCGCGTGCCCGTCTCGGTGAACTTCATCAGAATCGCAGAGGGAATCGAGATGAGCGGCTGCGCAAAGATGATCGGCATAACGCCCGTGTAGTTGACCCTGAGCGGCATGAACGTCTGCTGCATGCCGTAGGTGTTGCCACCCGAGACGCTGCGGCGCGTCGTATGGATCGCAACCTTGCGGACGCCCTGCGTGAGCATCACCGTGCCCATGACAACGAGGACGAAGAAGATGACCACGATCGGGAGCTCGGCGATCGGCGCGGAAGCCTGAACGCCCGCGAGACCGAAGTAGCGCTCCCACGCGCTGATGAGGGCCTGCGGCAGACGCGAGGTGATGTTGATCATGATGATGAGCGACGCGCCATTGCCGATACCGAACGTCGTGATCTGATCGGCAATCCACATCACGAAGAGCGAGGCGGAGGTCATGCCGATGACGGTCATGAGTTGGAAGCCGAGACCGGGGTTGGCGACGATCTCGACGCCCGCGAACGCCTGACCGAGCGCGCCTGGGTGGCTCAACGCCGTCGCGATGCCCCACGACTGGACTACGCAGAGGACAATCGTCAGGTAGCGCGTAATCTGAGCGAGCTGCTGGCGGCCCGTTTCACCGTCCTTCTTCATCTTCTCAAGCGAGGGGATGACGGAGGAGAGAAGCTGAATGACAATCTGCGCCGAGATGTAGGGCCAGATCGAGAGGAAGCCGATGGCGCACTGCCCGAGCGCGCCGCCCGTAAAGACCTCGAACATGTCGAGGATGCCGCCGCCCGCGCCTTGCGCCTTGAAATCGGCGATGACGCGTTGGAGCGACTGCCAGTCCACGCCTGGCGTCGGAATCTGCGAAACGAGACGGCACACGAACACGAGACCGAGGGTAATCAAGATTTTCTTGCGGAGTTCCGGAATGCGAAACACGTTCGAAAAGCCCTTCATCATCGACATAATCTAATCTTCTCCTTGGGTTCGTCTAAAAAAGTTGTTCGTTTATTATACCAAAAGCGGCGGAAATATGGAAGACGGGCTTGTCTTTAGTTGAACAGGAACTCGACGACGTCGCCGTCCTTCATCTCGTAGTCCTTGCCCT
>CAYNVE010000037.1:0-11844 GCA_964400635.1 uncultured Lentisphaeraceae bacterium
AGTGGTCGGACGGACGAGATTTGAACTCGTGACCTTTTGCACCCCAAGCAAACGCGCTACCAGGCTGCGCTACCGTCCGCCGATGGCCAAGGGCCTGAAGAACCAGATAGATTGGTAGCGGGGGCTGGATTTGAACCAACGACCTTCAGGTTATGAGCCTGACGAGCTACCAGGCTGCTCCACCCCGCAATCTGGTGCTTTCGATTGGCGGGGCTGGCGGGAGTCGAACCCACAACCCTCAGATTCGTAGTCTGATGCTCTATCCAGTTGAGCTACAGCCCCATCCATGAAAACGTCAAATAGTATATCACAAACGCGCCTAAAAATGCAAGTGGAAATTTTGGAATCAAAATCTCCACCTTCTAAATAAAGGCCATCGGCGCGATGCCGCCCCAGTGGCCTTAGCAGAAGCGGATCGTCGCCGCGCGGCCGTGACCGTCAAGCCCCTCGACCTTCGCGAACGCCTCGATTGTCGCCTTCGTCTCGGCGAGATCGGCCTTCGTGAACGCGACGAAACTGTGGCGACGGCGGAAGTCATCGGGCGTCAGCCCGTTGAACATATTCGCCGCGCCGCCCGTCGGCAACACGTGCGAGGGACCTGCCACGAAGTCGCCCGCGCTCTCGGGCGTCCACGCGCCCGCGAAGACCGCGCCCGCCGCGCGAACACCCTTCATCACCTTGAGCGCGTCCTTTGTCATAATCTCAAAGTGCTCCGGCGCGAACTGGTTCACGACTTCGAGTCCCGCTGCGACGCTCTTCGCAACGACAATCAAAATGCCCTCGCGGTCGATGACGCGCTCAACGAGCGCACGGCGCGAAAGCGTCTTCGTCTGCGCGAGAACCTCATCGCGCACCTTCTCGGCGAACGCCGCACTCGTGCACACGCAAAGCGACTTCTCATAGCCCGAGCCGTGCTCCGCCTGCGAAAGAAGGTCGGCCGCGATCCAGCGCACATCCACCGAGCCGTCAGTGAGGACGGCGATCTCGCTGGGCCCCGCCACCTGGTCGATTGCGACGTAGCCGTAGACCTGACGCTTCGCCGCCGTCACGAACGCATTGCCAGGGCCTGCGATCTTCTGCACCTTACGACACGTCTTCGTGCCGAAGGCCATGAGCCCAATCGCCTGAATGCCACCGACGCGATAGACTTCCGTCGCGCCCGCGAGCTTGAGCGCGAAAAGGAGAACAGGGTTCACCTTGCCGTCCTTGCCCGCCGGCGTGCACGCGACAATCTCCTTCACGCCCGCGGCCTTCGCGAGCGTGACGGTCATGACAGATGTCGAGGCGAGCGGCGCGGTGCCGCCCGGCACGTAGACACCCACGCGATCCATCGGCGAGAAGAACTCGCCTTCCGAGCCGCCGCGCGGCGTTTTCATCTGCCACGGTTGGCGCAACGAGGCCTTCGAGAACTTGAGAACCCGCGCGTGTGCGTCTTTGACGGCGCGGACAAGTTTCGGATCGAGGCCCTTTTCGGAGACCTTCGACAAATCGACTTTAAGCGCCTTCGCGCTCTTCGCCTTGAACCCCTCGAACTTCGCGACGAGGTCGACAACCGCCTTATCTCCGCGCGCACGAATGTCGGCGAGCGCGGTGGCCGCGGCCTTCTCGGCCTCTTCTGGAAACGCGGGGCGGGCGTTGAATGTTGCGATCTTCCGATCGCCGACGGGAACAATTCGAATCATCTCTACTTGCGATTATTCATCATCATGCACTTGACCTTCGCCGTCACCGCGAGCGTGTCACCCACATAGCCCGACACCTCGTAGGCGCCGAGCGGCAGGCGTTCGCGGATCGTCTTGACGACGGTCGTCAGCGTGTCGCCCGGGCGCACGGGATGGCGGAATCTCGCCTCTTCGATGGCGGCAAATGCGAAAGCGGCCTGCGGCTTCAAAACGCCGCGCGCGACGACGCCCGCGCCCGCGACCTGGCTCATCGCCTCAACGAGGACGACGCCCGGCACGATTGGGTAGTCAGGGAAGTGCCCTTTAAAGAAGGAGTTCTTCTCGTTCGTGAACGTGTAAGAGCCGAGCGCGCCCGTCTCGTCGGCGGAAAAGAGCGTGTCGACGAAGAGGAACGGATCACGGTGCGGCAACAGGTCGATGCCCGCGCGGTTGTAGACGTTCTTGAATGTCGGAAACTCCATCTTGACCCTCCCGAAGAATTAGACGTGCTTGAAAACGAGGACGCCGTTGTGGCCACCGAAGCCGAGCGAGGTCGAAACGGCCACGCGAATCTCGCGCGCGACACCGACGTTCGGCGTGTAGTTGAGATCGAGCGGCGTTTCGCCCTTCGCGACATCAACCTCGAGGTCGGGGTCATTGTAGTTGATCGTCGGCGGGATGAAGCCCTCATTGATGGCGAGCGCCGTAATCGCCGCCTCCACCGCGCCCGTCGCACCCAGCAGATGCCCGTGCATTGACTTCGTGGACGAGATGTTAATCTTCTTCGCGCCGTCCTCGCCGAAGACCGTCTTGAACGCCTTCGTCTCCATCTGGTCGTTGAGGTGCGTCGAGGTGCCGTGCGCATTGATGTAGTCGACGGTCGACTTGTCAGCAACGCCCGCGTCCTTGAGCGCAAGCTCGATCGCCTTGACCGCGCCCGCGCCCGACGGGTCAGGAGCCGTAATGTGGTAGGCGTCGCTCGTCGCACCGTAGCCCGCGAGTTCGGCGTAGACCTTCGCGCCACGCGCTTTCGCATGCTCCTCGCTCTCCAGGATGAGCGCGGCCGCGCCCTCGCCCATGACGAAACCATCGCGGCTCTTCGTGAACGGACGGCACGCCGTCTCGGGCGTATCATTGTAGTGCGTCGAGAGAGCCTTCATCTTCATGAAGCCGCCGACCGTGAACTCGTTGATGACCGCCTCGGTGCCACCCGCGATGACGACATCGGCGCGGCCCGCGCGAATCATGTCAAGCGCAAAGCCGAGCGCATCCGTCGACGATGCGCACGCCGTCACGACAACCTGCGACGGTCCCTTCGCGCCGAGCGCAATCGAGACATTGCCCGCCGCCTCGTTCGGAATCAGCTCGGGGACCGCGAGGGGCGAAAGGCGATCGGGGCCGCGGTCGAAAAGGATCTTGTAGCTCTCGCCCGTCACATCCACGCCGCCGATGCCGTTACCAAAGAGAACGCCCACGCGATCCATGTCGGGCTTCTTCTCGTCGGTGTAGCCCGCATCGCGCCACGCCTCGACGGCGACAGCCACCGCGAACTGCGAGAAGCGCGCCATATGCCGCGCCTCGCGCTTGTCCACGAGACCTGAGTCAATCGCGTAAGCTTGGAAGTCCTTCACCTCGGCCGCGACCTGCGCCGTGCAACGCGACGGGTCAAAGCGCGTGATGCGCCCGATACCAGGCTTGCCCGCCTTGAGGCTCGCCCACGCCGCGTCCTTGCCATTGCCATTGGCGCACAGAAGGCCAATGCCCGTAATCATCACCTTTTTCATGTCTCGCTTATTTTCCTCTCGTCTGAAATTTGATATGAAGCCGAATTAGAGTTCCGGCCAGTTCAGAATCGTGCCACCATAGGTCAGCCCCGCGCCGAAGCCGACAATCACGATTTTCATGCCGTCCTTGAGGACGCCCGCCCGACGCGCCTGATCAAGCGAAATCGGAATCGACGCCGCCGACGTGTTCGCGGTCTCCTGCAAATTGAGCCAGAACTTCTCAAGCGGCAACTTCATGCGGCGCGCGCACGCTTCGATGATGCGCCCATTCGCTTGATGGGCGAAGACGCGATCAAGCGACTCGGTGCTGATGCCCTCATGCGCGCAAAGATCCGCCGTCACACGCGACATCGCCTTGATGGCGAACGCGAAGACGTCGTGCCCCATGAGGGAGAGTTTCGGCCGTGTCGGCTGCGGCGCGGTGGGAATACCCGTCTTCGGGTCAAGCGGCAGCGACGTCATCGTACCGCCCGTGCGCTGAATGAAGTGACGACCCGAGCCGTCCGCGCCAAGAATCGTAAAGGCCTTCGAGGTTGTCGCCGCCGCGCCGATGGCCGCGTCATTGCCGAGAACAACCGCGCCCGCGCCATCGCCGAAGAGGATGCACGAGCTGCGATCCGTCCAATCGAGAACACGCGTTAAGCACTCCGCGCCGATGACGACCGCCTTCTTGTCGGGGTGATAGTTGATCCACCCGCGCGCCTGATCAAGCGCGTAGACGAAGCCCGCGCACGCGGCCTGAAGGTCGTATGCGCCCGCGTTGACGCAACCGAGGAGGCCCTGCACGAGGCAAGCCGTCGAGGGAAAGGTGTTGTAGTCGGGCGATGAGGTCGCGACGATGATGAGGCCGACCTCCTCCGCGCCGACGTTCGCCGCGTCAAGTGCCGCGCGCGCCGCCTTGGCCGCCATCGTTGACGTCGTCTCGCCTTCGTCTGCGATGTGCCGAGAGTGGATGCCCGTGTGCGAGAAGATCCACTCGTCGGACGTATCAAGCGTCGAGGCGAGCGTCTCGTTCGTCAGCACTCTGGGGGGAAGATAGCTTCCTGTTCCTAGAATTCGAATGCCCATAGATACTGTATTATAGCATAAATTCGCGCGCGAGGCGAACGGACCGCCTAGAGCGGCACCACCTCGTTCTGCGTGTAAACCTTCAGGGCGATGTCACCGCGCCCCGCCTCCGCGAGAGCCACGCGCATCGTCTCGAGGGCGAGCGACGGCGCGTTGCAGTTGTGCGAGAGATGGGCGAGGCCGAGCCTTTTCAGGCGCGGCGAGGCATATTGGCAGACGAACGCGGACGCCTCCTCGTTCGAAAGATGCCCGCGCGGGCCTTCGATGCGCTCAATGAGCGCGCGCGGCCGCCCGCTCGTCCGAAGCAAGACGGGGTCGTGGTTTGACTCCAAGGTCGCGCACGTCGCCTCGGCGAGACGGCGACCTATCGAGTCGAGAGGCGTGCCCACATCCGTCGCGTGGAAGTAAGTCTCGCCTCCGGCGCGGACCAGGAAACCGACGGGGTCAGATGTGTCGTGCGGAATCGGAAAGGCGACGACCTCAAACGGTCCGACCGAGAACGGCTGCTCGTTCTCGAACGTCGCGAACGACTCGTCCGTGAGCGCGCAGTCGTGCGCGACGACCTCGGCTGTAAGCGCGTTCGCGAAGAAGGCGCAATCGGGGCAGTGCTCCTGAAAAACCTTAAGCCCACCCGTGTGATCGCCATGTGAATGCGTCAAGAGGACGCCCGCAAACGCGCCCGCCTCGGGCGTGAAACCAAGACGCTCCGAAAGCGTTGAAAAAGCAAGGCCGCAGTCAATGAGAAGGCGCGAGCCTTCCGCCTCCACGACGAGGGCGTTGCCCTTTGATCCGCTGGCCAGAGAGAAGATGCGCATCACGGTTCAACCTCTGTCAAAAGCGCGGTGCGCGATATCCTGGCGCGAAAACGCGCCGTCGAAGGAAATCGAGGCCACGCGGCGGTAGGCGCGGTCAACCGCCTCGCGCATCGTCCGTCCGAGCCCCGTCACAGAAAGGACGCGGCCACCCGAGGTGACGATTTTCTCCCCATCGCGCTTCGTGCCGCAGTGGAAGACGTGCGTCCCCACCGCTTCGTTTTCAAGCCCCTCAATTATCTTACCCTTCTCGTACGCGCCCGGATACCCCGTTGAGGCCACGATGACCGTCGCGGCGCAGTCGTCCTTGACGACGACATCCTCGTCCTTGAGGCATCCCGTCGCCGCATGGAGAAGCGCGGTCGCGAACGAACCGCCGAGGCGCGGCAACACGGCCTCCGTCTCAGGGTCACCAAAGCGCGCATTGAACTCAACGACATTGATTTCGCTCCCCGACTTCGCGAGCGGCCCATGTGGGAACGCCTTGGCATCGTTGACCATAAGCCCCGCGTAGAGGACGCCGCGATAGGTGATGCCGCGTTTTTTCAATTCGCGCACGACGGGGAGGATGATCTTCTCACGAATCTCAGGTAGACGCTCCGTCGTGATGACGGGCGCGGGCGAGTAGGCACCCATGCCGCCCGTGTTCGGGCCCTTGTCGCCGTCGAAGACGCGCTTGTGATCCTGACTGCTCGGCAGAAGGACGGCGCGCTCACCGTCGACGAGCGCGAGGATCGAGCATTCCTCGCCGTGGAGAAATTCCTCGATGAGCACTTCCGCGCCAGCCGCGCCAAACTTGTTCGCGACGAGCATATCGTCAATCGCCGCCTCGGCCTGCTCCGCCGTCTCCGCGACGACGACGCCCTTGCCGGCGGCAAGACCGTCGGCCTTGATGACGACAGGAAGCCCAAACGCGGGGAGCGCGGCCTTCGCCTTTGCGGCGTCGGTGAACGTCTCGGCCTTGCCCGTCGGAACGCCCGCCGCGTCCATCACCTCCTTCGCGAAGCGCTTCGAGCCTTCCATGCGCGCGCCAGAGGCGATGGGACCAAAGGCGACAATTCCCTCGGCCGAAAGCGCATCGACGAGACCGGCGACAAGCGGTGCTTCGGGGCCGACGACAACGAGGTCTGGCTTTTCCGCCTTCGCCCATGCGACGATCCCGGCCATGTCCTCGCCCTTGATTGCGAGGCAGGTCGCGACAGCGGCCATGCCCGCGTTCCCTGGGGCGCAGTAGAGTTCATGCTTTTCGGCGTCCTCGCTGAGACGCCACGCAATCGCGTGCTCGCGACCACCTGAACCGACGACGAGAATTTTCATAGGTTTTTCCTCCTTATTCCTGAACCTGCGGGACGATGAGCTTCTGGCCGATGCGCAGTCGGTCGCTCGTCAGCGCGTTCATCTCGCGCAGTTTCGCGACGGTCGTGTTGAACGCCTTGGCAATCAGATAGAGGCTGTCGCCGCCCTGAACCGTGTACGTGCTCGTGGGCCCCGTGATGACGCGTGTCTTCGGCTTCGGCGCGGGCGCGTCCGCCTTCGGCTGCATCTTGGCCATCCGCTTTGAGAGGTCGCGCACAATCTCCTCGCGCTGGCTCTGCATCTCGCGCTTCAGTTCCGCGATGGCGGACTTCAGCGACTCAATTTCCGCCCGAAGTGAGGCGTCGGTGCCCGTCTTGCCTTCGAGGCGCGTCAAGCGCGACGAGAGCGAGTCAAAGTTGCTCTGAAGCGTGTCGACCTGACCCGAGAGGCGCTGGACTTCGCCGTAGGCCTGCTGTTGCATGAAATCCTCGCGCGCCGCGACGGCGACGAGAGGGAGAAGAACGAGAAGCGTCACGAATGCCTTCATCGAAAAAGAACCTCCTTCATTTAAAGAAAATAAAATAAGAGCCAAAGACAGGCGAGAAGAGCTGCGACGAGCAGGAAGCGACGGTGCTTGCACAAGGCCTCCTCCTGCTCGACCGTGCGGCCAAACGTGCGCATGCCCCCGCCCGACAAGTAATGAATGAGCTTACCGTAAACCGACTTGTGCTCACCGAGAATCCACGGCGTCTTTGAGCGCGTGTAGCCATGCGCATCCGTCATGAACTCGGTGTGCACGCGGCCCATCAGTCAATCTTGGGCAGGATGATCTTCTGCCCCTTCTTGAGCCGTCCATCGGTCGAGATCGTCGCGCGGTTCGCCTCGCGAATGCGGTTCCAAAGCGAGGCGCGTCCGTAGAAGCGGATGGCAATCTGGTAGAGGGTGTCGCCCTCCTGCACGACGTAGGTCTCAGGCCGCGTCACCTTCGGCGCGCTCTCGCCCTTCTTCGCGGTCGCGCGCGCCTCGTCGCGCCGCGCCTTCGCGTCGCTCGGCTGATCGAGAACGGGCGGCGGAATCGCGCGGTCGCTCTCGACAAGAGCCTTCGCCGCGTCCGCCTCGTCGCGCGCCGTCTTGGACGCATTCGCGTCATCGTCAAGCATCTCGCGCGCCGAGCGAAGGTCATCGTGGGAGACGGGGGCCGTCTCGCGCGTCTCATCCGCCGCATCGCTCATATACTTCTTAAGCCGCGCGTTCTCCTTCGTCAGCGTGACGCACGCCTGCTCGGATGCCTCCAGAGCCTTCTTGAGTCGCGCGACCTCGGCCTCGGCCGTCGCAAGCGACGCGGCGCGTTCCTCGGCGAGACGCGCCGTGCGCGCGGTTTCCTCCGTCGCGTACTTTTTTGCGAGCGCGGCGGCAACCTCGCGCTCACACGCGACAAGGCGCATCTGCGCGAGAGGTGCCTTCTCGCTCTCGGGACTCTGCAAGAGATACTCGCGATAAGCGCAATACGCGCCGAGATAGTCGTGCGCCGAGTCCTGCAGGAGGCACGCGAGTTGGAAGCGCGCCGATGTGTTCGCGGGGTTGAGCGCGCATGTCTTCTCAAAGCCCGCGCGCGCGGCCTTGAGCCGGCCCGCCTGATAGTCGTTCATCGCGGCGCGATAGGTCTTTTCAGCGCGTTCTTTCGAAAGCGCGCCCGAAGAATCACAACCCACGAGCGGCGCGAGAAGAAGCGCGAGAAGAAAGACGGATACGCTATTTTTCATCAGGTGATTCATCCTCTTCCTCCTCCTCGTCATTCGCATCATCGTTCTCGTCCTCTTCGTCGAACTCGTCGGGCGTGTCGTCAATAAAGATGTCATCGTCACTCGTCGCGACTTCAGAGACAATCTTCACGTCGTCCGTCGCCTCTTCAGCGTTTTCACCGCCCTTCGCCGTGCCGCTTGCGTCTTCGCCCACCGACACCTCAGCGGTTTTGTCCGCGCCCTCGCCAGTCGTCTCTTCCGATGGCTCTTCCTTTTTCTCCTCAACAGGTTTTTTGTAACTCGCCGCTTTCGCCTTCGGATTTGAACGCTGGAGCGTGGGATCGAGCTCGTTCAGCTGTTGCAGCGACGCGAGGCCAAAGTGCTCAAGGAAGAACGGCGTCGTGCCGTAGAGAAACGGGTGGCCCGGAAGCTCCGACTTGCCGACGAGGCGAATGAGCTGGAGTTCCATGAGCGTCTTGACGTTGCCCGAGACATCCACGCCGCGGATCGCCTCAATCTCCGACTTCGTAAGCGGCTGGCGGTACGCGACGATTGCGAGCGTCTCAAGCGAGGCGCGGCTCAGGCGGCTCGGTCGGTCGAGTTTTAGAAGCGCGCGCACGTAGCGACCGCAACTCGGCGCGGTCTGAAGGCGATACGCGCCCGCCGCACAGACGAGGCGAATGCCCGCACCTGCGACCTCTAGCGCCTTCTCAAGCCCGCGCAACGCCTCGTCAATCTCCTTCGACGTGCACGTCCGATAGACATCGACAATCTCCTTGTTCTCGCCCTCCTCGGCATCGACCGCGCGCACGGCCTCGCGAATCTCGCTCGCCGTGAGCGGCGTCTCGCTCGCGAAAAGGAGGGCCCCCACAATCTCCTGCAGGGACTGCGGCAAGGGAATCTTCACATCATCACTCATAGTCATCCGGTCTTTCTAACGGCTTGTCGTCGGGCGCTTCCTTCGAGGCGACGATCGTGATCTCGTGGAAGGCCGCATTCTGGTAGACGATCACGCGATGCTGGCGCAAGAGCTCTAGAAGCGCGAGGAACGTCACGATGATCTCGCCCTTCGGGGCGCGTTCCGCATCGAAGAGCGTCACGAACGAGACCTGCCCCTCGCGGCGCGTGCGCTCCAACACGTAGTCCATCTTCTCGGGAACGGAGAAACGAATGCCTTTCAGTTCCTCCTGCGGGATCTCGCTCGCGCGCGCGAGAACGTCGCGGAACGCCGTCAAAAGGTCGTAGATGTCGAGCGCGGCGATCGCTTGGCGCGCGTCAGCCTCAGTCTTCTCAAACTTGGGGCGCGCGCCGCCGAAGCCGAACTCGTTCGCGCGCACGGCCTCCATTGTCTCGAGGCGGATCGCCGCGTCCTTAAACTTCTTATACTCAATGAGCTGGCGCACGAGGTCAAGGCGCGGATCCACCCACTCATCGCCATCGCCCTCCTCGGCGACACGGCGCGTAACGGGCAGGAGCATGCGCGACTTGATGACCATAAGCGTCGCGGCCATGACGATGAACTCGCCTGCAATGTCAAGGTTGAGGCGGCGCGCATCCTCGATGAAGGCCATATACTCCTTCGTGATGCGCTCGATTGGGATGTCGTAAATGTCGAGCTCCTCGCGGCGGATGAGGTAGAGCAAAAGATCCAAGGGGCCCTCGAACACGTCGAGCGTCACCTTGTAGTCATCTGCAAAGAGTTGCTCCTGCGCCATCGCCGTTTAGAAGAACTTGACCCCGACCCCGCCCTCTGGACGCGGACCCGACAACACGGCGTCCAACACTTCAACCTGTTCGCGGTTGATCCAGAAGCGAATCTTGCGCCCCGTCACCGTGCGCGCGCCGTCTTGAGTCTCGTCTAAAACGCGCGCGGGCTCGACCTCGCTGCCGTGCAGGACGACGAGCCCCGCGTCGCGGTGGTAGGTGACCTTCTCGCCATAGGCGCGCTTCGTTCCATTCGTGAGCACGACATGCCCCATCGCCGCGATGCGGCTCAAAGAATTGGAGGCGGCGTTCATAAACACATACGCACGCTCGGCGTGCATCTGGTAGTCGGTGTCGTCAACGTGGACGCGACCTTTAAAGATCGCAAGGCCCTCCTTGCGGTCATAGTAGGTTGAGTCGGCCGTAATGAGGACGGGCGACGCCGCCTCGCGGGCGACGTTCGTCGCAGAAGAGGTCTCTCCCGCCGAAAGCGGGCTCGCCGTAAGAAGCGACGCGAGGAGAATGGAAGAGGCGGTCATCATGCGTATTTGCGAACAATCGCCTCGTAGTCGGCCTTCTGCGCCTCCATCGACTCGACCATCTTCATCTGCGTGTGGAACCGAACGAGGTTGTGCTCGGGATAAGCCGTGTGGAAATAGGTGTCGCCCGCGAGATAGTCCGTCAAGAAGCGAATGCCGATCGTGAGCGTGATGAGGCGGCCCGAGAACGCGAGGTTCTCCTTCTCGGCCTCCGTCAGGAACGTCGCCTTCTCAAGATAGCCCTTGACGAGGGCCTCAAAATACTCCTTCTTGGAGTAGACCTTTGAAAGGTCCTTCTCGTCCTCGGCGGCGGCGGCGGATGACGTGCGCACCATATCACCGAAGTCGTAGAGCGCGGAGCCCGGCATCGTCGTGTCGAGGTCAATGACGACATTCGAGCCGTCGGGCGCGAGCATGACGTTATTGATCTTCGTGTCGTTGTGCGTGATGCGCTCGGGAATTTCCCCCTTCGCCATCATCGTCACGATCTTCGCGCACTCCTCGCGGCGCGCGTCGATGAACGCGAGTTCCTTCGCGACCGAGGCCTTGCGCCCCTTCACGTCGGCGGCGGCGGCCTCGTCGAGGAGGCGCAGGCGGTCGACGGTGTCATGGAACTTCGGGATAACGGGCAGAAGCTTCGGCTCGGGCAAGTCGGCGAGCGCGTTCTGGAACGCGGCGAAGGCCGACGCGGCGAGATACGCCTCCTTGGGGTCGGAAATGACGTCCACCGACGTGTAGCCTTCGAGGAAGCGGTAGATGCGCCACGGATTCTCGTAGGCGACGACCTCGAGCGTCTTGACGCCCTTCGCCTGGAGGTGGCTCGTGACGCGCAGGATGTTCGACTTCAAGATCTCTTTATCAAACGCATCGGTGACGCGCTGAAGGATGTAGCGCGTGCCGCGAGCGGTCTCGACCTTGAACGTGTCGTTGATGTGACCCGAGCCGTAGCGACCGACATCCGTCACGTCCTTGATGCCCATCGAGGCGAGGGTTGAGAGGAGTTCTTCCTGCGGATACGTGCGATTAGACATGATTCTTCTCCATTAGAAAACGACGCATATATGCCATTATACCAAATCCGCGTGCGTTTTGCCGTGCCCATTTTTGTGTGCGGCTTGCAGATGTAACACCGATGGGCAGAAAAGGCGCGGCTCTAACGCGCAAATGACTCGCCTGTTACCTTAGGTCCCCGAAATCACATCAGTCCCGCAAACGTGACTCTCGTCAAGACGGCCGCC
>CAYNVE010000038.1:0-11180 GCA_964400635.1 uncultured Lentisphaeraceae bacterium
GAGGAACATCTGGCAGTGCTCGCAGTAGAGCTGCGGCGTCGTCTTCTTCGTGACGAAGCCCTGCTTCTCGGCGGCGAGGTAGAACTGCTCGGAGAGTTTCTTGTTCTCAGGCGAGTTCGTCGTGTAGTAGTTGTCGAAGGCGATCTGGAAGTCGGTGAAGTCCTTTAAATGCGTCTCATGGGCGCGCGCAATCAACTCTTCGGGCGTAATCCCCTCTTTGCGCGCGCGAATCATGATCGGCGTGCCATGCGTATCGTCCGCGCAGACATAGGTGCAGTCGTTGCCGCGAAGTTTTTGGAAGCGCACCCAGAAGTCGGTCTGAATATACTCGACGAGGTGGCCGAGATGGATATCCCCGTTCGCATAGGGGAGCGCGCTCGTGACGATGATTCTTCTCTTCTCGCTCATAAAAAATCTCTTCTCCTAAAGGACCTTCATCTATTATAGCACATCGTCCACCAGTATCTCGCGTGCGCGCTTCAGTGCCTGACCGCGATGGGAAATCGCGTTCTTCTCTTCCGCCGTCAACTCGGCGTAGGACTTCTCGAAGCCGTCTGGGACGAAAAGCGGGTCGTAGCCGAAGCCCTCCACACCGCGCGGTGCCTCGGCAATGCGCCCCCAAACGCGCGCGACAGTCGTCCGCTCCTCGCCCGTCGGTGTGACAATCGCAATCGCGCACGCGAAGTCGGCGCGGCGATTCTGGACACCATCAAGGTTCTTGAGCAAAAGATCGTTGTTCGATTTGTTCGTCGCACCCTCGCCCGAATAGCGCGCGCTCCGCACGCCTGGCGCGCCACCGAGCGCGTCGACCTCAAGACCCGAGTCGTCGGCGAGGCACCACGCGCCCGTGTGTCGCGCGGCAATCGCGCGTACCTTGATGAGCGCGTTGCCGACGAAGGTGTCGGCCGACTCCTCCGCGCCCTCGGGGTTGTCGGGGATAATTGTCCAGTCGGTGAGGATTTCGCCAATCTCCTTGATCTTGTGTTCGTTGTGCGTCGCGACGTAGAGCGTTTTCATGTCATTTCTTCCAGAAGGCCGCATCGCCCGTGCGGCGATAAAAGACGATGTTGAAACTTTTGATCGGCGCCTCTTCCCACGGCCGCTTGTAGAAGAAGCGGATTGTCGCAGGCCCGTCAAAACCGCGGCGAACGCGCAGGCGCACGGCGACCTTGCCAGGCGCGCCGCAGAGCATCTCGCCATCTTCCGTTGGTTCGGCGATTTCGTGATCCATCGTCACCTCGACATCGGCGTCGTCGCACGACGCGTACCACGAGTAGCCCGTCGTCTGATTCTCCTCAAGATCAAAGTAGTAGCGGTCGCCGTTGATGACGCGAATGACGGCACCTGCCTCGGGGTTCTCAATGATGCGCCGATCGCAGAACTGGCAGCCCGCGAGAAAGAAAGCGAGACAAGCGAAGAGCGAGGCGCGGCGCATAAGGCTACATCATCGCGAGCAGGACGGCGGGCGCGAAGAGAAGCGAGTCAATCATGTCGAGAATGCCGCCCATCCCGTTCGTGAACGCCATCGCCGATGAGTCTTTCACGCCGATCCAGCGCTTGAACTTCGACTCGACGAGATCGCCCGCTGTGCCGACCAGCGCGGCGACGACACCGAAGAGAATCGCCTTCCAGACGGGAAAGCCCGTGATGCCGATGAAGGCGCACGAGACGAGCGACGAAAAGAGAAGCGACCCGAAGAGCCCTTCCCAACTCTTGCCAGGCGAGATCGAGGGGCAAAGTTTGTGGTTGCCGCCCTTCATCATCTTCGCCGTCGTCACGCCGACCGCGAAGCCGCCGACATCCGAGAACTTCACAATCGCAACGACGTAGAGAAGAAGCTTATTTCCGTTTGGGAGGTACGCGATTTTAAGAAGCGAGAGAAGACCGAACGGAATGACGAGAAGGCCGACGATACCAACCAAAACGCCCCACGCCGAAAGCGGAAACTTCCTCTTCAGAAGAAGCGCGAACTCAATGAGCGCGAGGAGAATGAGCGCGTAGACGACGGGTGCCATCCACTGAGGCGGCGTCAGGAGAATCGCCGCGATTACCGCCGCGCCGATCACAAGTCCCGTCAGAACGCGCCGAAGGATTGGATTCATCGCGCCCCTTTCCCTCAGACGTTGATGCGAAGGGTCGTTTCACGCGCCGGGCCGACCGAGAGAACGCCCAACTTGCCGCCAATCAGCTCGAGGATGCGGTCGATATATTTCTTCGCGTTCTCGGGTAGCGCGGCGTAGTCGGTGATGTGCGAGGTCTCGCACTGCCAGCCCGGCAGCTCTTCGTAAACGGGCGTGCAGTGTGAGAGCGCCTCGAGGTCGGCCGGGAATGTCGTGTAGACAAAACCGTCGTCGCGGCGATAGCCCGTGCAGATCTTGACGATGGGGAATGTGTCGAGAACATCGAGCTTCGTCATCGCCCAGAAGTCAACGCCATTGACGCGCTGAGCATAGCGCGCGACAACGGCATCGAACCACCCGCAACGGCGCGGCCGCCCCGTCGTCGCGCCAAACTCGCCACCACGTTGACGCAGTGTCTCGCCGTCCGCATCAAAGAGCTCCGTCGGGAACGGCCCTTCGCCGACGCGCGTCGTGTAAAGTTTAAGAACGCCGATGACGCGGTCAATGGCGCGCGGCGAAACGCCCGAGCCCGTGCACGCGCCGCCCGCCGTCGGGTTCGACGATGTCACGAAAGGATAGGTGCCGAAGTCGATATCCAGCATCGTCGCCTGCGCGCCCTCGAAGAGGAGCGACTTCTTCGCCTCAAGGTTTTCGTGCAGGAACTGAATCGTATCCGTCACGTAGGGCATGAGTGCCGTCACCATCGGCGCGTAAAGCCGCGCCATCTCGTCGGCATCGAGCGTATGCGCGCCGAGCGCCTTGAGCGTGCGGTTCGCCTCGGCGACCTGAAGGCGGACGAGGTCAAGGAAGTTCGGCTTCAAGATGTCGCCGACGCGCATACCGTAGCGGCCGACCTTCGCGGCGTAGGCTGGACCAATGCCGCGCCCCGTCGTGCCAATCTTCGCGCCCTCAGCACGCGCGGCCTCTTCGGCCTTGTCAATCTCGCGATGCCACTGCATGACCATCTGCGCGCGCTCGGAGATATGGAAGCGGCCTTTCAGCTCAAAGCCCCAGCTCTTCACCTGCTCAAGTTCGCGCATGAGGTCGAACGGATCCATGACGACGCCATTGCCGATGACGCAATGCTTGCCGTTGTGGAGAATCCCCGAGGGGACGAGGTGGAGGACATACTTGCGGTCGCCCACGACGACCGTGTGCCCCGCGTTCGAGCCGCCCTGGAAGCGCACGACGACATCCGCCTGCTCCGTCAGGAAGTCAATAACCTTGCCTTTGCCTTCATCGCCCCACTGGGCACCAACAAGTACTGTGTTCATAGGTGAAGAATATTATACCAAAATTTTCAACGAGACGCATTGACAAGCGGGGGATAAAAAGCGTATAATATTCGTCAATCTTTCGGAGCGTAGCGCAGTCTGGTAGCGCGTTTGGTTCGGGACCAAAAGGCCGAGGGTTCAAATCCCTCCGCTCCGACCACTTTCTTAGGCGTCGAAGAAGGTCTTACCCTTGACCGAGAGACGGCGCGCGGACGGGTAGGTGAAGTGCCACTCCCGTTCAAGGAATCGCTTCGCCTCCCACTTCGCCATCGCGAGGTCGTGGAGGAGGTAGTTGCCGCAGTTGACCGCCGTCGCGCCTGGCACCTTGCCCTTGTATGCGGCCTGATAGCGGTAAGCGCGGCGGATGAGCGGCGCAATTTCTTCGGACTCAATCGCGTGCGCCGTGTTGACAATGAGGTAGAAGCCCGTCAAGCACCCCATCGGTCCCCAATAGACGATGTGATCTTGAAACGACGAATTGCGCAGGTAGGTCGCGACGACATGCTCAATCGTGTGCGCCGCATTCGGGTGGAGCGCTGGCTCCTTGTTGGGCGTTTTCATACGCACGTCAAACGTCGTCAAGAATCCGCCCGCAATCGCATCGCGCCGACTCACATAAATGCCCGGCACGATGCGTGTATGGTCAACCTGAAAAGATGCGATGAGTTTCATAAGCTTTCAAGAAGTCGCGCGGCGGCAGCGGCCTCCGCGCCTTTGTGTGTCGAAGCCGTGGCCGTTGCTTCGCCGAGCCCCTCGACCGAGACGCGGACCGTGAAGATAGGCGCGTGCGCCTTGCCGCTCGTTGAAACGAGCGCGTAGTCGGGGTGGCGTGGCGGCGTCATGGCCTGTGCCCTCACCTGCAATTCGCCCTTGGGGTTCCCGTCCCACTCGCCCTCGTTGACGCGCGACTTGAGCGAGAGCGTCTTAAAGACAGCGCGCGCCGCGTCGAAGCCGCCGTCGAGATAGGCCGCGCCAACAATCGCCTCCACCGCGTCTGCAATCGTCTTCGCATTCTTCGCGAACGGCGGCAAGTGCGCGGCGCGGCGCAGCTTCCCCGCGAGGCCAAGTCGGTCGGCCGCCTCGCAGAGCGCGTGCGTCGAGACCATGTGTGTGCGCATGACGGTGAGCGCGCCCTCCGTCTCGGTCGGGAACGAGGCGACGAGTTGCTCGGCCGCGAGAAGACCGAGAATCGCGTCGCCCAGGAATTCAAGGCGCTGATTGTCGTGAACCGAGAGATCGTCCATCCGACACGACGGCGTTGTGAGCGCCGTCGTGAGGAGGTCGTCCCGTTTGAAGTCGTAGCCGAGAAACTCCATCAAGCGAGCGCGACGAGTTCCTTCGCCTTCTTGTAGACGTTATCGACCGTAAAGCCGAATTCGTCGCTCAAGACCTTGTACGGCGCGGAAGCACCATAGTGGTCGAGCGTCACGTAGGCGGTCGTGCGGAAGTCGATGCGGAAGCGGTCGAGACCGAAGCGTGTGCCCGCCTCAACGATGACGCGCTTGTGCATCTCCTGCGGCAGGACCTCGCAACGATAGCGGTCGGAGGTCTCGCGGTGGAAGCGCTCGACGCACGGGAAGGAGGCGACGCGCACGCCCACGCCCTCGGCGGCGAGGCGTTTGGCGGCCTCAATCGCGAGATAAACCTCGCTCCCCGTCGCGAGGAAGAGGATCGTGTCCTTATCTTGCGGACCTTCGATGTAAATGTCGTAGCCACCCTTCGCGACACCCTCGGCCGTCACGCCCGCGAGAATCGGGATGTTCTGGCGCGTCGTCAAGAGGCAGCTCGGACCTGTCGTATGCTTCAAAATCTCGAACCACGCGAACGCCGTCTCGTTCGCGTCGGCAGGACGCCACGTCATGACGTTCGGCATCGCGCGGAGCGCGGCCAGGTGCTCGACCGGCTCGTGCGTCGGGCCGTCTTCGCCTACGCAGTAGCTATCGTGCGAGAAGATGTAGATGGATGGAACCTGCATGAGCGCGGCGAGGCGAATCGCCGGGCGGCAGTAGTCCGAGAAGACGAAGAACGTTGCGCCATAGCCGCGGAATGTCGTATCGAAAGCGGTTAGTCCATTGATGATCGCCGACATACCGAGTTCGCGGATGCCAAAGTGGATGTTGCGCCCCTCGAACGAGCCAGGCGTGACATCGCCCATGCCTTTAAGGATCGTCTTGTTGGAGGGTCCCAAATCCGCGCTACCGCCCACGAGGCCAGGGACGAGAGGCGCCAAGGCGTTCATCACCGTGCCACACGCCGCACGCGTCGCGATCGGCTTGTCGGCAGGGAATGTCGGCAACGCCGCACGGAGTGCCTCGGCCGAGGCCGCGTCGCCGACCGGCTTTTTCCAACCGCGCCGCTTCCACTTAAGCGCGGCAACGTGGCAACGCTTCGTGCGCGCCTTGAAGATATCGTAGACCTTCTCAGGGACGACGAAACTCTCGTCAGGGTTGAAGCCGAGCGCGCGCTTCAATCCCGCGACCTCCTCCGCGCCAAGCGGCGCGCCGTGGCAGTCGGCCGTATCTTGCTTCGTGGGCGCACCAAAACCGATGTGCGTCGTCGCGATGACGAGGACGGGCTGACCCTTCACGTTGCGCGCGCGGCGCAAGACGCGGTCAATCTCTTCCGCATTGTGGCCATCGACGCACAGCACCTTCCAGCCGTAGCTCTCAAAGCGCTTTTTCGTGTCGTCGTTCATCGCGAGGGTCGTGTCGCCCTCAATCGTGATGTGGTTTGAGTCGTAAATGAGCACGAGGTCGGAGAGTTTCATCGCACCCGCCCACGAGCAGACCTCATGTGAGATGCCCTCCTCAAGGTCGCCGTCGCCACAGAAGACCCACGTCTTATTCGCAATCATCGCCTTCTTCGCCGCGAGCGCAAGGCCGATGCCCATCGCGATGCCCTGACCGAGCGGACCCGTCGTCACCTCGACGCCCGGCATAAGGCCGCGCTCGGGATGGCCCGCGCAGCGGCTACCCCACTGGCGGAAGGTCTTCAGTTCGTCCATCGTCACGCACCCCATCCCCGAGAGGTGGAAGAGCGCATAGACGAGCGCGGAGGCGTGGCCGCCCGAAAAGACGAGGCGATCGCGCCCCGCCCAGAGCGGATCCTTCGGATCGACATTGAGGTGTTCGAGCCAGAGGACGCTCGCCAGGTCCGCCATGCCCATCGCCGCGCCCGGGTGACCCGAAGCCGCCTTCTCAATCATATCGGCCGCGAGGCAACGAATCGTTGAGGAAACAAGTTTGATTTCGTCAGGTGTCAGTTTCATAAGAGGGTTAACTTTTTTATAATCTAATCGGCAGGGCGAGCTTGTGTCGCCCGCCCTGCCAACGATGCCATTTGGCACTCTTTTTCTGCGCGTGGCTTAGTCAATCGTAATCACGACCTTGTAGTATTTCACCTTCTTGTCGCTCGCCGGAAGGTCAAGTTCAATTTCCTGATCCATCGAGACGGCTTTGCTCATTTCAGACGAACCAGAGAAATCGGGCTTATCGCAATACTTCACGCAATATTTGACGCGCGCACCCGCCTTCTCGTTGAGCGTGATGCCATCTGGCTTAAACGTGAGCTTGCCCTTGTCTGCGTTCTGCTTCGCAGAGACGAGCGGCTTCGTGGTCGCCGTCGTCGGGTCAAGGCCGAGAACATAGTCTTGCAAATAGGTGAGGCCGTTCGTGGCCGTCTTGTTCATATTATCCTTCGTCGCGGAATCGCCACCGACACTCGACTTATAGTTTGTCCACCATGTAGACGACTCATCCACAAAGACCGACGCGCCATCCTTCGCACCGTCAATGACAATGACCTTATACGTCGAGCCGTCCGCCGAATCGTCAATCGTGATCGAGCGCACGATCGTCGCAGAAGCCGACGCAAGGAACGTGGAACCATAGTAGGAGACATTCTGAATCTGCGCCGTGAGATCCGAGCAGGCAATCCAATCGGTCGTAAGTTCGTAAGTCTCACCGCTCACCTTCTTGGCCAGCCAACGAACCTTCGCTCCCTGCACGTCGGTTTCAAGCGTGATTTCGTATTCCGCGCCCATTTCAGGGACGGTCGTCGTTGTCTGCACCGCCCATGTTCCGTTGCTCCGCGCATACCACTTCGCGCCATCGTCGGACTCAAGGAGGCAAAGCCCAATCTTCTGAGTGGTCGTCGGAAGCGTTTCAAACGACGAAAGCGTAACCTTCGTCGTAAAGCGCGCGTAGCCATCGTCGCCCGCTTCAGCAGGCGCGAGCGTCAGGGGTGACGTCGCGTCCGTATCAACCGAGATCTTTCCCTCAGAAACAACACAGGAGGTCGGAACGGCCGTCCACTTGATGCCGCAACCAGTATCATCCCCCTTGACTGTTCCTTCAGCCGTCGGGACTTCCGTAAATGACGGGACCGAGAACCAAGCGTTCGTCGTCGCGTATTCCTTTGCGAAGGCAGACGGCATCACGAAGACACCCGCGCCGAGCATCGCAGTGAACGCAACTCTAACGATTCTTGTCATTTTTAACCTCCCCGTACGTATTTAAAATACTTAGAAATTTAACTTTTCTAATTTCATTGTACCATAATCGTCCTTACGTACGCAAGGAGAAAAAACAGGAGAAAAAAAACTGCCACAAGGCTGTTCTTCTTGGGTAAGAAATCGGATCAAACTACCGCAAGATCTGGCGAAGTTCGTCAACCGTGCGGCAAATCTTGACGACTTGCCATGTGCGCCGCCAGACGGGAAGATCCTTCCAATAAGAGAGCAACTCCTTCATGCGCCCTAGGACAGGCGCATCGCCCGAAAGTTCCGCCACTGAGGCCTCGAGATAACGGCGCGAGAGCTCACGCGATTTTTCACCCACGCCGAGACTCCGCACGAATGCGCGGCCGATCATGAGCGCAAAAGGCATGCGCCCCTTCGGGAGGAACGAGAGTGCCTCGTCCGTCACAGGAAGCGGCAGGTCTCCATTGAGGACGAGCGGGACGCGCGAAACCTCGAGAAGGCGCGAGAAAGCGTCGTGATGACACGCGCCCTCATACATCTCCTTCGCCGTGCGCGTGTGAACCGTCAAGAAGCGAAGCGGAAAGGCATTTATGAGCGGCATGAGCGAAAGAAGTTCGTCCGTCCGCTCAACGCCGAGCCGCGCCTTGATCGAGAAGTTCCCATCGCCCATCTCCTCGCAACCAACCTCCATCATCGCGCGCAGAACGTCGGGCGTGCGCAAGATGCCGCTACCGCGAAACTTGTTGCGCACCATTGGGAATGGGCATCCGCAATTGAGGTCGGCCGTCTTAAAGCCCGCGCCCTTGATACGCCGGAGCGCGGCGCGTAGCGCGACGGGATCCTTGCCGATGAACTGCGGCGTGATTGGGAGGGCATCGGGTGACAAGGCTGTCTTCAGCTCACGGTCGCGCAACGGATCCACCCCCGCCATCGCAGAAATGAAGGGTGTCAGCGCTTCGGAAAAGCCCGCTTCTTGAAGCTCGCGCGCGAACGTCTCACGGAAGCAACGAATCGTGACGCCGCGTAGGGGCGCAAGAAAGAGCGGCCTCTTCACGCGAAAAGTGCCTTTACTTCGTCGTCAACGAGGTCGCGCCATTCGCCAGGCTTCAGGGCTTTCGGTAGCTCAAACGCGCCCACCTTCACGCGCTTTAGCGAGAGGACGACGAGATGCGCGGCCGAGCACATCTTGCGGATCTGGCGCTTGCGCCCTTCTTTGAGAACGAACTTAAGAAGACACGTATTGTTCTCAAGAAGGCGCACGACCTCGACGGGAACGGGGCGAATCGTGTAGCCATCGTCGAGCGTCAGGGGCGAGCGCAGTGTGGCCAACTTCTCCTCGGACCAACGCCCCGCCACGCGCACGAGATACGTCTTCTCATGCTCGAAGCGCGGATGCGTGAGGCGGTTCACAAGATCGCCGTCGTTCGACATGAGGAGAAGCCCCTCCGAGTCCTTATCAAGCCGCCCGACCGGGACGAGCCGCTCTGGGACAGAGACGAGGTCTGCGACCGTTCGTCCGCCGAACGGGTCGCTCATCGTCGAAAGAACGCCGACGGGCTTATAGAGAACGATTGTACGCCGTCGACCAGTCGTCTCGAGCGCACGACCGCGCACACGAATCGCGACGCGTGCGGGGTCGATGCGCGCACCTGGCTCGCGCACGACAAGCCCGTCCACCGTGACCGCGCCCTCCTCAATCAGCGCGGCCGAAGCACGGCGCGAGGCGACACCCGCGCGCGCGAGGACATTCTGAAGCCGTTCCTCCATCACGACGCGGTCTCCTCGCGCGAGCGAACGCGCTTCAAAAAGCGCATATGCAGGTAGAGCGGCAAGATCGTCGCGACGTTACAAAGGACGTCCGAGATCGGCATCGAGAGCCAAATTGCGAGGGACTTATTCGCCATGAAGGACGGCAAGAAGATGACGATGGGCAAAAGGACGATGCCCTGACGCAGAAGCGAAAGGATAATCGCAGCCGTCGGTCGACCGATCGCCTGAAAGTAAGTCGTCGCGAGCACATTGAATGAGATGCACCAGACCATGCAGTTCGCAATGGCGAGGTTGTGCGCCGAGAGCGCGACGATCTGCGCGTGGTCGGACGAGATGAACATCTTCGCGATCCACGTCGGGAACGGCGGCACGACCTGCACGACCCATGCAACCACGCAGAGCGCCGTCGTAACCCAGAAGCCGAGCTTGAGCGTGCCGAGGACGCGGCGGTAGTTGCGCGCGCCCCAGTTGTAGCCGATGATGGGCTGAAGCCCCTGCTGGCAACCGAGAACTGGCATGAAGACGAGGACGAGCGCGGAGCTGAAGACACCGAGTGAGGCGATTTCGGCCGTGCGCGACTCGGCATCGGGCATCCACTTCGCGAAGGCCATCTGCAGCGCGGCGACGATGGCGGCACTCATAAGCTGTTGGAGGAATGGCGCAAGGCCAATCGCGAGCGCACGCCCGATAATCTGAGGATAGATCCAGACGCGGCGGAGCCTGAGGCGCACGACGCACGCGCCGCGCCAGTAGTAGGCCAGCGCGGTGAAGCACGAGGCCGCCATCGCGATATCCGTCGCCCACGCCGCGCCGGCAACGCCCATCTTGAAGCCGAAGATGAAGACGGGGTCGAGAATGAGGTTGGTGCCGAAGCCCGCGATCATGCAGATCATCGACTTGACCGCGCCACCTTCTGCGCGTTGGAGGGCGGAAAGCCCGAAGGCGAGGTGTGAGAAGATGTTTGAGGCGAGGACGATTTTTAAGTAAACCTTCGCCGCCTCGCGCGCGCCCGGTGTCACCTTGGCCGCGCCACAGAGGTCAAGGACGGGGTCGAGAAAGATGTAGAGAAGTGGGATGAGAATTGCGAAGCTGAGGACTTTAAGCGCAACCGTCTCGCCGAGGATCTTCTCGCAAGCGACGCGGTCGTTGAGACCGAGTTTGATCGAGAGGAGCGTCGCGTGGCCGACGCCGACCAAAGGGCCGAACGCGGTGAGGAGCATCATGACGGGCATCGCGAGTTGGAGACCCGCGATTGCGTCAACACCGCAGCCCTGGCCGATGAAGACGCGGTCAACGACGGCGTAGAGCGCGTTGAGCGTCATGGAAACGAGGGCCGGCCACGAATACTTCAAGAGCAGCTGGCCGAGGCTGCCTCTGGAAAGTTCCTCAAGATTCGCTTTCATCTAAATGACCCTCGACAGAGAGAAAAAAAACACCGCCTATTATACCACAGAAAATCGCCGACTTAGGAGAAAACCCAAGCCGGCGATTTCACTCTTTCACCTCGCTTTAGCGGCAGAGGGTGTAGAGAACGCC
>CAYNVE010000039.1:0-11176 GCA_964400635.1 uncultured Lentisphaeraceae bacterium
TGCCGAACGACAACATTGATCGCGCGATCAAGAAGGGCACGGGCGAGCTTGAGTCTGCCGAAATGGTCGATGCCCAGTACGAGGGCATCAAGAACGGCACGGCGATCGTCGTGCGCGTCCTCACCGACAACAAGAACCGCGCCGCGGCCGAGGTCTCGAACGTCTTCAAGAAGAACGGCATCGAGCTCGCCAAGCCCGGTAGCGCGTCCCGCCTTTTTGACAAGCTCGGCCAGGTCATGATCCCGGCAGCGGACGGCGTGACGGAGGACAAGGTGATGGAAGTCGCGCTCGAGGCGGGCGCGGAGGACGTCGTGAGCGAAGACGGCGGCTTCACCGTGAAGTGCCAGCCGAACGACTTCATCGCGGTCAGCGACGCCATCAAGGCGGCCGGCATCGCGATCGACGAGGAGAACTCGAACGTCGGGCTCGTCCCGAACATGACGAACCCCGTCTCCGACGTCGCGATCGCGAAGGCGATCAACAAGTTCGTCGACATGCTCGAGGACCTCGAGGACACGCAGGACGTCTACACGAACATGGAGACGACCGACGAGGTCGACGCAGCGCTCGAAGCCGAGGGCTGATTCGACAAGAAAAGCGAATACGGGAAGGCGGTGCTTTGGCTTTTGACGGGCACCGCCTTTTCGTTGTCCTAATCGACCGCACAAACGGAAAAATCATGAAAATCACCCTCGTCACGGCCTCGTTCAAGAGCGCGCATGTCCTTCCGACCGCGCTTGAGAGCGTTCTGCGGCAGACGGGGGCAGACTTTGAGCTCATCGTCGTCGATGGGGGGAGCGAGGATGGCACGGTCGAGGTTCTGCGCCAGTTTGAGCCGCGCTTCGCAGGTCGCCTGCGCTGGGTCTCGGAGCGCGATGATGGGCTTTACGATGCGCTCAACAAGGGCATCAAGATGGCGACGGGCGATGTAATCGGCATCTTGAACGCGGACGATGCGCTCGCCTCCGATGACATCTTAAAGCGCGTCGCGGCGGCCTTCGAGGCGGACGCGTCGCTTGACGGCACGTTCGGCGACATTCGCTTTGTGCGCGACGGCGCGATGCTCTCGCGCCTTGACGATCTTCGCGCGCTCAAGACGGCGCGGTTCTGCTCGGGGCGGTGGTTTCGCCCCTGGATGTTCCGCTTTGGCACGCAGACGGCGCACCCCGCCACGTTCTTCCGCGCTTCCACATTCGCGCGTTGGGGGAACTATTCGCTCGACTACGGCATGTACGGTGACTTTGAGCTCCTCCTTCGTTTCATTTGGCGTCATCGCGCGAAGATGCGCTACCTGCCTCTCTGTACGACGGTGATGCGTTTAGGGGGTGCCTCGACGAACGGCTGGCGCACGACACTCGCAATCAACCGCGCGGACCTCCGCGCCTTGCGCGACAACGGCTACTGGTCGTGCTTTCTTTTTCTCTACGCGCGCTACCTCTTCAAGATTTGGGGCTTCCGCCTGCCGTGAAGCCTTTTCAAGTTCCCAAAAGTTGGACGGATTTTGGTAAAATATCTGTCTAATGTCTTTTGAGGTCGTCCAGGAGGATTCGCACACGAAGGCGCGGCGCGCGCGCTTGACAACGGCGCACGGCGTCATTGAGACGCCCGTCTTCATGGATGTCGGGACGCTCGGCACGGTCAAGTCGCTCGAGCCGCGCGACCTCGTCGCGCTTGAAACGCAAGTCGTCCTCGGCAACACCTATCACCTCATGCTCCGCCCGGGCCCCGAGGTTCTCACGGCGGCAGGCGGCCTTCACGCCTTCATGCGCTGGGACGGCCCGATTCTCACCGACTCGGGCGGCTTTCAGGTCTTCTCGCTCGCGAAGATGCGCAAGTTCACCGAGGAGGGTTGTCACTTCCGCTCGCACCTCGACGGCCATGCCTTCTTCCTCGGCCCCGAGGAGTCGATGGCGATGCAGAAGACGATTGGCTCGGACATCGCGATGGTTTTCGACGAGTGCCTGCCCTATCCGTGCGATCGCGCGCGCGCGGAGTCGTCGGTCGCGCGCACGATTCGCTGGGCGCAACGCTCCAAGGACGCGCCGCACGCCGATGGTCAGATGGTCTTTGGTATTGTGCAGGGCGGTGTTTACGACGACATTCGTCAGCATTGCGCCGAAGAACTCGTCAAGATCGGCTTTGACGGCTACGCGATCGGCGGCGTTTCGGTTGGCGAGCCCGAGGAGATGATGTACAAGGCCGTTGATGCGTCCATCCCCTTTCTTCCCGCAGATCGCCCGCGCTATGTGATGGGGCTCGGCGTTTTGCATCAGATGGCGGAATGCGTCGCGCGCGGCGTGGACATGTTCGACTGCGTCATCCCGACGCGCATCGCGCGCCACGGGACGGCCATCACGCGCAAGGGCAACGTCGCGATCAAGGCGGCGAAGTGGGCGTTTGACCAAGGGCCCGTCGAGGAGGGGTGCGACTGCTCCTGTTGCCAAAATTTCTCGCGCAGTTACATTCGCCATCTCCTCGCGTGCAACGAGATCTTGGGACTGAGGCTTCTGACCATTCACAATGTCCGCGCCCTGAACCGCTTCATGGCCGACATGCGCGCGTCAATCGAGGCGGGCTCGTTTAAGGATTTCCTTGCCGAGACACGCGCCTTCAGCAATTGATTTTTTAAAGAACCCGAAACACAACGAAAGGAAAGAAAAGACATGAATCTTCCACTTCTTATTTGCGACGCGGCGGCGGCCGCTCCGGCATCTTCGGCGACGGGCGGCGGTATGGGCATGCTCATTCCGATGCTCCTCATCCTCGCGATCTTCTACTTCATGATGATCCGCCCCCAGCAGCGCAAGGAGAAGGAGCGCCAGAAGATGATCGAGGAACTGCGCGCGGGCGCGAAGATCGTCTTCGCGGGCGGCCTCATGGGCACGATTCTTGAGGCGACGGAGAAGACATTCAAGGTTGAGATTTGCCCGGGCACGACGATTGAAATCGCGCGCGCCTGCGTCTCGGGCGTCGTGCCGACGGCGGCCGAAGAGCCCAAGAAGTAAACGGTGCTTGAGCGCGGCCGATATGGCGTCGAATGGACGAAGCGGCCTGAAGATCGCGATCTTTCGATCTTCTGGCCCATCGTCTTCGTCGTCCTTGTCCTCGCGCTCGTCTCCTTCGCGGTGACGCTTTTTCGCCGCATGCGCGAGGATGCGCGGGGAGAGGGCGCGCCGACCGAGGTCGTTGCCGTTCAGCCCGTTGCGCGCCCCGCGGACGCGACGCCTGCACGCGCCGCTGATTCAACCTTCACGCCGCCGCCGAACGCCGCGTATGCGCGCCGTCCGCAGAAGGTGCGCAACCTCTTGATGCGCCTCGAGGTGGCCGAGTCGAAGCGCGACGTCGAGATGGCGGTGACGACCATTGAACAGTTGCGCGCCTTGCCCGGGGAGCCCGCGGCCGACCTAGACGACGCGCTCGCGCGCCGTCTGGGGACGCTCAACTGGCGGCGGCTTTTTACGCTTAAGAACGCGCAGTGGGTGAAGACGGTGACGGTCAAGAGCGGTCAGTCCGCCTCGCGCATCGCCGCCGAGAGCGGCTCGACCTTCGCGTCGCTCGCGAAATTGAACGGCGGCGTGGAGGCGGTCGAGACGATCCGCCCGGGCCAGTCGCTCTTCGTGATGGATCACCCGCGCTTTGCGCTCGTCGTTCGCCGCCGAACACGGACGGCCGACTTGCAACTCAATGGCAAGTTTTTTAAGCGTTATGACCTCGCGACGGAGGCAGGGCGCGATGGCGCGTATGAGGCAACGCTGCCTATTCGCGATTTCTGGGACGAGATTGACGTCTCGTTCCGGCCTGCCGATCGTGCGGAACTTGAACTTCTTTTGCCGCAGGGCGCGTCCGTTCTCGTCTCGGAGATTTAGGAAAGATGCGAATCGCAGGTGGTGAGTTTCGCGGGCGCGTTTTGAAGGTGCCGAAGTCGGACAAGATCCGGCCGACGGAGGAGCGCGTCCGCGAGGCGCTCTTCAACATCGTGCAGACGGAGATCGCGGGCGCGGACTTTCTGGACCTCTTCGCCGGCTCGGGCGCGGTCGGCTTGGAGGCGCTCTCGCGTGGGGCCGCCTCCGCCACGTTTATCGAGATGGAGCGTCGCCATGTCGCGGTACTCAAGGAAAACCTCGCCACGCTTGGTCTCGACGCGACGGTCGTCGTCTCGGATGTCTGGCGCTATCTCGCGCGCTACTCGGGTCCTGGCTTTTCAATGGCCTTCGCCGACCCGCCGTATGCGCTTGGTGCCGAGAAGGGGTATCGTGAGATGCTCGGCCTTCTCGCCGCGCGCGGCGTCGTTCGCCCGGGCGGACTTTTTGTCGCCGAGATGACGGCCGCGCAGACGGCGGACGAGGCGGCGGGCTGGACGCTCGCGCGCGATCGCGCGTATGGTCGCACGCGCCTCTGCCTCTGGCGACGCGAAGGCGAAGTGCGGCCCTAACAGGGGGTTCGTCGCGGAGCGCAAATCGTACGTGTTGCGTTCGCGGTTTTTTGATATAATAAGTAAGCAAGATGAAAGCAAGGCGCGGAGTCACGTATCTTGAATATGCCCTTTTGGCGGCACTCGTCGGTATCGTCGGTGCCGTCGGGCTCAAGTACTACGGCGAGAAGATCCTCGACCTCTTTAAGGCACTCGGTGACAAGACGGCCGAGGTCACGCCTGCGAAGAAAAGCTGAAGGGCGCTGTCGTTGCAAGGGTCTTGACGGTCGGACGATTTGACATCACGAAATCAGAAACGAAGGAACACCAGTATGAAGAAACTCATTGAAAAGGCTCACAAGGGCGCGACGTTCATCGAATACGCGATGCTCGCGGGTCTCGTCGCCGTTGTCGTCGCGGTTGCGGCGCTCTTCTTCGGCGATCAGCTGAAAGCGCTCTTCTCCGACACGGGCAAGCAGACGCAGAAGGTCGATCAGGCCGTCAAGAGCGCGAACATCACGCCGAACGTCGAGGCCATTGACGGCGGCAGCGAGTCGAAGTAATTGACTTTGACGACGTCAAACATGAGACGTCGTCTCAACCTCGTCCGCGATCGGATTTTTTCCGATCGCGGAAGTGTGTATCTTGAATACGCGCTCGTGGGGACGCTCGTCTTCATCGGCGCCGTGTCGGCCTTCGCGCCCGGGAGCATCATCAACGAGGCGCTGGGTAGCGATTGGTCGTTCCGCGAGATTCTCATCAAGCTGCCGATTTTCTAGACGAGGGCGTCCGTCCCCGTTTACAATCGGCAGACTAAAATGATATAATATTCGGCGTTTTCCCCGTCGTGTGGCGGGTTAAGATTTGTATTGGAAAGGGGATGGATTCTCTCATCATGTCTCGTGCCTATAATTTTTCGGCAGGTCCTGCCGCTCTCCCGCTCGAAGTCCTTCAGAACGCGCAGCAGGAGCTCGTTGACTACAAGGGAACGGGGATGTCCGTGATGGAGATGAGCCACCGCGGCAAGACCTATGACGCGATTCACCAAGAGGCGATTGCGACATTTAAGGAGCTCTGCGGCCTTAATGATGATTGGGCGGTCTGCTTTATTCAGGGCGGCGCGTCGATGCAGTTCGCAATGATCCCGATGAACTTCCTCGGCGAAGGCCAGACGGCCGACTACGCCAAAGAGGGCACGTGGTCCAGCAAGGCGTTCAAGGAGGGCGAGAAGGTTGCCGCGCTTCGTGGCGCGACATGCCATGTCGCCGCCGACTGCGCGAAGGAGATTCCAACGCGCATGCCGCGTGCGAATGAGTGGACGTGGACTGATGGCGCGGCCTTCGCGCACATCTGCTCGAATGAGACGATCGCGGGCGCGGAGTTGAAGACGTTCCCGAAGGCGGGCGCGCCGCTCATTTGCGATATGTCATCCGACATTCTCAGTGGCGAACGCGACTACAACCAATTTGACATGTTCTACGCGGGTGCGCAGAAGAACCTCGGCCCCTCTGGTATGGCCGTCGTCGCGATTCGCAAAGAGCTTGCGGAGAAGGGCTCTGACAAGATCCCGACGATGTTGCAGTATCGCACCTACGTCAATGAGAACTCGCTTTATAACACGCCGCCCACGTGGGGAATCTACATCTTCGGCGAGACGATGAAGTGGGTCAAGAAGATGGGCAAGGAGAACCTCTTCAAGCTCAACGCGGAGAAGGCGAAGAAGATCTATGATGTCATTGACTCGAGCGACTTCTGGACAGGCACGGCGCTCCCTGAGTTCCGCTCGAACATGAACGTGACATGGCGCATCAAGGGCGGGGATGAGGCGCTCGAGAAGGCGTTCATCGACGAGGCGAAGGCGCTCGGCATGTCGTCCTTGAAGGGGCATCGCTCGGTCGGCGGCTTGCGCGCGTCGATCTACAATGCCTTTCCGATGGCGGGCGTGGACGCGCTCGTCTCGTTCATGAAGGACTTCGAGAAGAAGAACGGCTAATCAGTCTTTAAAGAGGGAAAAACGAAAATGAAAATTCTTGTTACGGGTGGCGCGGGCTTCATCGGAAGCCATACGGTCGTTGAGCTCCTCAACGCGGGTCACGATGTCGTCGTCGTTGACAATCTCTGCAACTCGTCGAAGAAGTCGCTTGCGCGCGTGAAGAAGATCACGGGCAAGGACGTGACGTTCTACAAGGCGGATATCCGCGACGAGAAGAAGCTGAACGCGATTCTCGACAAAGAGTGTCCCGTCGACGCGACGATTCACTTCGCCGCGCTCAAGGCCGTCGGCGAGTCGACGAAGATCCCGCTCAAATATTACAACAACAATCTCGGCGGCACGTTCACGCTTCTCAAGGCGCTCGCCGACCACAACTGCAAGAACATTGTCTTCTCGTCGTCGGCGACGGTTTATGGTGAGCCGAAGTCGGTGCCGATTCGCGAGGACTTCCCGACGCCGGGCTGCACGAACGCCTACGGTTGGACGAAGCTCATGATGGAGCAGGTCTTCAAGGATGTCCAGAAGGCCGACCCCGCGTGGAATGTCATCCTTCTGCGCTACTTCAACCCGATCGGCGCGCACAAGTCGGGCCTCATCGGCGAAGACCCAGCGGGCATCCCGAATAACCTCCTGCCCTACGTCGCGCAGGTCGCAATTGGCCGCCGCCCTGAACTGAGCGTCTTCGGCAACGACTATCCGACGCCAGACGGCACGGGCGTTCGCGACTACATCCACGTTGTCGATCTCGCGGTCGGTCACCTGAAGGCGATTGAGAAACTCGAGAAGAACCCGCATCTGGGCCTTAAGATTTACAACCTCGGCACGGGTCATGGCTACTCCGTCCTGCAAATCGTCAAGGCGTTTGAGAAGGCGTCGGGTCGCCCCGTCCCCTACAAGATCGTCCCGCGCCGCCCTGGCGATATCGCCGAGTGCTGGGCCGATCCGTCGCTCGCTTTGAAGGAACTCGGTTGGAAGGCCGAGCGCGGCATCGAGGAGATGTGCGAGGACGCTTGGCGTTGGCAGAAGAAGAATCCCTACGGCTACAACAAGCCGAAGACCGAGAAATAAGCAAGGCAACGCGTGCATGACGACGTGCTGAGTTTCGTGCTCGACGGGCTTGAGGCATATCTCGAGCTTGAGCGCGAACTCGGCGTTGAGTCAATCGAGATTGATCGCGCGCTTCTGGCTGAGGAGCCGAAGGTGAAGCCCTCGGCTCCTTCACGTTCTTCGTCGTCGACACCGCCTGCCCCATCGACACCCACCGCCGCGCCACGCACGGCCTCTGTGCCCGCGACGAGCGAGGCACGCGTCTATCCGTTCGCCTTCGTCCACGATAAGCCGCTTTCACCGAAGGCGATCGAGATGATGGCGAGAATTGTTGTCGCGCTCAAGGCGACGAGCGAGACGGCGCCCATTGCCGTCGCGCCGCCGCTCCCGCGTGCGGCGACCTACATCTTTCTCGGTCGCCGCGCCCTACAGAAATATCTCCCCCAGACCGTTGCTCAGGAAAACGCATGGTTCTTGACACCGAAGGGCAAGGCGGCGCTTCTCGTCAAGTCGCCCGAGGAGATCGTTCGTTTCTCGACCATCACACCGGCCGTCAAGAAAATGAAAGAGGAGATGTGGCGCGCGCTCAAGACGATCGCCCAACATTTATGACAAACGAAACGACACACGTCCTTGAACACGTCGAGGCGGCGCGAGGCTATCGCCACCTCGTCCTCGACGCGCCGCAGATTGCCTCGGAGGCCGCGCCCGGCCAATTCGTCCACATTCGTGTGCCAGGCCTTGAGGCGAGCGCGCTTCGGCGTCCGATTTCCATCTTCGACGCGCACGATGGCCAGCTCGAACTTCTCTATAAAGTTGTCGGTCGCGGCACGGCCGCGCTTGCGACGGCGAAGGTGGGCGATGCTGTTGAGGTCATGGGCCCGCTCGGAAAGCCTTTTCCCGAGACGTGCGCGGGCGTGCCGCTCCTTGTCGGCGGTGGCTACGGCGTCGCGCCGCTCTACTTTCTCGCGCGTCGCCTCGCGGGCGCGAAACTCTTCGTCGGTGGGCGCACGAAGGATGACCTTCTCGCGCTCGACAAGTTCGCCGCGCGTGGCGTTGAGGTTTTCGCCGCGACGAACGACGGCTCCTACGGGACGAAGGGCTTTGCGGTCGTTCCGCTTGATGAAGAGGTGAGGCGTCTTCGCGAGAAGGGCGCGTCATTCGAGTTCTTCGCGTGCGGGCCGGACGGGCTTTTAAAGGCCGTCGCAGATCGCGCGATCCAGCTCGGCGCGAAGGGCTGGATCTCAATGGATCGTCACATGATTTGCGGCGTGGGCGCGTGCTACGCGTGCATTCAAGAAACGACCTGGGGCCCCGCGCGTTGCTGTGTTGAAGGGCCCGTCTTCAAGGCGGAGGATCTCGTATGGTCAAAATGAGCATCAATTTAGGCGGGCTTCAGATGCCGACGCCCGTTGCGACGGCGAGTGGCACGTTCGGCTATGGCACGGAGTATCTCGGCGCGGTCGATTACGCGAAGCTCGGCGCGGTGACGGCGAAGGGCATTCGCCTTGAGCCGTGGAAGGGCAACGCCATGCCGCGCCACGCCGAGGTCTTCGGCGGCCTTGTCAATGCGATCGGCCTTCAGGGGACGGGCATTGAGCATTTTCTTTCTGTCACCGTTCCGACCTATCGCCTCGTGAGCCGCGCGCCGCTCATCGCGAACATTTGGGGCGGCTCGGTCGACGAATACGCGGCTGTCGCCGCGCGCATGGGCTCTGCGGTCGATGCGATTGAGATGAACGTCTCGTGCCCGAACGTCAAGGCGGGTGGGCACACGTTTGGCCAAGATCCGAAGGTTCTTCTCGAGGTCGTTTCGGCCGTCCGCAAGGCGACGCGCCTGCCGCTCATCGTCAAACTTGCGCCGAATGTGCCGTCAATCGCGCCGTACGCGCAGGCGTGCGAGGAGGCGGGGGCCGATGCGCTTTCTCTCATCAACACGGTGCCCGCGATGGTGATCGACATCGAGCGTCGTCGCCCCGTTCTTGCGAATGTGACGGGCGGGCTTTCGGGGCGCGCGATTCATCCGATTGCCGTCAAGGTCGTTTACGATGCGCATTGTGCGACGCGCCTACCGATCCTCGCGATGGGCGGCATCTACGAGGCGAAGGACGCGATCGAGTTGATGCTCGCGGGCGCGACGGCCGTCGCCGTCGGTAGTGCGACCTTCACCGACCCGACCGTGATTGCGCGCGTCTACGACGGCATTTTGGATTACTGCGATCGCCACGGCTTCTCGTCGGCCGCCGATTTGACGGGCGCGCTCGAATAACGCGACTCGCTATCGGAGCGTCGTCGCGAGCCCGCCGCGCGATGTCTCGCGATAGAGCGAGGGCAGGTCGTGGCCCGTGCGGAGCATGGTCTCGACCACTTCGTCGAAGCTGACGCGGTGGCGGCCGTCCGAGAGAATCGCCATTTCGGCCGCGACGAGTGCGCGGTTCGCAGCGATCGCGTTGCGCTCGATGCAAGGAATTTGGACGAGGCCGAGGACGGGGTCGCAGGTGAGGCCGAGGAAGTGCTCAAGGCCAATCTCGGCGGCCGTTTCGCACTGGGGCGCGGTGCCGCCGTAGAGGTAGGCCGCCGCGGCCGCCGCCATCGCGCAGGCGACGCCAATCTCGCCTTGGCAACCGACTTCCGCGCCTGAGATGGAGCCGTTCTGCTTGACGATGTTGCCGACCATGCCCGCCGTCTCGAGCGCGTGAATCTTCTCGCGCTCATCAAGGTCGAGCGTCTCGCCGAGGTAGCGTAGAACGGCTGGCAGAACACCCGCCGACCCGCATGTCGGCGCGGTGACGATCGTCCCGAGCGAGGCGTTCTCTTCGCTTACGGCCGTCGCGTAGGCGGTGACGAGCGCGGTGCGCTTAAAGGCATCTTGGAGCGTGCGCGACTTGAGATAGAGGTTGCGCGCACGGCGGGCGAGGCGCAGGCCACCGGGGAGAACCTGATCGTGGTGAAGCCCCGCCTCGATCGAGGCGAGCATCGTCTTGAGGACGACGGCGAGATGGTCGGCGATGTCCTTTTCGGCGTCCTCCACGAGTTGCCAGATGGGAAGGCCGAGTGTGTCGCACGTCTTGAGAACCTCGGCCATGGAGGTAAACGGGTAGACATCTTTCGCGCGGTCGATGCCGTCTTCTTCGCGAATCGCGCCGCCGCCGACGGAATAGCACGTCCATTCGGGAAGAGGCTTTGATTCGGCCGTCATCGCGGCGAAGCGCATGCCGTTTGGGTGCTGAGGCAGAAGTTCGTCTGGCTTCCAGATAATGGTCGTCTTTTCCGCGCCGAGGACGCGGCGGATGGCATCGTCCGTGAAGTGGCCGCGCCCCGTGGCCGCGAGGCTCCCGTAGAGCGTGACCGTGTAGGCCGCCGCCTGGCCCGCGCATTTGCGCTTGTATTCCTCCGCCGCGTAGGACGGCCCCATCGTGTGGCTCGACGACGGGCCCATGCCGATTCGATAAAGTTCCTTAAGCGATTTCATACCGTGTCCCCCAATGCGAGTATTATAACATAGATGGCGATGAAGAACGCCTACCCGAGTTTGCCACTTGACGATCGAGCGCGTATAACGATTCCGCACTTTTTTCTCGCCTCAGTGATTTAGACAATATGATATAATTCATTCAAAGGTGGATTTGCCGTGAACGTGTTCATTATTTCGTCGAGTGGATTTTTAAGATGACAGAATGGATGATAATTGTCGTGTGCGCGGCGCTGGCCGTTGCCGTCGTTTC
>CAYNVE010000040.1:0-11117 GCA_964400635.1 uncultured Lentisphaeraceae bacterium
GCTTGAAGCCCTCCCACGTGCGCGGATAGCCCCAGTTCATCGGCGGATTGCGCAGATCCGAGACGATGGGCATATAAACATAGAACGAAACGCCGAGCTGCGCAAAGAACGCCGCGCCCGCGACCGAGCGGCCATTTGGAAGCGTCAAGGCGACGAGAGATAAGAGGACGAAGTTCCACGCAATCGGCCAGCCGAACCACCACGAGCACGGATGCGTGAGGCCGTTCATCGCGCCGTGCGCGAGAAGCGTGAAGGCGGCGATGTGGAGCGAGGCGACGGGAATCGCGAAGGCGAGACCCGTGCGCATGAAGAGGGTGAGCGCGAAAAGAGCGGCGATGAGAAGGACGAACATCAGCGTCGACTTGCCCCACGGGAACGGCACGCCCTGATAGCCCGCGCTCCCCGCGCTCGGCACGGCCGAAGCGACAAGACAGGCGGCGACACCAAGGAGAATGGAGACAACAAGTTCGCGGTTGAACTGCGACGTGACGCGCGAGAGGAGATCTGTCGGCCTCTCTTCGGACGGATTGCGACGAAGGACCGAGAGCGCGGCCGCGACGACCGAGCCCGCGACGAGCGCGGCGATGAGCGCGTAGCGGCGCGGGTCAACGAGCGGAGCAATCTCGGCCGTGAGATCGTGCCAGACATTCGGCGACGTGAAGAGAAATGTTGAGAGGAAGAGAACGAGGACACCCGCGCCGCCGCCGAAGAGCGCACACTTGAAGGCGCACGGACGGCGTTCCGCGCGGCGCGCGAGAAAGGCCGCGACGAGGACGGAGCCCACGAGGAGGACGAGGCCCAAAACGAGCGCCGTCGTCGAGGGTGTTGAGACAACACCCGTAAGTCCGGGATGCTTGTTGATGGCATCCGACTGCATGAGCGCGTCGGCGCGGTAGAGTTGGCCAATCTGGAGAAGTTGCCACGTGAGGCCGACGGGAATCAGGTAGAGGAAGACGTCGCGGAACATCGCGAGGTTCTTGAGCGCGATGATGAGCGCGAGCGGCACGATGGCGAAGAGGAGCACTTGGTAGTTCGTAAGCCCCAAGCCAAAGACGAACGCCGTCGTCCAGAGAATCTTGTCAGAGGGCTGACGCATCCAGCGGTACGAGAGCAGAAACACCCACATCAAGAAGAGAGCGTTGAGCGAGTAGATTTCGACAATCGTTGATTGCGACCACTCGACGGGGGAGAGCGCGAAGGTAAGCGCGCCCGCGACGCCGCCGCCGAAGGCGAGGACGCCTGGCACATCGGTGAAGTCGCGCGAGGAGCGGCAGATGAGCATCGCCGTACAACCCGCGGCGAACGCGCCGAAGACGGCCGAGCAGAGCGAGACGCACCACGCAGGCGTCGGGTATCCCATGTACGTGACAAATGAGAACGCCTTGCAGAAGAGCCACGAGCAGAACGTCCAGAACGGATACCCCGGGGGGTGCGGCACACCGAGGTTCGCCGCGGCGGTCGCGAGTTCCCCAGAGTCCTCGAGGCCGACGGAAGGCCCCAGCGTCCAGCAGTAGACGACGAGCGTCAAGATGGTTGCCGACCAGAAGGCCGACCAGTCCAGGCGCGTGAAGAACTTCTTATCGTGTGAGAGCGAGTCTGTCATATGTCTATCCTTTGAGGACACCGTCCTCGAGCGTGAGCGTCCGGTCGCAGATGGCCGCCGCCTCGGGCGAGTGGGTGACCATCACGAGCGCGAACGGCTTAAGATCCGTTGCAAGGGCTGTGAGTATTTTTAAAATTTCTGCACCCGTCCAAGCGTCGAGATTGCCCGTCGGCTCGTCGGCGAGGACGAGCTCGGGCTCCGTGACGAGCGCGCGCGCGAGGGCGACGCGCTGCATCTCGCCGCCCGAGAGTTCGGAGGGCAGGTGGTCGAGGCGTGCGGCGAGGCCGACGCGCGAAAGAAGATCCATCGCGCGCGCGCGTTGAACGGCCGCGCCCGCGCGCATCGTCGGCAGAAGGACATTCTCGAGGACGGTGAGTTCCGGCATGAGATGATACTGCTGAAAGACGAAGCCGATGTTCTTCGGGCGCGTCACCGTGCCCGAAGTCTGCCGTTCCAACCCGCCCACGATGTTGAGCAACGTCGATTTGCCCGCGCCCGAGCGGCCGACGATGGCGACCTTCTCGTTCGGGTAGACCGAAAAGTTGACGCCCTTCAAGACCTCGATCGGCTTCTGGCCGGGGATCTTGAATCGCTTCTTGAGGTCAATCGTGCCGAGGACAATTCCCATTTTTCGTCTCCTACTGATTGAGCGCCTTGACGGGATCCTTGAGCGCGGCCGAGAGCGCGGGGACGAACGAGGCGAGAAGACCGAAGACAAAGACGAGCGCGACAACCCAGAGAACATCGGTCACGATGAGCCGGTGAGGAATCGCGGCAAGGCCGTAGACCGAAGCGGGGAACACATCAAGCCCCATCGTCGCGAGCCATTCGACGATGGTCTGAAGATTCGCAAGAATCGCCCACGAGGCGAGAAGCCCGAGGACGATGCCCACGCCGCACTGGATCATGCCGTGGACGACGAAGACCTTCATGATCTCGCGCTTCCTAAAGCCGAGCGCCTTTAAAAGACCGATTTCCGGCGTCTTCTGCACCGTCAGAACAAGGAGCGTATTCATGACGCAAAAGACGGCGACGAGTGAGATGAGCGAGAGCAAGAGCGCCGTCATGTTCTTCTCGACGGCGAGCGCGTTAAAAATCTCGCGGTCGGCCTCGCGCCACGAGATTGCGCGAAGGTTCTTTTCGCCGCCCGCCGCGACGCAACCCGAAACAATCTCGCCGAAGCGCGCCGCATCCGTCGGGCAGGACGTCTTCACGTGGATTGCGAAGACACCGCCCTTTTCGAGCCCCATCAAATCGCGGGCGTTCGCGAGCGAGCAAATGGCGTAGCCCGAATCGTAGTCGTGCTGGCCGCACGAGAAAATGCCGACGACGCGCCATTTGACGGGCAGAAAGATTTCATCCTTCGCGACGAGCGTCTTCGGTGAATAGACCGTCACCTCATCACCGACCCAGACACCGAGCGAGCGCGCGGCCGTCGCGCCGAGAACAATCGCGTCGCCCGCGAGATCGAACGAGCCCGCGCGCGGCGCGCCGATCTGATAGGCGCGCGTAAAGTCGTCGCCGTCAACACCGACAAGGACGGGAGCGAGGACGCGCCCCTTCGCCGCGAGGAGGACGCGCGTGTCGATCTCGGGCGTGACGCACGTGACACCTGGAATCTGGCGGATGCGGCGAGCAATCTCGTCTTCACCACGAATGACGCCGCCCGCCGACGCGACGAGCGAGACGTGCGGTTTAAAGTCGAGAATCTTCTCCTCCCAAATGTCGCCAAAGCCCGTCATCACGCTCCGCACGATAATGACGACAGCGACGCCGAGCATGACGCCCAAAATGGAGACGAGCGTGATGACCGACGCAACCGAGCGCTTCGGCTTTAAGTATTTGAGTGCGAGAAAGAGGGGAAAATTCATCACATCGTCTCTTCTTTAAATGTCCACTTCCACATCAACATCCATCCCCTTCGGGACGGACGACTCCTCCGTGTCGTCCGCGACCTCGACTTCGGCGGCCTTCGTCTGAGTCGTCGGCAGGTAGCGATAGTAGACCATCATCTGGAGCGCGGCGAGGCAGGTCGCCAGTGTCTTCGCATTTGAGCCGCCGCATGTCGCGTCCTGAAACGTCCAATATCCGATGGCGCGCGGACGGCCGTCAAGCCCTAGAATCGTCTCGTCGGGCGTGATGATTGTCGCGGGGTAGAGCGCCTTCATCGCCTGATTCCACTCTTGCCACGCCTTCACGTTCTCGGGTGCCGCGCCCTTGCACATCCCCGCTTGATACTTGCACTGCGCGGCGTAGTAGCAGTAGTACTGCGGGTTCGCGCCCGGCAACGCCTCCGAAAGCGGCGTCCCCTTGGGCGCGCCCTCGAACGACGGTCTCCAATGGCGCATCGTGTTCAAGGCCTCACGCACCTCATTCTCATTCATATACCCCAAAAGTTGCATCGCGAGGCACCCCGTCGCCGTCAGCCCCGTTGGCTTGCCGCCCGCCGTGTAGTTGAAGCCGCCATCGCGGAAGTTGCGCGTCTTCAGGCACTTGACGGCCTTCTTGATACATTCGTCAAGGCCCTCGGGTTTGAGCCCCGCCATCTTGCCCGCCTTGAGTGCCTGCAATGCCCAGCCGCCATATGACATATCATCGCGCGACGACGTGCGATTAAGCCCATAGTCCCACCCGCCCGTCGGCGACTGGTTGTCGACAATGCGCTGAAGCGTTTGGAGGGCCACCTTCTTCGCGTTCGGGTTGCGCGTCATGCCATACGTCTCGCAGAGCGCGTATGTCGCGATGAGCGTCGCGTACTCGTTGCGATCCGTCCCGCGAAACGAGACCACCTCGCACCCCGTGCGATCCTTCTTCGTCTTAAGCGCGTCAATGAGATACTGCATCGCCTTCTCAACCGTCTCGCCGAACTCCTTCGAGCCGGGCGTCTCGCCGTGCGCGAGGTAGGCGAGAATCGCGAGCGCGGTATTGGAGATTCGGTTGCTGCCATTCTCCCATGAGCCGTTGGGAAGTTGCGTCTTCTTGAGCCAACGCAACGCCTTCAAAACAGCCGCCTCGGTCGCCGCGTCACCGTACCCCGCGCCGCCGCGCGTCATCGCGCCGATGGAGCCCGGGTTTCGTGAGCCCGCCATCGCGCGCATCTTGACGGGCGAGCGGATGAGCGCGACCGAGTCCTTCGCGGCAGGCTTCACCGAGACGGGCATGGGCGGTGTCGGCGCGGCCGAGGTCGAGACGATCTCCGAGACGGGGGCCACGGTCGGCGCGTCGATCTGGATCTCAACAATCTCCTCAGGCGGCGGCACGGTCTCATCAGGAATCTCCTCCTCGGCCTCCTCTTCAAGCGGCATCTCCTCGTCAACGGCGCGTGCAATCTCAACGACGAGTGCCGCGTCGTCCTTCGGCTTTACCGATGTCACGACGAGCAGGACGACGACTCCGAGGACGGGCAAAAGAATCGCGAGAAGCGGAGCGGCAAGGCGCGGCAGATCCTGTCGCGCCCGACGGTAGGCAAAAGTATCGTGGGGCTTGCCAAGGCCCGTGACGACGTCCAAGAGGCGACGGAAGAAGCCGCGTTCTTCAAACGCGGCATCAACCGCCGAAAGGCCCTCTTCGAAATCGTCCTCGGTCACCCAAGCGTCCTCCCCTTCCCTACATCGTGAAGATGCTCACCGAGAAGAGTTGGTTGCGGTAGCAAATGTCGAGGACGTCCACGAGCGCCTTGTGCGGAGAGTCCTCCGTGCAACGGACGATGATGGACGTCTTCTTCGACGTGCGCGCAACCTCGCGCAGGTTCTGATCGAGTTCCTGGCGACGAATCTCACGCTTGTTGTAGACGATGAGCCCGTTCGCATCGCGGCCGCGGCCGATCTCAATCGTGACGGGCGTCTCGCTCGTCGACTCCGACTCGCTGGACGACGGCGCGGGACGGTTCGCGTTCAGCTTCGAGAAGACGTCTTCCTGCTTGATCGTGACGACGAAGAAGATGATGAGCTCAAAGACGACGTCGATCATCGGCGTCATGTCGAGCTGCGGATTGTCCTGAGCCTTGCGTGCCATAGACTACCTTCCCCTCTGCTTAAGCTTGTTCAGGAACGGACGCGCGGGATGCCCGGGCTTTGAGCGCTTGTCCTCGGCCGTCGCGATGAACGAAATCTTCCAGATGCCGTTCGCCGTGCAGGCGTTCATGACGCGCGCAACGTCCGCATGCCGCACATTGAAGTCGGCGCGGATCATGACGGGGAACTCCCCGACCTTGCGCATACGCTCCTTGACGCGGCGACCAATCTCCTCGGGCGTGATGTCGCGGTCACCCATCGAGATGCGCCCGCGCGGGAGGGGCTTGCCGTTCTTGTCGCGCGAGGCAATATCGATGATCATGTGCGTCGGCGGCATCTCCTCGGGAACGAGCACGATGCCGTGCCGGCCGTCCTCGAGTTCGATTGTCTCATCCTTCTTCTGCGCCTCCGTCAGGGTGACGACGAAGAAGATGATGAGCTCGAACACGACGTCGATCATCGGCGTCATGTCGAGCTGTGGATTCTCTTGTGGCTTGCGTGCCATGGCCTTTAGGCTTCTTCAGCGGGCTCAACCGAGACGTTGCGGAGGCCGTTCAGAATCTCCATCGTCATCGTCGTCATCTTGAGGATGAGACGGTTCGCGCGGTTACGCAGCGCATAGAAGAGCGCCTGCGACGGAATCGAGACGATGAGGCCGGCGGCCGTCGTCCAAAGGGCCTGGCCAATCGAGTTCGCGAGAGCCGCTGCGTCACCCGCGCCGCCCGCCGCGAGTGCCTGGAACGTCAGAATCATGCCTTGCACCGTGCCGAGCAGTCCGAGCGACGGGCCGAGGTTGCCGCACACCGAAACCCAGTTGAGGTGCTGCTGAAGTTTTTCTTGCTCGAAGTCGGAAGCGGCCGTGACGGCCTCCTGAATGACATCGAAGCCCTCCTCAATATGCTGGAAGGCCGCCTTCAAAATGGCCGACATAACCGACGGGTTCTGATCACACAGATCCATCGCCTTGACGATGTCGCCCTCGGCCATCGCCGTCGAGATGCCGTCCAAGAGACGCTTGGGCATCAGCTTCTCGGGCTTGATGAGAATCGCCGAGTCAATCGAGAAGTAGAGCGCCATCGCGCCATCAGCGAAGAGCGCGAGCCAGAGGAGGAAGCCGACGACGCCCGAGCCGAAGACGATATCGTAAAACCCGCCACCCGACTGGGTTGTCTTGGCCGCGTCCTGCTCAACGACGTTGCCGTTCGCGTCCGTGATGTCAGCGGCGAGCGACTCATACGCCGCCATCGGGGCGATGCAGGTGCCGACGACGACGGACATGGCCAGGATTGACTTCTTGATCTTGTTCATTTGTATTCCTTTTCGTTTGATTTAAGACTTTATTTCGTTTGACTTCTCGTAAATTTTACGTCCTTAAAGTGCCTTCACCTCCGCACGCAGGCGTTCGGCGCGCGCCGTCTGCCCGAGCTTATCGAAGGCGGCGGCGGCCTTCAGCCCCGCGTCCGCGCGCTCGCGGCGGCAATTCGCGTCGCGATACATGAGCCACACGCGCAAATAGCCATCGACGAGAGCCTGACGAACCTTCGCCTCGTCCGTGCTCGTTGAGTTCATAAGGATGTCACCGCGCATGACGAGCGCGGCCGCCGACGCGGAGCGGTCACCCGTCGAGGCCGCCTTCTTAAGAAGCCCCTCGAGCTGCTCAATCTTGCCGAGTTTCAGAAGAGCCTGCCAATAGGCTGGCGCGAGCGCGCCCGAGTAGGCCGCCGTCTTGTCCTCGTTGATGATCGTCTGGCACGTCTCGTAGGCCTTCTGCGCATGGTTCGCCGACAGGTGCGCGAGCGCGAGGTAGCGCCCCGCGGGCTTATCCCACTTGAGCATGCGGTAATCCGAGACGATCTTCGTCAGAACGCCGATGGCCGAAAGTCCCTGACCCGCCTCGACGAGTTGCACGGCCTTGTCATAGCCTGCCGGCTTCGGAATCTCCATGCCCGTCACGTCGGCGAGCTTGATCTCGCGCGAGATCTTGCCCTTCTCAACGAAATAGGCCTTCGCGCGCGGCTGCCACTTGATGTCACCCGAGATGGTCTCCATCTCAGTCGTGATCGAGCCGTTGATCGCGAATGCGCTCGCCGCCGCTGCGGCCGCCATCATGCAAACGAGTTTCTTCATCGTGTCGGATTCCCTTCTCAAGGTTAAGTCAGTTGTTCTCAGGTGTCGTCGTCTTCGGCTCGGCCGTCGTCGCCGCGCCCGCCGCAGGCAAGTCAGCCTTCGCGGCGTTCATGCAGTTCAAGATCGCCGTGCGGTGCGTCCCGTTCGGGAAGCTGTCGAGATACTCTTGACCGAACTTGACGACGAGATCAGCCTTGTCCGCGCCCATCTTCGCGAAGAGCGGAACAATCGACGCATAGGCGCGCTCAAGGTTCTCAAGGGCGCCCGCCTCCATCTTGTCGAGCGGCACTTCCTCGGTCGGACCGTGCGCCTGAATGAAGACCTGGAACTGCGCCGCGGCGCGGCCGCACGTATCAAGCGCGTCTTCGTCGAGCTTCATCGCCTCTTCGGCCCGCATGCGATCGACGAGAACATCGGCCGAGAGGAGGTCAAGACGATCCTGCTCATACTGCGGCTTCTTCGCCCAATACTGGCGGACTTTGCGGAGCGCGCCAATCGCCGCGCCGAAGAGTTTCTGACGTTGCGTCGCGTCCTTCTCGCGACTCCCCTGCTCGGAGGCCACCTCAACGAGCATGAAGTTCGCGTCGGCAGCGATCGCCATCCGCGACATCTTCGGGTCTGCGAGGAACGCATCGAGCGACTCGCGCGCCTCGTCGAGCGAACCCTGCTTCCACGCCGTCTTCGCGAGGCCGAGCCGCGCCTTCGCGACGACGCCGACCGCGTTCGTGCCCGCGAGGCGAATCGCGCGCTCGTAGGCCTGGTTGGCCATCGTCCAACTCTTCGCCTCGACGAGCGCGTCACCCGCGTTCACGAACTGCGAGGCCGAGTAGGTGCCGTCGGTGCGAAGCATCTCGGCGTAGATGTCGGTTCCTTCCTTCTTGAGGCCCATCTCAATGAGGCTCTTGGCAAGGCGCGGCTTCGCATTCTTCGCCTCGTCGGAATCAGGGAACTTCTTCGAGAGCGCGTCAAGGGCCTCGCGCGCCTTCTCAAGATTGCCCGAAGCCGTGTAGATCGTGCCAAGGTTCACGTAAGCGGTCGTCGCCCACTTGCCCGTCGGATACGCGGCGAGGTAAGCCGAATACGCCTCAGCCGCGCGCGGGCGATAAACCTTCTCAACCATCGCCTGCGGGCGGTTCATGCGCCGCCAGCAGTCACCGACGATGTAGGTCGCCGCCTCCTTGAGCGTCTCGTACTTCTCCTTGTCACCCGAGGGCGTCGCGGGGTCCTTCAGGGCTTCGCTCGCCTCCTTTGAGAACGCCTGGAAATTCTTGATGGCGCGGATAATCTCAGCCGTACCCGCCTTCTCAGCCGCCTCGACGAGTTCGGGCGTCGCATTCGTCGACGCCGCATCAAGTTGGGCGAGCCCCTTCTTCTGATACATCTGCGCGAGAAGCATTTGCGCCTGCAGGCGGTTGAGTTTCACCTTCTCAAGTTTCAAATACTGCGCCATCCAGCGAATCTCGCCCGCTGGGTCGCCGAGTTTGCCCGCGCACTGCGAGGCGCGTTGGTGCGCCATCGCGTAGACCGACGCGTTCGTGTAGGTCGAGGCGATAATCTGCCAGAACTTCATCGCGTCCTGATAGCGACCGTTCTTCTGAAACTCAATCGCCTGCGCCGCCGCGACGTTCGGGGCCGAGGCATGACGCACGTAATTCTCGCAGAACGCCGTGTAAAGCGCGTCGGCGCGCGCGACATCGTGGCACTCTTTCTCCTTCGCCGCAAGACGGACGACGGCATCGCCCGCCGCAATCATCACGCTCTTATCACGGCAACCCGCGAAGCGCTCGGCGAGATAATGCTCAACAACGTCAGCCTTGAGCCGCCAGTCGTCGCGTTCGGTCTTGTCCTTCGTCTCGAGCATGAGGTCGATGAAGGCCGTCGCGATGTTCTCAATGGCGACAATCGACTCGGCGTACTCAGGGAACTTCGCAAGAACCTCGTCATAGGCGGCAATCGCCTCCTTGAGTTGACCAGCCGAGTAGAACTCATTCGCCTCGCGGAACTGCGCCGCGCGGACGCGCGCAATCTGCTCGGGCGTGACTTTCGTTTTGACCTTAGCCTGGTACTTTTCTTCAGCGAACGTGCGCACACTCTCGGCGAGGTCGCCCGCCTGTGGCGCCCACGAAGACGACTCGAAATTTAGAAAGACGCTCTGCGCCATCGCGAAGGAGCCCTTCATCACATCGCGCTTGCCATTCGCCTTCTTCGGCCCGAAGAGGAGCGTCTTGACGCGCTCGTCGTTGCGCTTCGGCTTCTTGTACTCAGCCTCGGCCTCTTCAAAGAGAATCTTCGCCTGAAGGTAGAGGCACTCGGGGAGCGGCGACTGTTTTAGGAGACCCTGATGACCGTCGGGGTCGAACGAAACAATCTGGTCGTGGAGACGCTGAAGCTCTGGGCGAAACTCGTCAATAATCTCGCTGGCACGGTCGGCGTTGCCCTTCATCTGCTCCAAGTGCGCCTTCATCGAGACGGCGCGGCCGAAGTAGACGGGCTTATCCTGTTGCCAAAGGAGTTTATCGACGATATCCGACATCGCCTTCACATAGCCGTCGCGCTTCTTCTTATCCTTCGGGTCGGACGTGCGGTCGATGAGCTTCAAGTAGATGTCGCACGTCTCGCACGCAACATTGCACCACTCGTCGTCCTTGATCATCTTAAGAAGCGACTCGTAGCGCTCGACCGCCTTCGCGTACTTGCCGTCGCCCGCGAGGAGTTGCCCGTAGGCATAGGAAGCATCAAGGTAGAACTTGCGGATGTCGGCCGACGGTTTCGGGAACGCCTTGAAGAACTCCTCGTAGATCTTCATGCATTCGTCCTTCTGGCCGCGCGCGAAGTAGTTGTTCGCCACTTCAAGGCGCGCGCCCCAGAACTTCACCGACTTGCGGTCGGGAAGCGCGGCGATCTTCTTCTCGGCATCGTCAAACTTGCCGAGCGCGAGAAGGCCGCGGACTTCGATGGCGAAAAATCGCGCCTCAGAGGAAGGCCATTTCTTCTTCGTCGCCTCAATGACGGGCGCGGCAAAGTCGGAGTAGCCGAAGTTGATAAGCGCCTCGACATAGGCGATCTCAGCCTCAAGGGCGGAGTCTTCCTTGACCTCATCGGTCGCGGGAGCGGCCGCGTCAGCCCACGCTGACACGGCCCAGGTCGCCGTCAAGGCGAGAGAGTAGATGACCTTCCTCATGATAAAGCGATTATACTATAATTCACTTTCGGAATGCAAGCGCATTTCCCCCCTTAGCGATTCGTCGCGTAGAGGGGGCCAAAGTTCTTGCACGCACGGTAGTCCGCGCCCGTCGGATCGTCCGACGCGCCGAAGAGGCCCCAGCAGTGCGGCTGGAAGACCTGCTCCTCCGGCACGTTGTGCATCGCGACCG
>CAYNVE010000041.1:0-10904 GCA_964400635.1 uncultured Lentisphaeraceae bacterium
CCTCCTGGATGCCGCGGATCATCGCGGGGTCGCTCATGCGGCTCACGCCGCCGGCGGCGCGGATGTCGGCCGGGATGCGCTCCAAGGCCATGACGGCGCACGCGCCGGCGTCCTGCGCGATCTTCGCCTGCTCGGGCGTCGTGACGTCCATGATGACGCCGCCCTTGAGCATCTGCGCCAGGTTTCGGTTGAGAGTCTGTCTGTCTTCTGCCATTTTCTTCTTCTCCTTTTGTGGATGACGCATATTCTATCATTCTGGTATAATACATACAACTCACGAAATTGTATGGAGTACAAGAAAGATGCCGATCAATTCCTTTGACAACTATCCAATGAGCTGGCGGCCGGCGCGGGCGACGCTCGCGGCAGGTCCGCTCTACCTCGCGCTCGCCGCCGCGCTCGAACGCGACGTGCGCACGGGCACGCTGCCGGCGGGCACGCGCCTCCCGCCGCAGCGCGAGCTCGCGGACTTCCTTGATGTCGATTTCACGACCGTCACGCGCGCCTACAACGTCTGCCGCGCGAAGGGACTCGTCTACGGCGTCGTCGGACGCGGCACGTTCGTCGCGGACACGAGCGAAGCCGCCGCGAACGGCGCGATGCCGAAAGACATCATCGACCTCGGCGTCGTGCAGGCGTTCCCCGAAATCGGCGCAAAGGCTGTCGTCGCCGCGGCGCGCGCCGTCCTTGCCCGCGAGACGGCGACGCGGCTCTTCACCTACGACGACCGCGACGGCAAGCTGCGCCATCGCGTCGCGGGATGTCGCTGGCTCGCGCGCTGCGGCGTCGAAGCGAAAGAAGACCTCGTCTCCGTCTTCCCAGGCGTCCAGGGCGCAATCTCGACCGCCCTTCTCGCGGCGTTCAACGCCGGCGACGCGATCGCCGTCGATCCGTTCACCTACGCGAACCTCGTCTCGTTCGCGCGTCTCTCTGGGACGCGCCTCGTGCCGATCGAGAACGACGCGGACGGCATAATTCCGGAAGCGCTCGACGAAGCCGCGGCGAAGCGCGGTGTGAAAGGCGTCTTCGTCATGCCAAACTGCGCGAACCCGACGACGCGGACGCTCTCCGAAAAGCGCAAGGACTCGCTCGCTGAAATCATGGCACGACGCGGATTGCTCGTATTGGAGGACGACGCGTCATTGGACGTACGGTCACGCGAGACGCGTGACCGTACCACAGGGCCATTGTCCAAACGTCCGCTTCAGGCGCGGATTCCCGAACAAGTCATCTATCTCTCCGGCACGACGCGGCTCATCTCGCCGGGCCTTCGCACGGCGTTCGTCTGTGCGCCGCGCTCCGTTCACGATCGCCTCGTCGCGGGGCTTCACCACGCGGCGATCAAAGCAAGCGCGCTCGACGCGGAGATCCTCGGCGAGCTGATTCTTTCGGGCGAGGCGGAGAAGATTCTCGCAGCAAAGGCGCGTGAGGCGGCGAAGGCGAACGCGATCTTCGACCGCGTCTTCAAAATCCGCCGCGCGGGCGACGCGCGCCGTCTCTTCCGCACGGTGCCGCTCCCAAACACCTCGGGGCGCGGACAGGAAATCGAGCGTCAGTTTCTCGACGTGGGCGTGCGCGTCTTCCATTCCGACCGCTATGCCGTCCAACGCGGCGCGAAGGATTCGTTCGTCCGCGTCTCGCTTTGCTCCGCCGGCAGCCTCTCCCGCCTCACACAAGGTCTTGAGCGCCTCGGTTTTTCTACTATGGGCAGATTTCGCCGAGGGGAATGGCGTAGAGGCTTGGTCTGAACGAAAGCGTGAGTTTGCCCGTTCAAACAAAGGCCAACACTGACCGTCGATTATACCATCATCCCATTCATGCGATGGGCTCGACAAGCTCGAACGAACAAGGCCCGTCGTTGAGAAGCCTGACTTTCATGTCCGCACCAAAGCGGCCGGTTCCAACACGCGCGTCGCCGAGACACGCACGCAGATTCGCGACAACGCGCTCGTAAAGCGGCCTCGCACGCTCAGGACGCGCCGCGTTTGAGAAGCCAGGACGCCGTCCATGCGCGGTGTCGGCGTAGAGTGTGAACTGCGAGACGACAATGACGGATCCACCAACATCCTCAATCGAGCGGTTCATCTTGCCGTTCTCATCCTCGAAGATGCGCAAATGAACGATGCGCGCGGCCAAGTCGTCCGCATTCTTCTCCGTGTCCGCGTGCGTGACGCCGAGCAGGATGAGATACCCCTTCCCAATCGACGCGACAACTTCGTCATCAATCGTGACGGACGCTTCGGTGACTCGCTGTATCCAGGCTTTCATACGAAACGCCGTCACTTTCTCCGCGCGAGGTCGTCGAGCAATGCGAGAGTCTTTGCCGTCATCGTCTCAACACCGTAGAGGCGCGCAACAGCCTCACGCGGTGTCGCCGTCCCCGCCGCCTTGATCGCGGAGAGAACCTCTGCGACACCGCCAAACGAGCGCAGGACGCGAACGGGCTTATTCATCGCCGCCGCTTCTAGAACGGAGAGCCCGAACGACTCAGGCTTCGTCGTATTCCCCGAGACGACCTCGTCCGCGATTGAGAGGCATTCAGGAATCTCGGTCTGCGAGAGCGCGAAGATAACGTGGTCTGCGACACCCAGATGCGCGGCGAGCGCCTTGAGCTCATTCAGAAGCGCCTCCTTACCGCGATCCGCGCCGCCCACGATGACGAGGCGCGAAAACATCCGCGTCTTCCGACGCTCGGCAAAGTCGCGGATGACCGCGTCAAACCCCTTGAGCGGCGTGATGCGCCCGATGGACATCGTGACGAACACGCCCGACTCGACGCCCCACGCACGCCTGAGCCGCGCGACGACCGTACGATTGACCTTCTTGGGGTCAAAGCGGTCAAGATCGACCGTCGGCGAGATGACGCGCAGTCGCGCGGCGAGGCGCGACGCGCTCGGACAGTCGGGCGCGTCGGGGTAGTTCGCGAGAAGAAAGTCCGCAAGAAACTGCGACGGCACAACAACGGCATCGCCGCGCGTCATAACGCGCGAGTAGGACGAGACAGAGTTGGCACCGTGCGCATATGTTGCGAACGGCAGGTGGAGCGTGCGATTCGCAAAGAGAAAGAGCCAGGCGGGAACGCGCGAATGAACGAAGACGACGACACGCGCGGCCTTGTCCTCGCCTTCGATCGCGCGAAGAACCCGCCTGAGGCCGTACGCGCGCGCGAAAAACGTGAGGGGGTTCTTGCTTTTGAGGTCGAGCGCGCGCGTCTCACCGCCGTCCGCGCGAACGCGCGCCTCGAGCCGCCCGCCGCGCGAGATGACGATCGAACGATGCCCCGCCGACACGAGGGCGCGGTTGAGGGACAGGACGACGCGCTCGACGCCTCCCTCCTCCATCGCGGGAACTAGATGAACGACGGTCAATGTTGATTGTAAGTCGCGTCAACCGTCTGCCACGTCGTGCGCGAGAAGAAGCCCGCGATTGCCGTGTCGTACTCGGCCGTGTGCGCGAAGGCCTTTTTCATGAGTTTAAAGCGCGTGTCCAGGCCGAGCGTCCCCTCGTGGTCGGCGAGTTCCGTGACGATATTCGCATAGTCGAGCGGATCGGTGACGGAGGCGACGCGAAGATAGTTCTTCGCCGAGGCGCGCACCATGCAAGGTCCGCCAATGTCGATGTTCGTGCGCGCCATCTCGGGCGTGACGTCTGGCTTCGCAACGGTCTCGCGGAACGGATAGAGATTGACAACGACCATGTCGAGCATCTGCGCGTCGAGACGCTTCAGATCCGCCTGATGTGCGGCGTTGTATGTCTCGGAAAGAAGCCCGAGGTAAATCTTGAAGTCGAGCGTCTTCACAAGCCCGCCCTGCATCTCGGGCTGCCCCGTGTAGTCGGAGACCGCGACGAGCGTCTTGTCGGCCGCCGCGCCGAGAATCTCCTTCACCTTCGCGTAGGTGCCGCCCGTTGAATAAATCTTGACGTCGGGGCACGCCTTCACGAGACCCGGGACAAACGTCTCAAGCCCCGTCTTGTCGCTCACGCTCATGAGGACATTCTTCACCTTGATTCGACGGTCGATTTCCGTGACGATGTTCAGCGACATTTCTTCTGTTCCTTTCTTAGAAAAACCATTATACCAAATTGACCGAGACATAGGCGGCCGAGGCCGAGTAACCCGCGCCGAAGCCCGCAAGAAGCATCGGGCCCGCCCGACCCGACGCCTCAATGGCGAGCGGGATCGAGCACGAGCCTGGATTTTTCAACGCGGCGTCGAGCGAGACGAGGCGCGCGTCGAGGCCGAGACCGCGCGCAAGTTGACGCACCATATAGGCGTTCGCCTGATGCGGCACAAAGAGGTAGTCGTCCTCAGGCGGAATCGCGCCCTTGAAGGCGGCAAGAAACGCCTTCACCTCCGTCGCGACGAACGAGAAAACGCCCATGCCGTCCATGAAGATGGGGCCCGCCGAAGGACAGCGCAAGGCGTCACTCGCCTTCGTGTAGAAGTCGAAGAGGCTCGTTTCATCGCTCGTCGCGTCAGACGAGATGACACTCGCCGTCACGGCATCGGAGAAAATCGCGCCCGTCGCGTGGTCGGTGGGATCGACGAGGCGCGTCTGAACATCACCATCGATGACGAGAATTTTCTTCTTCAAGTCGCGCGCGAGCGCGCCTGCGAGATAGACGGCATAGGGATAGGCACTGCAGGCCATCTGGACATCGAAGGCGACCGTCGTCGTCGGAAGCGAGAGTGCCGAGGCCACGCGCACCGAAAGCGCAGGGAAGCGCTCCTCGTTCGAGAACGTCGCCGCGATAACGCCGCCCACGTCGGCCGTCGGAATCTTGCGCGCCGCCGCGACGGCGAGGTCAAAGAGCGCGCCCTCCCCTCGCGCGGACGTGATGCGCTCAATCGTGACTTTCGGCGTCTTGACCATCGATCAGATGACGATGTTGTTGAAGTCGGGGATCCGTTGCTGGAGGAAGTCGCGGCAGGCGTCCAAAATCTCCTCGCCCGTCTTATCGCGCCCCAGCGCGAGGATCGCGTCGCGATAGTCGTTCAGGTCATCGCGCGTCAGCTTCGAAAGGACCTTCGAGATGACGGGGATGTAGGTCGCCGACATCGACAGGACGTCGACACCCATCGCCGCCCAGAGGACACCGATGACAGGGTCCGAGGCCGACTCGCCGCAGACGCTCACGGGAATCTTCGCCTTCTTCGCAGCATCAATGATACGGCGCATCAACTCCAAAATCGCGGGGTTCGTCGGTTGGTAGAGATTCGCAACCGCCTCGTTGCCGCGGTCGGCCGCCATCGTGTACTGGACGAGGTCGTTCGTTCCGACGGAGAAGAACTGGACAAAAGAGGCGAGCGCGTCGGCGTTCAGCGCGGCCGCGGGCACCTCGATCATCGCGCCAACCGCCATCTCCTCGTCAAACGCGATGCCTGCGGCGCGCAGATCGCGGCGCACCTCGTCGAGGACGACAGCCGCCGCGCGAAGCTCTTCAACGCACGAAATCATCGGATAAAGAAGCTTGATGCGACCGTGCGCCGACGCACGCAGAATCGCGCGCAACTGCGTCTTGAAGACCTCGGGATGCGAGAGGAGGTAACGGATGGAGCGGTTGCCGAGAAACGGATTCGCCTCGCTCTGGCGCGTGCCACTACGCTGCGAGATGCCGCGCACGAGTTTGTCGCCACCAATATCAAGAACGCGGATTGTTGCCGACGCGCCGAGCGTCGTGGCGAACTCGGCGACCTCGCGGTAGGCCCGATACTGCTCGTCCTCGGAAGGCTCACCCTCCTCATTGAGCCAGAGATATTCGCTGCGGTAGAGCCCGACGCCGCGCGCGCCGAGCGCCTTGACGCCGTCCAACGGCGCGCCGGGGTGAAGGTTCGCGAAAAGCGCGATGGTGCCGCCATCTTTCAGTGTGCCCGCCGCAGGGCCCGTCACCGCCTCTTCAGAAATCTCCTTCTGACGCTCAACGAGGTCGCGGAAATCGCGAATGGCGGCGGCGGTCGGCGCGACCGTGAGGCACCCTTCCGTGCCGTCAAGGAGAACGGTCTCGCCGGGTTCAACGAGCGATGTCGCGTTTCCGAGCCCCGACACCGCAGGGACACCCATCGAGCGCGCGAGAAGCGCGACGTGGCTCGTCGTCGAGCCGCCGTTCATCGCGAAGCCGAGGATGAGTTCACGCGGCAACTGGACGGTCTCGGAGGGCGTGAGATCATCGGCGACGATGATGGACGGCGTCGTCAGCCCCGCGTTCGGGTTCGCCGCCGCGCCGAGGAGAATGCGCAGGACGCGCCGCTCAAGGTCGTCAATATCGCGCACGCGCTCGCGCAAGTAGGGGTCGTTCATCTTCGCGAAGAGCGCGCGAGACTCGTCCGCCGTGCGCCGAACGGCCGCCTCCGCGTTCAGGCGCTCAACCTTGACGCGCTTCTCGACCTCGGCGATGAAGAGCGGGTCGTCGAGGAGCATCAAGTGGCACTCGAAAATCTTCGCATCCGTGCGCCCGCCACGCGCGTTGAGAGCCTCGACGACACTCTCAAGATCGCGCCGCGCGACATCCAAAGCGGCGTTGAAACGCGCCCACTCGGCCGCCTCACCGCCCTCGGCCAGGGCGTATTCGGGCACAGGAATAGCCCCGTCCCCGCGATAGACATACACGGGACCGATGGCGAAGCCGCGGGCTGTCGGTAGCCCGCGAACCGTCCGCATCTTCGCGCTACTGCTCATCCGGAATGTCGAACTTCCGCCCGACGAGCGCCTCAAGCTCGTCCAAGGCCTCCTTCGCCTGCGGGCCCGTTGCGCGGACCTTCAAGACCGTGCCCGAGACGGCCTCCAGCGTCATGAGCGCCATGATCGACTTGCCCGAGACGACGTTGCCATCTTTCTCGACCTCGATTTCGCAGTCGTAGTGGCTCGCGAGCTTCGCGAAAAGCCCGGCCGGGCGAACGTGCATCCCGTATTTGTTCAGGAGTTTCATCTCCCGCGTCAGTGTTTCGGCCATGGTTCCTCCTCTTGATGAATTTTGTCCTCGATTAAATGCGCGCGTGCGTGCAGGCGCCTTGAAAGCGCCTCGACGGGATCAACCCCGGAGAGCAGAAGCTTCTGCTGCATCGCGGCCGTCTCAACGAGATTGACGAGGTCGCGCCCCTCCGAGACGGGGATCATGATATTGGGGACTTCCACGCCCAGAATTTTCTTCATGCGGCGCGTCTGGCCAATTCGGTCGACTTCGCCACGCACATCCTGAAGGCGCTTAAAGGTAATGATGAGTTGCAGGCGCTTCTCGCCGCGCAACGCCGCAACGCCGAAGAGGCTCGGAATGTGCATGATGCCGATGCCGCGAATCTCCATATAGCCTTCGGTTGATTCCGAGGCCGAACCGTAAAGGAGATTGTTGCCGACATCCTTGCGAATGCACGTGAGGTCGTCGGCGATGAGCGCGGAGCCGCGCTTGATGAGACCCAAGGCCGTCTCGGACTTGCCGAGGCCGGGGTCGCCCTCAAAGAGGATACCGAGCCCGCACACCTCGATCATCGTCCCATAGATCGTCGTTGACGGCGCCGCGAGCCGCTCGAGGACGAACGCGCTTAAATTCGCAAAGACGCGCGTCGAGAGCGGCGAGGTCATGACGATCAGGCGATAGTCTTTCGCGAGCTTTAAGAGTTCCGCGTCCGGCTTCTGCCCATTCGTAAAAATAAAAAAGTAGGCGTTATGTTCAACGAGCGACTTCAAACGCTCGCGCCGCACGCTCGGGGCCAGCGAGCGGAGATAGGCCCTTTCGCCGCGCCCGATCATCTGCAGACGCCCCGCGGCGAAGTAGCCGTAGAAACCCGTGAGCGCGAGGCCTGGCCGATTGACAATCGGCTCCTTGACCACGCGATTTAAGTGCTCCTGCCCGACGACAATCGAAAGGGAGAGCGCCTTTCGGCCGGCTTCATAGAAGTCGGCCACGGTGAAGGCGCGTCCCTTCCGGTTCGTCTTGACGGGCAGTGTGCGCATCAGTTCTTCTCGGAGGAGGCGCGCTGCTCGCGAACCGTGCCCTTGCGCGCCTTCACGCGCATACGCAGAAGCTGGCGCTCCGCGCGGGCGGCCGCGCCGTCGATGACGCTCTTCGCCGAAGCGGAGAACTCCTTCGCGCCGACGGCCGTCTCGCCGAGGCGGTTCGCGACAACTTCGGCCGTGTACATGTGGCGCTTGACGTCGATGTCAATGACGATTTGCACCTTCGTCACCTTCGGGAACTTCGCCGCAAGCTGCTCCATGCGCGTCTGGGCATACTCCTTCATCGACTCGATACGGACGTCGCTATGTCTCATGGTCACTTCAATGCTCATTTTCTTTTCTCCTTTCGTGTCATGTTTTGTCTTACATTCTAAAATTCTCGCCGAGGTACTTCTCGCGCACCTCGGGATCGGCGACGAGTTCCGCGCTCGTGCCTTCCTTCAACAAACTACCATTATAAACGAGATAGGCGCGATTGACAACAGAAAGAGTCTCGCGCACATTGTGGTCTGTGATGATGATACCAAGCCCCTTCGCCGCAAGCGAGCGGACGATTTCTTGAATTTCGTTGACGCTCAAAGGATCCACGCCCGCGAACGGCTCGTCGAGCATCAGGATTGCCGGGTTTCGGACGAGCGCGCGCGCGATTTCGAGTTTGCGGCGCTCGCCGCCCGAGAGCGTGTAGGCCGGTTGGCGCGCAACCTTCATGAGGTCGAACGGCGCGAGAAGCTCCTCGGCGCGCGCGGCGCGCGCCTTCTTTGAGAGCGGCATCGTCTCGAGAATCGCCATCACATTGTCCCAGACCGAGAGCTTGCGGAAGACGGACGGCTCTTGCGCGAGATAGCCAAGGCCCTTGCGCGCGCGCTGATAGACGGGCAAGCGCGTCATGTCTTCGCCGCGGAAGATAACCTGACCTGCCTCAGGCTTCACGAGGCCGACAATCATGTAGAAGGTCGTCGTCTTGCCCGCGCCGTTCGGCCCCAAAATACCCACGATCTCGCCGCACGAACAGCGGACATCCATGCCGCTGACGACCGTGCGGTCGCCGTAGACCTTCACGAGGCCCGTCGCCTCAAGGTCGGCTTTTTTCTCGCTCCGCTCACGCGCGAGCGCACTCATCGCGTCCATCACCGGGTCGCTCATAGATCCTTCATGCTCCTTCCCGACTTGTTGACGATTAGCTCCGCATCCTCGATCTCAACCTGCTCGGCCTTTAGGAAGAACGTAATCTTCCGTCCTGCGACCTCGTTCGCCGTCTCGTCGCAAAGGCGCGCGAGGCGGCCGTCAGGCGAGCCCGTCATCACGACCTCGTCCGACGCACGCGAGAAGGCGGCGCGCGCGCATGTACCACGCCTCAGGCCGTTCGTGATCGAAACGCCCCCTTCCGCAACGAGGCGACTTAAGTTATTCGTCCCCTCAAAGAAGGCGTAGACGCGATCTGAAACAAGCGTATAGTCGGGGCGGTAATCGACTCGCGCCGCATCCTCAAAAAGGACAACACCCGACTTGCGATCCATGTCGCAACGGCGCGACGAGACGGCGAGTGACTCGCCGCGCAAGAAGGCGTTCGTCGAAGCGGCGGCCGACTGCGGCAACTCGCGCGTCTCGAACGCGGAGGCGTCGAGCGAGAGGACATATTCGTCATCGGTCGAGAAGAAGACGTTCTCGCCCGTGAAGACGCTTTTCCCATAGGTCACCTTCGCGCGCCCTTCGGCCCAACCGTGGTGGTTCTCGCGCGAGAAGAGAAGGCGGTCGGCCTCAATGCGCAAGATCTCACGCGCGGTCTCGTCAAACTGCGAGACGACAACATCCGCCGCCCAAACGAGATCTTCCTTTAGAAGAAACTGCGCCCGCTCAGCCGTGACGAGAAGTTTGACCGAGCCATCGGCATGCGTCTCAATCGGGACATTCACGCGCTCGGCCGATTCTGAGACACGGCTCGCCACATTCGAATAGGCCGCACGCATCTCGCGCGCCTCGTCCGAAAACGCGGCGCGGCGCGCGCGCCAGGACGCGACATCAAACGCGGAAGCCTCCCACGCGAGAAACAAGATGGCGAATAGGAGGAACCTCACGCCGTCACGACCTCCTGAATTTTGAGAAGCGTTTTCCAAAGCTTCTCGACCTCCGAGAAGCGAATCGCATTCGCCGCATCGCTCTTCGCCTTCACGGGATTCATGTGCGTCTCCATAAAGACGCCCGAAAGTGCGCCCGTCGCAACGGCCGCGCGTGCGATGAGCGGCGCGTACTTGCCGTCGCCGCCCGAGCCCGTACCGAGCCCGCCTGGACGCTGCACCGCGTGCGTCGCGTCCATCACAACGGGATAACCCAGATCGCGCATGATCGCGAGCGAGCGCATGTCGACGACGAGGTTGCGATAGCCGAAGGAACTGCCGCGCTCGCAAAGAATGATGCGACGATTCCCCGTCGACTCAATCTTGCGGACGACCTGCGCCATGTCCTCTGGCGCCATGAACTGGCCCTTCTTCACATTGACGACAGCCCCTGTTTCACCCGCCGCAACAACGAGATCCGTCTGGCGCGCGAGGAACGCGGGGATCTGCAGAATGTCGCAGACCTCGGCGGCGACCTTCGCCTGCCACGGCTCGTGAATGTCGGTCAGAACGGGGACGTCAAAGGTTGAGCGAATCTCGGCGAGAATCTCGAGACCCTTGTCAATGCCAGGGCCGCGGAACGAATCGACGCTCGTGCGGTTCGCCTTGTCGAAGCTCGCCTTGAAGACGTAGGGAACCTTCAACTTGCGCGAGAGTGCCGTTAGGCGGCGCGCCAATTCAAGCGCCATCTCGCGCGATTCGATGACGCAGGGACCCGCGATGAACGCGAGTGAGCCGCGTTTTCCAAATTCAACACCCTTGTCGACGCAAACGTTTTTCATTGCGTCTATTATACCATATTTCCGAGAACATTAAGATCGCGGCGAGATAGGAAGAG
>CAYNVE010000042.1:0-10877 GCA_964400635.1 uncultured Lentisphaeraceae bacterium
GAGATCAACACGAAGACGACGACCCCGCCGGCGCAAGTCCTCGCGAAGATCAAGGCCACCTACGCGGCGAAGGCGCGTGTCTTTGAACTGGACGGCGTCTCGGTCGATGCGTGGGATTCGGAAGGCTACTGGGCGAATGTGCGCATGTCGAACACGGAGCCACTCGTGCGCCTCAACCTCGAGGGCAAGACGCGCGACATTATGGAGAAAAAGCGTGACGAATATCTCGCACTCATTCGCGCTTAAGGGCCTCGCCCTCGCCGCGCTCGCGCTTCTCGCGGGCTGCGGCGCGTCGGACGGCGCGAAGGAACTCGCGGCGGGAAAGGCGGCCTATGACGCGGGCAACGTCAAGCGGGCTGAGGTGCTCTTCACCTCCTCGCTTGAGGCGAACCCGACGAACGTTGACGCGCACGTTTACATGGCGCTTGTCAATCTGCAACAGGGGCTTCTTCAGGAGGCGCGCGCGCACGCCCTTGAAGCCGAGTCGCTCGCGGGCGGTGACGTCGATGTCAGGCTCCTTTCCGCGCAGATTGCTTGGCACTTGAAGGACTACGAGAAGGCGGCTCGAATCTATCGCGCGATCGCTGAGGATGTGGTGTTCCCCGCCGCTCTCCGCGCGCGCGCGTGGACGGAACTTGGGCTCGTCCAGATGGCGGGCAATGCCTACGACCTCGCGCGTCTTTCGTTTTTGCGCGCCCTGCGCCTCGATTTCAAGAGCCCCGCCGCCCATTATCATCTCGGCGTGCTCTACCGCTACGCGCCTTTCGCCTACGCGGAGGCCGCGCTCGAGCAGTTTGAGATTTTCGTGCGCCTCTCGCCCGAGATGGACGCGCGTGTCCAAAAGACGTGCAAGACGACGATCCCCGCCCTCAAGGAGACGATCGCGCGCCAGACGGCCGACATCCCGGGTGTCGCGCGGCGCAATAGTGCCTCAAGCGTCGCGGCCCTTGCGCGCGCGGACAAGGCGTGGAAGAAGAACGCTTTCAAGACCGCCGTCAAGGAGTATCGTGCGGCCTACGAGGCCGACCCGCTCGCTTATCCAGCCGCGCGGGGGCTCGCGCGTGCGCTCCTGAAGGCCGATACCTCGCGCGCGGGGCAGAAGCAGGCCCTTGACGCGTATCGCAAGGCGTGTGCGCTTCGTCCGAGCGCGGTCGCGACATTCGTCGAAGCGGGCGCGCTCGCCGAGCGCCTCGGTCAGGTGGCGACGGCGCGCGAAATCTACTCGCGTGCGCTCGCGGCCGACCCCGCCTCGGTCGACGTTCTGGACGGTCTCGTCCGCGCGCTCCGCAAGACAGGCGACAAGAAAGTGGCGGCCGCCTATCAGGCCTATCGCGAGAGCCTCGCGAAGAAAGCGCGGAGGTAGGCGATGGACCTGACGGTCATGGACTACGCGATTCTGGTGGCAACAGCGTCGGGGTTCGTCATCGGTATCTTTATCGGCGTCTCGGGCGCGCTCGCGTTCCTCGCGGGCGTGGTCACGGCCGCGATTGCGGGCACTTTCGCCTGGGGGCCCCTCGCACAAGCAATTGACTCGCGAGTGCTCGCCGTTCTCGCGCTCGTCGTCGGCGCGCTTCTCGTCTTTGGCCTCGTGCGCTTTCTCGTGAAAAAGTTCGTCCACGGCCTCGTCGCCCAGCCTGGGGACGCAATCTTCGGCTCGCTCCTCGCGGCACTCGCCGCGCTCCTCGTCTCGGGCGCGCTCGTCGGCGCCTTGGGCGCGCTCTTTCCAGAGGCGGAGACGCTCCGCTCCGTTCTGCTCGAAAAAACGCTCATCTTGATTGGTCAATGAACACGCAGCCCATTCTCGAAGTCCGCGACCTCAAGGTCCACTTTCCCATCAAGAAGGGCGTCTTCGCCCGCACCGTCGGTTGTGTGAAGGCTGTCGACGGCGTCTCCTTCGTCCTCCGCCGCGGCGAGACGCTCGGTGTCGTCGGCGAGTCGGGGTGTGGCAAGTCGACGACGAGCCGCGCCATTCTTGGGCTCGTGAAGCCCTGTGGCGGCGAGATCCTCTTTGATGGCCGCCCCGTTGGCGAGATGAATCCGCTTGATTATCATCGCCGCGTGCAGGTCGTCTTTCAAGATCCCATGGCCTCGCTTAACCCGCGCCATACCGTGCGCGAGACGCTGAGCGAGGGAATGATCTACCACCGTCTCTGCTCACGCGAGGAGGCGCGCGCACGCGCCGCGACGCTTCTTGAGCAGGTGGGGCTTCCCGAGAGCTTCCTCGACCGCTACCCGCACGAGTTCTCGGGTGGTCAGCGTCAGCGCATCTGCATCGCGCGCGCGATTGCGCTCAAGCCCGAGGTTCTTATCTGCGACGAGGCGGTCTCGGCACTCGACCTCTCCATCCGCGCGCAGGTGCTGGATCTTCTGGCAGACCTCAAGGCGAAGATGAATCTCTCGTTCCTCTTCATCACGCACGACATCGGCGTCGTGCAGCACTTCTCCGATCGCATCCTCGTCATGAACCAAGGGCGCGTCGTCGAGGAGGGCGAGACGGCGAGCGTCCTCAAGTCGCCCCAGGAGGAGTACACACGCCGTCTCATGGCGGCCGTTCCGCGCATGAGGGGCGAATAGGCGATGAAGCGCCTCTTCGTCGGATACAAGGCGGCCGATCTCCGAAAGGATCTTCTTTCGGGCGACTGCCTCTGCCATACGCTCGACATCTACCACGCGCACGCGATTGAAACCGTCTGGAAGGTCCCCGTCGTCGCGACGCCGCACCTCCCCGAAGGGCCGTGGGATGAGATCTTCTTTAAGACGGGTCCGAAGCTGATGAGCGGCGAACTTTCGCTCGACCTCTTGCAGGAAATCTCGATTCTCCTTAAAGGGGATCTTCACGCGCCTCGATTCCATCTCGACTTCGTCGGCAAGGAGCGCGACCGCAACGACCTCTTGAACAAGATCAAGGACGATCCGACGCGCGTGCGAGACTTCTCGGCAACATGGCCCGCGAGTGTGCCCGGCGGGCCGAAGATTTTCTTCACCTCGTTTCCGGGTTGCTTCTGCCATCGCCGCCTTGACTTCGGCGGGCTTGCGCTTGCCGAAGTCGTCTGCCGTGATTTGGCGAAGTCGGCGAATGGCGCGTTGAAGATTCTTGATATGGGCTGTGGGTGTGGCCTCGTGGGGGACTTGATTGCAACATTCCTTCGCCCGCGCCCATGCTCTCTCACGCTTGTTGATTCGCACACGCGCGCCATTGAGGCGGCGACGGTGAACGCGAAGGCGCTCGGTCTTGACGAGGCGACGACGCTTCTTCTTTCGGACAATGGAACGCCGAAGGAGACGGACGGCACGTTCGATGTCTTTGTTGGGAACCCGCCTTACTATTCCGACTATCGCATCGCGGACGTCTTCCTCGAGACGGCGCGTCGTGCGCTGAAGCCTGGCGGCGTGTGCTACAGCGTGTGCAAGAATGCGGCGGGGCTCGAGCCCGTTCAGAAGCGATTCTTTCAGACGGTTGAGATTATTCCGCGCCGCGGCTATTCGGTTCTCAAGTCCGTGCGTGAGTCGGACCCTCGTTCGCACGGCGCGGATGACTCAAAAGCGGGTGGAACTCGTCGTTGACAGGGGCAAATGGTATAATGGTTCAATATGGCGAAGGCAAGAGAGAGTGAAGAGCTGAACCGTTCGACGGCGTTCGATAACAAACTGCGGCCGACGGACTTCGACGGGTTCGTCGGGCAGGAGAAGGTGCGCGCGCGCCTTCTCCTCGCCGTGCAGGCGGCGAAGGATCGCGGCGAGGTTCTCGACCATGTTCTCTTCTCGGGCCCGCCCGGACTCGGCAAGACGACGCTCTCCTACATCCTCGGCGAGGCGATGGGTGTCAATGTCAAGACGACGAGTGGCCCCGTCATCACGAAGCCCGGCGACCTCGCGGGTCTTCTCACCTCGCTTGAGCCTGGCGACATCGTCTTCATCGATGAGATCCACCGCATGTCGAAGGCGGTTGAAGAATACCTCTATTCGGCGATGGAGGACTACGCGATCGACATTATGCTGGACCAGGGCCCGAACGCGCGCTCGGTGCGCCTTGACCTGCCGCGTTTCACGCTCGTCGGCGCGACGACGCGCATCGGTCTCATCGCCGCGCCCTTGCGCGCGCGCTTCGGCCTCGTCAACCGCCTCACCTACTACGAGCCCGAGACGCTCGCAGAAATCGTGCGCCGCTCGGCCGCGAAACTGAGCGTCGAGATCGACGACGGAGGTGCGCTCGAGATTGCGCGACGGAGTCGTGGCACGCCGCGCATTGCGAACAACCTTCTTCGGCGCGTGCGTGACTACGCGCAGGTGAAGTTCAATAACTTCATCACGCGGGATGTCGCGCGGGAGTCGCTCGCGCTTCTGGAGATTGAAGAGCATGGGCTTGATGAGATGGATCGCAAGATTCTAGAGACGATTTGCGTCAAGTTCGCGGGCGGGCCCGTCGGGCTTTCAACGATTGCGGTGTCGGTCGGCGAAGAGCCCGACACGATTGAGGAGGCATATGAGCCGTTCCTCATCATGGAGGGGTATCTTGAGCGCACGCCGAAGGGGCGCGTCGCGACGCCTCTCGCGTACGAGCTTCTCGGGCTGAAATAGGGGCGACGGGGTTTCATTAGGGAGTATCAAGAAGATGGCAGGCGAATACCAGTTCTCACTCATCGACGTCACGAAGCAGCAGGGGACGAAAACGATCCTGAAGGACGTCAACCTCTCGTTCTTCTACGGCGCGCACATCGGCGTCATCGGCGGCAACGGCGCCGGCAAGTCGTCGCTCCTGAAGATCCTCGCGGGACTCGACACGGAGCTCATGGGCACCGTGCAGGTCGCGAAGGGCACGAAGGTCGGCTACCTGCCGCAGGAGCCGGTCCTCGACGACTCGAAGACCGTGCTCGAGACGGTGATGGAGGGCGTCGCCGACGCGCAGGCGATGGTGACGCGCTACGAAGACCTCTGCTGCGAGCTGGACGACCCGAAGGCCGCCGCCGAGATGGAGCGCCTCCAGGCGATCATCGACGCGAACGACTACTGGAACCTCGAGAACCTCGTCGAGCGCCGCATGGCCGACCTCTGCTGCCCGGCGGGCGACAAGAAGGTCAGCGTCCTCTCCGGCGGCGAGCGCCGCCGCGTCGCGATCGCGCGCCTCCTCCTCTCGAACCCCGACGTCCTCCTCCTCGACGAGCCGACGAACCACCTCGACGCGGAGACGACGTTCCGCCTCGAGGCGTATCTGAAGGAGTTCAAGGGCACGCTCATCGTCGTCACGCACGACCGCTACTTCCTCTCGGACGTCACGGACTGGATCCTCGAGCTCGACCACGGCGTCTGCTATCCCTACAAGGGCAACTACGAGGAGTGGCTCAAGCAGAAGGAGTCGATGCTCCAGCGCGAGGCGAAGGTCGAGAAGTCGCGCCAGAAGATGCTCGAGAACGAGCTCAAGTGGATCCAGACAAATCCGTCGGGACGCCACGCGAAGGCGAAGGCGCGCGTCGAGCGCTACGAGGAGCTGCAGAAGCAGGAGGTCAATACGCGCGAGGACGACCTCGTCATCCGCATCCCGCCGGGCCCGCGCCTCGGCAACCTCGTCGTCCGCGCCGAGCACGTCAAGATGGGCTTCGACGACCAGGTGCTCTACGACGACCTCAACTTCGACCTGCCGCGCGGCGGCATCGTCGGCGTCATCGGCGCGAACGGCGCCGGCAAGACGACGCTCTTCAAGCTCATCACGGGACAGCTGAAGCCGCTCGCCGGCACGTTCACGGTCGGCGACACGGTGAAGCTCAGCTACGTCGACCAGACGCGCTCCGAGCTGAAGCCGGACGAGACGGTCTACGAGGCGATCACGGGCGGCGGCGAGTTCGTGAAGCTCGCCGGCACGACGCTGATGAACGGACGCGCCTACTGCTCGCGCTTCAACTTCCGCGGGCCCGAGCAGCAGAAGAAGGTCGGCGTCCTCTCCGGCGGCGAGCGGAACCGCGTCCATCTCGCGAAGCTTCTCGCTTCGGGCGGCAACTTGCTTCTCTTGGACGAACCGACGAACGACCTCGATGTCGCGACGTTGCGCTCGCTCGAAGAAGGCCTTCAGGAATTCGGCGGCTGCGTGATGGTTGTCTCGCATGACCGTTGGTTCTTGGACCGCATCGCGACGCACATCCTCGCCTTTGAGGGCAAGGGCAAGACGACGTGGTTCGAGGGCTCTTACTCCGAGTATCACGAGATGCTCGCGAAGCGGAAGTAGGAACATGTCGGCTCGCGGAGAGTCGGTCAAGAACGAGGTACGCTTTAAAATCTTCGTGCTTGCGTGTTTTCGCAAAATAAGATATAATACTCATCAACATTTTCTCAACTGAAGAAAGAAGAGGTAGAATAAAAATGGGTACTGGTCGTACACTTCGCAAGGAATCCCACGTCCGTCCGTGCAAGACGCCCGCCGGCAAGGCGCGCAAGTCGAAAGCGCAGCGCGCGCGTCTCGTCAAACTCGGTCTCAACGCCGAGGAGGTGAACGCGATGGACGCCGACGCCGTGCGCGTCCTCGTGCAGCGTCCGACGGTCGTCAAGAAGATCGTCGCGAAGAAGGCGAAGTAAATGACGTTCGTCGGCTGTTCCGTGCCTGAACGGTTCGTGAATCCCCTCTTCGAAGTCTTCGACGGAGGGGAGTTCATTTTATCGTCCTATCGCGATGTTGAGGAGCGCGAGACGCGCCTTCGCATCTATCTGGACGACCCCGCGAAGCGCGAGGCGGCGACGGCGGCGCTTCAATCGGCGCTCGATGTCGTGGGTCTTGCCGTGGAGATTGCGCCTGGGGAAATCGCCGACGAAGACTGGAAGTATTCTTATCGCCGCCACTTCAAAACGGAGGCGATTGGCGAAAGCCTTCTCACGGTGCCCGTCTGGGAACTCGATGAGGCGAAGAAGGCGTGGGGAGAGAGCGGACGAAAGATGATTGTCCTTGACCCCGGCCTCGCCTTCGGAACGGGCAAGCATGAGACGACGCGCGCGTGCCTCGAATACATCGACGAGGTGAGTCGCGAGATTCCAAACGGCTCGTTCCTTGATATGGGATGTGGCTCGGGCATTCTCTCCATCGCCGCCGCGCTCCTCGGCTTTCGCACGGTGGCGGGCTTTGATGTTGATCGCGAGGCGGTCGCGGCCGCGCGCGAGAACGCCGCGGCGAATGGCGTTTCCGTCACGTACGAGCATTTTGCCCTCGGCCGCCACGCCGCGTTGCCGCGCGCGCTTGAGAATGAGAAGGGCGCGGCGTTCTCGCTCGTGGCCGCGAACATCTTAGGGCCTCTTCTTATTCGCTTTGCCGACGAGATCGTGCCACACGCCGCCTCGTTCCTCATCCTCTCGGGCATTTTGAGCGAACTTTATGGCGAGGTGCGCGCGGCCTACGAGGCGCGCGGCTTTAAGGAGCGCTCGAATCGGACGTACGGCGAGTGGACGACGGGGCTCTTCGTCCGCGAGACGGCCTAACGGGGCATTTCAAGACTTCGGAAAAATCACAAGGAGGTTTCGATCATGAAGACGGCCTATTGGCAAAAATGGAACAAGGCATATCGCGAGGAGCTTCTCAAGAATATCATGCCGTTCTGGATGAAGAACGGCTGGGATCGCAAGAATGGCGGTGTCTACACGTGCCTTGATCGCGACGGCTCGCTCATGGACACGACGAAGTCTGTCTGGTTTCAGGGGCGCTTCGGGTGGGTGTGCGCCTACGTCTACAACCACGTGAAGAAGGACGCGTCGTTCCTGGCCGCGTCGAAGAGCTGCTGCACGTTCCTTGAGAAGCACTGCTTCGACAAAGACGGGCGCGCGTTCTTCGAGGTGACGGCCGAGGGCGTCGGGCTGCGCCGTCGTCGCTATGTCTTCTCGGAGTGCTTCGCCGCGATGGCCTACGCCGAGTATGCGCTCGCGTCGGGCGACAAGGCGTGGGCGAAGAAGGCGGTCGCGCTTTTTAAGCGCATTCGCTCTTTCATGGCGAACCCGAAGAAGTGGATGCCGTCCAAGTACGAGCCGACTCTTGAGGCGCAGGGTCATTCGCTTACGATGATCCTCATCAATGTCGCGAACGTCATCAAGCAGGTGAGTGATGACCCCGTTCTCGACCGCCAGATCACGGAGTCCGTCGAGAAGCTCGTCAAGTACTTCATCCACCCCGAGTTCAAGGCCGTTCTCGAGATGGTCGGCCCGAATGGCGAGTTCATCGACACGCTCGCGGGGCGCGTCATCAACCCGGGTCACGCGATTGAGACAAGCTGGTTCCTCCTCGACGTCGCCGAGGCGCGAGGCGATGCCGCGCTGCGTGAGGTCGCGCTCAAGATTCTCGACTGGTCGTGGGCCTGGGGTTGGGACAAGACATTCGGCGGCATCATCAGCTTTAAGGACTGCCGCAACCTGCCGCCGCAGAGCTATGAGCAGGATATGAAGTTCTGGTGGCCGCAGTGCGAGACAATCATCGCGAGCGCCTACGCCTACAAGCTGACGGGCGAGAAGAAGTATCTAAAGATGCATGAACTCGCGAATGCTTGGGCGTGGAAGCACCTGAAGGATCGCCGCTATCCCGAATGGTACGGCTACCTCCACCGCGACGGCACGGTCGCCCAGCCTGCGAAGGGCAACATCTTTAAGGGGCCTTTCCACATCCCGCGCATGCTCGCGAAGACTTGGGAACTGACGAAGGACATGTGATGCTCCACGTCGTCGCGACGCCTATCGGAAATCTCGCCGACCTCTCGCCGCGCGGTCTTGATGCTTTTCGCTCGGCGGCTGCGATTGCCTGCGAGGACACGCGCCGCACATGGGCCCTTCTGACGCACTTCGAGATCCCGCGTCCGCGCGAGATGTTCTCGTATCGTCAGGGTAATGAAGATCGCGTCACCGAGCGGGTGCTCGCGCTCCTCGAGGCGGGCGCGGAGGTTGTCCTTTGCTCCGACGGTGGCTACCCCGGGATCTCCGACCCTGGCTACCGTCTCATCCGCGCGTGTGCGCAGAAGGGCGTTGCCTACGATGTCATCCCGGGTGCGAGCGCGGTCAATGTCGCCTTGCTGATGAGCGGGCTTTCTACCTCATCGTTCACCTTCCGCGGTTTTCCGCCGCGCGGGCCGGGCGCGCTTCGCAACTGGTTTCAAGAGGATGCCGACAAGGAGCATACGCTCGTCTGCTACGAGTCGCCGTTTCGCATTGCCGCGACGCTCGAGGCGGCCTACGAGGTGCTCGGCGACCGCGAAGCCGCCGTCTGTGTGGAGCTCACGAAGGTGCACGAGCACGTCGCGCGCGGCTATCTCTCGGATCTCGCGCGCGCCTTCAAGGCGAAGGCGGTGAAGGGCGAGGTCGCGCTCGTTATCGCCGGCTGCAACCCCAAGTTTAGACGATGATTGTCCTCGGCATCGACACGTCCTTGCGCTCAACGGGCTACGGCGTTCTCTCGGCGGAGGGCTCGCGTCTTCGCATGATTGAATGTGGTGCCATCAAAAATGCGCCGCGTCTGCCGCTTACTGCGTGCCTTCGAGCGATTGACGAGAAGGTGACCTCGCTCATTGAGACCTACCACCCCGATGTCATGGCCATTGAGTCGGTCATCTACGGCAAGAACGCGGGGACGATGCTCGTTCTTGGCGAGGCGCGCGGCGCGGTTCTCTCGGCGGCGGCGCGCGCGAATCTGCCTGCCTATGAATACGAGCCGCGTCGCATGAAGAAGGCGATTTGCGGCAATGGACTTGCCGAGAAAGAGCAGGTTCAGCGCATGGTCAAGACGCTCCTCTCGCTCGATGCGATTCCGCAGAATGACGCGGCCGACGCGCTCGGCCTCGCCATTTGCCACCTCCATTCGTCAACGCGCCTATCGGCCGATGAGCCGATTTAGCGCGCGGCGAATTCTTCGCGAACGAATGCGGCGAGCGCGTCCTTCCAGTCGGGCGTGCGGTAGCCGAGCAGATTGAGAACGCTCTTTTTGAGTGCCGAGTTGTGCGGGCGCGGCGCGGGGCGCGGGAATTCCTCTGTCGTGCAGGGGATGACTTCGCGTTTAAGACCGAGAAGGCGGAAGAGCTCCTTCGTGAGTTCATACCAGGTGCACGCATTCTCGCACGTCGCGTGGACAACGCCTGAGACATCCTTCTTCGTCATGAGAAAGCGGATGACATCCGCGACCGCGTCGCAGCTCGTTGGGTTGCCGCGCTGATCATCAACAACCTTGAGCGGCGCGCCGTCTTGGACCCCAAGCTTCGCCATCGTGTGGACGAACGAGGGGCCGCCCGCGCCGTAGAGCCAGGCGATGCGTAGGATGACGGCGTTCTCGGGGTAGATCATTTCGATCATCTGCTCGCCCGCGAACTTTGACGCGCCATAGACCGTGCGTGGGCGCGGGATATCGGTCTCGCTCCAGGCCCACGGCTCGCGCGGCGGCTCGCCTGAGAAGACGTAGTCGGTCGAGATTGCGAAGAGCCGCGCGCCGCATGCTTTCGCCGCGAGCGCGACGTTGCGTGTGCCTTCTTCGTTGAGACGGAAGGCGGCTTCGCGCTTCGCCTCGCAGTCATCGACCTTCGTCATGGCCGCGCAGTGGATGACGAGGTCGGGCTTCGCCGCCTGAACCTGCTCAAAGAAGCGCGTGTCGTCGGTGATGTCCCAGTCGGGGAGATCCGCGACAAGGATCTCGTTCTCGCCCTCAAGGTGACGCTCGAGCGTGCGCCCGAGCATTCCCTTTCCGCCCGTAATCAAAATTTTCATGACCTCTATTATATCAAATTGAGGTTTATCACGATGCCAGGTCTTGGATGCGGCTGTTGAGGGCGCGTCGTAGTAATCGTCAATACCATGCAACGTTCTTTATGGTCTTTATGTTCTTTATGGTTAAAAAGAAGACAGGAATGACCTCAAAACTATTTGCCGCTTAAAGACAT
>CAYNVE010000043.1:0-10798 GCA_964400635.1 uncultured Lentisphaeraceae bacterium
CCGGCAGCCGTCGCCTCGCGAAGCTGCTTGATCATGTCAATCGTGATGTCCATTTTGAAAAATTCCTTTCTTCGTTAAACCTTACTCAGCCTTCGGAGCCTCGGCCGCGGGAGCCGCCGCCTGAGCCTCAACGGCCGCCTGCGCCTCGACGACCTTCGCCTGACGCTTCGCCGCGAGATCGGCCTTCGCCTTTGTCTCGGCCGCTTCCTTCGCCGCACGCGCGGCCGCCTTCACGTTGGCCGCAACGCCCGTCTTCTTCGCACCCGCCGTCGCACGCGGCAGACGCGGCGCACGCGCCTTGCGCTCGGCGCGCGCGGCCTTCTCGGTCGCCTCGCGCTGGGCACGCTCGGCCTCGCGCTTGCGGTTCTCTTCAGCCGCCTTCGCGCCGTATTCCTGGTTCGCGCCGTCGATCACCTTCTTAAAGCCCTCAAGCAGAAGCTCAACACCGCGCACGGAATCGTCATTGCCCGGGATAACGTAGTCGATCGGCTCAGGATCCGCATTCGTGTCGACGAGACCGACGACAGGGATGTGAAGGCGCGTCGCCTCCTTGACGGCGTTCAGTTCCTTCACGCAGTCGATGATGACAACCGCGCCCGGAAGCTCAACCATGTCGGCAACGCCCGTCAGATTTTTCTCGAGTTTCGCAAGCTCGCGACGGAGCACCGAGTTCTCCTGCTTGTGCTCGGAGAGCTCGCCACCGTTCGCCTTCGCCGTCGCCTGAAGCTGGCGCATGCGCTTCACGGACGAACGGATCGTCTTCGCATTCGTGAGCGTGCCGCCGAGCCAACGCTCGGTCACGTAGAACTGATCGACGGACGTGGCCACTTCCTGAACCTTCTCGGCGACCTGCTTCTTCGTCGCGACGAAGAGAATCTTCTTGCCGTTCAAAATCGTACCACGCAGGAACGCGGCCGCCTCGTCGAGAAGCTCGACCGTCTGCGCGAGATCAATGATGTGCGCGCCGTTGCGCTTATCGAAGATGTAACCTTTCATCTTCGGGTTCCAGCGCTTCGTCTGGTGACCAAAGTGAAGACCTGCGTCAAAGAGGTCCTTGAGCGTGATGCCCGTGAGGGCGGATGTCGGCATATCCATTTTGTTTCTCCTTATGACTTTCTTGTTTTGTCAATCCGCTTTGTCCCCGGATGGATACCGGAAATCATTCGCTTCAACCCGCCCACCATGGACGAATTGGCGAGTAGTATATCATATTGGCCCGCCGCATGTCAAGCGAGGCGCGAGGGCGAAAGAGCGTCTTCACGCGCAAAACGAGCAACGAACCTCCAAGCAAACTTTCGACTGCCCTTTGCCGCGCCATTTTGATATAATGGGGGGCACGTGAAAGCAAAAGGTCTAAGTCTCATGAGTGGCGGGCTTGATAGCCAGCTCGCCGTCCGCGTCCTTGAGGAGGCGGGAGCCGTTGTCGAGGCCGTTACCTTCGTGACGCCCTTCTTTGACGGCGCGAAAGCCGAGGCGGCCGCGCGCGCGCTCGGCGTCAAGCTTCACGTCATTGACTTTCTTAATGACGAAATCTCGCTGATCGAGAACCCACCGCACGGCTTCGGCGGCGCGATGAACCCCTGCATTGACTGCCACGCGCTCATGATCCGCCGCGCAGGCGAGCTCATGACGCGTCTTCGCTACGACTTCGTCGCGACGGGCGAGGTGCGTGGCCAGCGGCCGATGAGCCAAAACGCGCAATCCCTCATCACGGTCGAGAAGGCCTCGGGGCTCGAAGGCCGCCTCGTCCGCCCCCTTTCTGCGAAACTCCTCGCGCCGACGATCCCCGAGAAAGAGGGGCTTCTCGATCGCGCGAAACTGCTCGATATCTCAGGTCGCGCGCGCGACCGCCAAATCGCGCTCGCCGCCAAGTTCGGCATCCGCGACTACCCCTCGCCCGCCGGCGGATGCAAGCTGACGGAAGAGGCCTTCGGGCGAAAACTCCGCGACTTGAAAGAGCACGAAGGGCTTCAAAGTCGGACGCTCGTCGAACTTCTCCTCGTCGGCCGCCGCTTCCGCCTTCCTGACGGATCGAGCGTCATCCTCGGCCGCGACGCGAAGGAGAACGCGCGCCTCGCCGAGACGGTTTTCCCAGGGCGCGTCCTTCTGGAGCCAAGCGCGCGCGGCCTCGTTGGGCCAACCGCCTTCATCCCCGTCCTCCACTCTGACGCCGATCTCGCGTGCGCGAAAGAAATTGTGCGCGCATGGTGCCGCGGCACAACAGAGGAAGACCGCGCCCCGTACAAAAAGTTCCAACTGACCTAGCGACCACCCGACACAAGACAAGGAAATGCCATGATCGAAACCATCGCCGCCCACCTCGACACCTTCGCCGCGCTCGCGCCCACCTGGGGCCTCGTCTTCGTCTTCGTCTTCATGGCGATTGAGTCGTCCTTCATCCCCTTCCCGTCCGAAGTCGTGATGATCCCCGCCGGCTTCCTCGCCGCACGTGGCGAGTTTGGCTTCTCCTCGCCGCTCGTCGCCGTCTCGGCGGCTGTCTTCGTCGGCATCCTCGGCTCGCTCGCAGGGGCCTATGTCAACTACTACCTCGCGCTTAAAGTCGGCAAGCCCTTCCTCCTGAAATACGGCAAGTGGTTCTTCCTAAAGCCCGCCGCACTTGAGCGCGCCTGCGAGGTCTTCAACCGCTACGGCGCGGCGACCACGTTCGTCTGCCGCATGGTGCCCGCAATCCGCCAGCTCATCTCAATCCCCGCCGGCATCGCGCGCATGCCCTTCGCGCCCTTCACGCTCTTCACCGCGCTCGGCGCGGGCGTCTGGACGGCGATCCTCGCGTTCGTCGGCTATGCGATGGGGCGCTCAGCGGGCGACATCTCCTATCTGGAACTGTGCACCAAGGGGCAGAAGATGGCCGCCGACAATCTGCCCGTCGTCATCGGTGGCGCGCTCGCGCTCGTCGCGCTCTACATGATTTTGAGCCACCTCGTCATGCGCCGCTCAAAGGATGCGGCATGATTCTTTCGGTTGAGCATCTTAAAATCGCCTTCACGATCGACGGTCGCCGCTCCGTCCCCGTGCGCGATGTCTCCTTCTCGATTCCCGAGAATGGACGCGTTGCCCTCGTCGGCGAGTCGGGCTGCGGCAAGTCGCTCACGGCGCGCGCGCTCGGCGGTCTCGTCGACCGCGCCGAGATTTCGGGGACAATCCGTGGCACGGCGCGCCTCGCCTACATCTTCCAAAACCCGATGGCGTGCCTTGACCCCGTCATGCGCGTCGCGCGACAAATCGACGAAGCACGCCCGCACGCGGCGCGCGGCGATGAGGCGCGGACGGCCGCGCTTCTTGAGTCGGTCGGCCTGCCGCGCGAGACGATGCGCAAATACCCCTGCCAACTTTCGGGCGGCCAACAGCAGCGCGTCATGATTGCCATGGCGCTCGCGCAGGAGCCGACGCTCCTCGTCGCCGACGAACCGACGACCGCGCTTGATGTGACGACGCAGCGCGATGTCCTCGATCTCATCCAGCGAATCGCCGACGAAAGAAAGATGGCGACCTTGCTCATCACGCACAACCTCGGGCTCGTGAAGCGATACGCGCAGGAGGTCCACGTGATGTACGCGGGCGAGATCGTCGAGCACGGATTGGTTGAGACAATTCTCCGCGCGGCGCGCCACCCCTACACGCAGGGGCTTCTCGCCGCCGTGCCGCGCCTCTCCGCGCCGAAGGACGCGCCTCTCGTGGACATCCCCGGGACGGTGCCGCCACCGTGGGACTGGCCGACAGGCTGCGCCTTCCATCCGCGCTGCCCGTTCAAGGCGGACGGCTGCGACGAGCCCACCTTCACGGGACGCTGCCCGCGCGTCGGTTAGCCCCTCTAGAACTTGCCGCGGAGACCGATCTCAAAGGTGCGCGGGTCACCGACGAACGCCTCGTAGAAGTGGCGCGAGGTGTCGAAGGATTTCTCGCCGAAGAGGTTGCGCACCCCAAGCGTCAGGAACCAATCGTCGCGCCCGCCGAACTTTGAGAGGGGAATGGACGCGCTCACATCGAAGACGTGGCTCGGGTCAAACTTTAAGTTTTCGTTCACATACTTTCCGCGCATCGTCGCATAACTCGTTGAGCGAAAGCGGTAGCCAAGACCGACGACAATGTCGTCAATCACATCGAGGCCGTGCAGACGATACGACGTATTGAGCGTGAAGGCATGGCGGGGCGTGCGCGCAAACGTGCCACCCTTCCCCTGCGTGTTGTGATCGGTGTAAAGCGTGTAGGCATACATCGCAAGAGCCGTCCAGTTCTCCGTCAAGTCGCCCGAGACCGAGAACTCCGCGCCGTGCGAGGAGTTGTGTCCATCAAAATAGTAGTATCCCGCATCATCCGCCTGCGGCATATTCTTCTGGTTGATGTCGAAATAAGAGGCCGAAAACCAGAGTTTCTCGAGCGGCCTGACGCGGAAACCCGCCTCCCACTGCGTCGCGACCCACGGGTCGGTCGGGCGCGTTCCGTCCGCCGAGACGAGCCCCAGATTCGGCGTGCGCGTCTCGCTCACATTGCCGAAAAGAACAAACCCGTCAAACGGCTGAATCGTGAGGCCACCACGCGGTGAAAAGGCGAAGGCGTGCGCCTCGTCGTAGACGGTTGTCGTCGTTTTGCCCTTAGATGTCGATGTCACGATGCTCGCGTTCTCAACGAAGGTGTCGTAGCGGATGCCCGCAAGGAGTGTGAAGCATCCCCAACCGACCGAGTCCTGCAGCGTCACGCCGTAGCGCGAGACCGCCGCGCCAAACGCGCCACCGTCGCGGTAGTAGAAGTCGGGCTGCACGAGGAATGTATTGCGAAAGCCAAGCGGCAGATCCTTCTTCGTCCAGACCGAGCGCACGTAGAGGTTAAAGTTGCGCTGAATCGCACGTGACTCGGAGAAGCTTGACGTCATATATTTCTCGCCCGTCAGCCATTCGCCCGTCTCATAAAAATGGTTCATGACGCGCTCGTATTCGGCGGCCGAAAGCCCCGTCGGGTTTGTCCTCGACTGCTTGGACGGCACATACGGCTCGCGCGAGGTCTGCTCCCAATCGGAGTACATGAACGCGCCGCCGAGTTTCAGAAACCAGTCCTCCGTGACCTGCCAGTCGACATAAGGGTTCAAGTAGAAGCCCTTATATTTCGAACGATCAAAGGGTCGGCACGATGACTCGTACCACCCATAACCGCCCGCCGGCTTGCCGCGCCAGACGGGAACGCCGATATAACTTGGCGAGTCCGACCAGACGAACATCGTCTTGAGGCCGAGCGTCACCTCATCCGTGGCCTTAAAAAGAATCGACGGCGCAATCGTCCACTGCTCGCGCGGCCGCGCTCCATCCTGCGAACCGTTCGAGATGTACGCAGGCGAATAGAAGTCGAACGAGGCGGGAATGCGAATCGAGAGGCAATCGTCAATCACGATCTCGTTCGCGTCAATCATGCCACGCTGGCGCCAGATATTGCGTCCGACCGAGGTCTGCTCGGAGAAAAGGATCTCGCTCTCGCGAAAGTGCGCGCCTTTGAGGTGCATATTGATTGAGCCGCCCGCGCCATTCGCGTTCTGTTGCGCGCCCGCGCCGCCCGCAAGCGAGGCGATGGGGCCTTTCACAATCTCGACGCGCTCCATCATCGCGGGATCCATGAAAAGCCCCGCGCCGCGCCCAACGGGGACGACGCCGTCAAACGCCGGCTCCGTGCCGCCCATACCGCGAATGGAGAAGCACCCAGGCTGGCGCACGAGAAGCGATGTCCCGCCCGTCTCGACGCCCGGCACCTGACGGAGAAGGTCGTTCATGTCGGTTGGGTTCTTCTCGCGGATGAAGTCCTCGGTGAGCGTCTCAACAACGCAGGGGAGCGTCTCGGGTGCCTCGCCCGTGAACGTGCCGCCCGAGACAGTCTCGGGACGATATTTCGAGAGCGCGCTCGCCTCAACATGAACCGTCCCCAAGTCGGCGACGCGATTCGTCTCGGTCGCGAGAAGATCAAAAGACAACACGACACCCAGGGCGAGGAAAATCCAAGCGAGAAATCTCATTTGCGGAAGTCGACGAGGTGGCCAATCAACGAGCGGATTCCGCGATAGTAAAAGCCAAAGTCGAAGAGAGTGCGCGTCGACGTGAGGCGATGCCAGAGCGCGCCCGGCTGCAGGAAGCCACGATAGACCTCGCGGATCGCGGCCTTCAATTCGGCCTCCGTCGCAAGCGGCGTCTTCGTGATCGCGCGGCGCATGTCGTATTCGTCCCAGTCCTTCGTCGTGAGCCCGTCGTTCGCCTCGAGCTCCTTGAAGAGCGGCGTGCCGGGATAGGGAATCGTGAGCGTGCACTGGAGCGTCTTCGCCCAGCCCTTCGCGAGCAGGCGGCGCGCGAGGCGCACGGTGTTCGCGATTTCCTTGGGACCTTCCCACGCATGACCGAACATAAACGTGACATGGACATCAAGCCCCGCCTCGGTCGCCCACTTCGCACCCTTCTCAACATCCTCAACCTTGAGCGCCTTATTGAAGCGGTCGAGCGTCTCCTGATTCGCGCTCTCCACACCGAAGAGGACGAACTGAAAGCCCGCTTTTCGCATGAGTTTGTAGTCATCGAGGCCGAGGCGGCCGAAGCGCATATTGCAGTCCAGGCGCACCTTCTTCGGAAGGTCGCGGCGGATCATCTCATTGCAGAATGTCGTAAGCCACGCGCCGACGGGGAACGAACCCGAGTCGTCCATAATCTCCTTGACGCCATACTTCGTGACGAGCATCTCAATTTCGCTCACGACATCAATCGGGTCGCGCGTACGATACTTCGGGTAGAGCGTCGTCCAACTGCAGAAGGTGCACTTCCCATGCCAGCAGTCGCGGCCCGACATAATGTAGGTTCCGGGCGTACGGCGGAAGTTTCCATTCTTCTTCGCGTAGAGTTCCCAATGAACGAGGTCGCGGTCGATCCAGGGCGTATCCTTCAGCGACTCACGTAGCGCGAACGGCTGAACGCCCTTGGGGCAACCTGCGGCGATGTAGTCCATGAGGCCAAAGTCCCAATCCCCGCCGGGAATAACCGCCCACACGCCTGGCTTCTCGATCGATTCCTGCGGCAAGGCCGTGACGTGGTCGCCCACGAGGAGGAACTTCGGCCCTTGATGCGCCTCAATCCACGCCCAATGCCGCTTCACGACCGGGGTCTTCGTCTCGAGCACAACAAGGTCTGGCTTGAACGCGGCGAGCGCGGCGTCAAACGCCTCGTCCGTCATCTCGGCGGCGATGCCGTCAAGGAAGAGCACCTCGTGCCCCGCCTTCTTGAGCATCGTCGCCGCCGTCGCGGGGACGACGGGGAAGATGTACGTCGGGCGCGAAAACCACTGAAACTGCCGATTCTGCGTGAGGAGGGCAACACCCTTCTCGCACCGCATCGGCGGATAGGCAATCGCGACTCTCACCACTTGTACCCGAGGCCGACGATATAACGAAGGTCGTCCTTCACGCGGTCATTCGCAGGCTGAGAGTTATACTCCCACTCGATCTTCGCGTCAAGCGTCCAGTCGTAGACGAGCACCGTCGAAAATCCGATATCCGCCTTGACGAGGAACTTCTCCCAATCGTCGACCTGCGGAAGGATCTCGGCGTTGTGGAAGAAGTTGATCTTCTCACAGCAGATCGGTGCGAAGAGGAGATGGTGCGCGTAGCGGACGGCGCAGTAGCCGCCGCTCGTCGAATCGCCCTTCTCATATTCTTCGCGAATCCAGTTGAGGCCGATTTCCTGATTGAAACTCCACTTGCCCGTCGACTCAAAGACCGCGCCGTCAAGCCACTGGTAGCCCGCGCCGAGACCGAGGCGATAGCGCGCGTCGAGAAGTTGGATGCGGTCGCGCTCCCACTTCACGTTCTCGTAGTGGTAGATTTTCGGTGCCCAGAAGTGGTCGTGCTGAAGCTCGACCTCCCACTTGTCGGTTGACTTCTGCCTCTCCTCGCCCCGCTGCCCGCTCTCGCCGTAGTAGTAGCCAAGATCGCCCTTGAAGCGGTCCGACTCCCAGCGACGATTGACGTTCACGAGGACGGTCGCCGTGTTCTCATAGGAATTGCCGCGCGTCGCGTTGTAGGCGAGCGTGATCGAGCCGTGCCACTTCTCAGGGACGGGATCAATCGCCTTCACCTCGTCCATCTTGAGCGGCTTCGCCTCGGCGAGATACGCGCCGTTTGAGACGGCGAGCGTCGCGGTCGTCTCACTCAAGTCGTGGTGCTGAACAACGTGCGAGCCGACATCAAGTTTTGCGATGTTCGCGACCTTGATCGTGACATCGCCCAAGTCGTCAGACGCGAAGACGATGGAATCGACCGTCGCGCTCTTGACCGTGCCCGTCAGAAACGAGCCAGACTTTAGTTCAACCTTGTCGGCCCACGCGGCGGCGGCCGAAAGCGAGAGAAAGAGAATGACGAGTCTTTTCATTTTTCGTTGTCCTTCGAATCAGGTTCTTTGCGAAACGGAATGTAGTCGCTGAAATTAAAGCCTTCCTTCGTCTGCGTCTTGAGTGGATCCTTCGCCTGCTCCGACAAGGGGCGCATATCAAGAGACTCAATACCCTCCATGTTTTTCTCGGGGCGGTCACCGGGCTCAAGTTTCTGCCCCTTCGTGTACTGGCGGCCGAGAATCGCGTTCTTCGGAAGCCCCGCATCCGGCGCGACATGCCGCGGGTTGACGAGACCGACCGTCACGAAGACGATGATTTCCTTCTGCTTCTTCTCGCGCTGCTTGGAGCCAAAGAGCCTCGGCCCGATCCACGGAATATCGCGCAAGACGGGAATGCCGTTGTCAACCTGTTGCTCCTCGGTAATCGAAAGACCGCCGATGACGGCCGTCGTGCCGCTCGCAAGGTTGAACTCGCTGACGAGTCGCTGCACCTTGATGATCGGATACTTCGCCGAGATAGACCCCTCCGTGTCCTCGTCGCCGCTCGCCCCCGTGTCGACCCATCCGTCGCGCGACGAGATCGTCGGCACGATCTGCACGTTAATGAGCCCATTCGTCGCGATGCGCGGCGTAACCTCAAGCGAAATGCCCCACGAGAAAAACGCCTCCTTCGCGAACATGAACTTATCCTCGCCCGGAATCGCCTCCATGCTCGACGAGATATCAAGCGACGTCGAGGCACTGTTCGTTTTTGTGCGCGATGCCGAGATCTTCACGTTCGGATACTTCGTCGTCATGTCGACGACCGCCTTCTTGCCGGACGAAACGATAATCTTCGGGTTCGAGAACGTCTTCGAGTCCTCCGTCGCATCAAGCGCGCTCAACGTCAACGCCATCTGCGAGAAGTTCAAGGTTCCGTTGAAATAGGAGATCGCGGCGTCCTTTCCATTCTCGCCATTGATCGTGTACGAGTCGCCGTTGACATTTCGCGTATAGTCCGTCACGCCTGGGCCCACGCGGTAGTTCTGAATGCCACCGCCCAGCGTCGCCGTGCCCGTCATGCCGCCGAGCATCGACCAGTCGATGCCAACCTTGTGTGAGGCCGTGTTGCCAAGCTCGACAAAGCGCGCCTCGATGTAGACTTGCTGCGCCTCGACATCGAGTTCCGCAACGGCCTTCTCGCACGCGTCGAGGATGAAGCGCGGCGCGGTCACCATGACGGCGTTCGACTCGGGGAAGGCGACGGCGATCTTCGCAATCTTCCACGTCTCTCCGAAATCGCCGCTCCACATCGCGTTCAAGTTCTCGGCGGCCTCCAGAGCCGAGGCGTGGACGAGACGAAAAACGCGCGTGTCAATGCGCCGCAGATCCTCCTTGCGCTCGGTCTTCGCCGCCTCCGCGTCGGCCTTCGCGTCGGCCTTCGCCGTTGTCGCCGCCGCCGCATCCTTCGCGGCCTTCTCAACGGCCGCCTTCACCGCCGCATCGATCTGCGCCTTTGCGGCCTTCTCGGCCGCCTCCTTCACGGCGTCCGTGACGACTTTTTCGGCCACCTCCGCCGCCGTCTTCTCCGCGACAATCTGCGTCGCACGAAGGGAATCAGAACTCTCAACGGCTTGCGCCGTCAGCACCAGAAAGGTCAGAACGACACACGCGATCAGGCTTCTTCTGCTCATGTCTCAATCCGTATCAATTCGTAAAATCCGCCGTTGCCGTCAGCCCTTAAACACCACAAACTTTCGGACGACGAAATTGACCGCGACCGAGACGAGCACATTGACGACGAACGAGTAGGTCGTCTGCATCCCCTGGAACTTGACGAGCGCCCAGATGGCCACCGAGCCGCACGCGATCGCGAAGCCACTCCCCGCAAGGAAAAGCGCATATTCAACGAGCCAGTTGTGACGCCCGGGCGTAAAGACGAACTTGCGGTTCAGCAGCCAGCAGACGACGTTGGCAATGAAGAAGCCCACAAGATTGCAATAGACCGCCCGAGTCGCGCGCGTCGCGTCCGTGATGAAATACGTCGCGTCCTTGAGACTGAAGATCTCCCACCGGACGAACAAGTCGTCCGGCGTGAGGCACGGCCAAACATAGGCCGCGCAAATCTCGGCGACGGCGAGATTGATCGCCGTCGCCAAGACGCCAATGATGCCATACTTGGCGATCTGGCAAAGGAGCTTAAACATTGAGTGCCGAAGCGTCCTTCTTGACAGCGCCCGTGTCAAGCCCCATCTTCTTGAGGTCGACATTGACGACACCCCACGGCTCAACGTTCTTCCAGTTGCCGCGCGTGAAGTCCGGAATCGCGACCGGCTTTGAACCGTTGCGAACGGACGTCTCGGTGAGCTCGCAAATGCAGCTCGTTGCCGCGAGGTCGTAGACATCCATGTCGAGCGGCACGCCGTTCTGCAGGCACCACGCCCAGCGCA
>CAYNVE010000044.1:0-10669 GCA_964400635.1 uncultured Lentisphaeraceae bacterium
CTCGGCGAGCGCGTCCTGCTCGCGCATCCGCTCGATCTCCTTCGCCGTCTCCCAGTCCAGGTCGAACGCGGGGTCTCCTTCCTCGACGCGGCTCTTCACGTAGTCCACGACGCTCATGCCGCTGTCCTCCCAGCGCACCCTCGCCGCGTCCTCCGCCTGCTTCTTCTCCCACTCGTCGCGCTCCTCGGCGGCGCGGACGTCCGAGTCCACCCCGCCGTTCTTCTTCCACGACTGGTAGTTGTCGCGGTCTGCGAGAAGCGCGTCCACGAGCTGCTGCGGATCTGTGATCGCCGCGTAGTCGGCGCGTCTCGTCTCTCCGGCGGCGGCGCTGAACACGCCGTCGTTGCGCCCGATTTGCGGATAGCGTCCGAAGATCACGGCCAGGTCTCCGCTCAGTCCGTTCTGCCCCTTGACGTAGATCTTCCCGCTCTGGCTCATGCGCAGGTCGACGCCGTTCAACGCGCTCTGGATCCAGTCCGTCACGTTCGCGTCGTCGTTCAAGAAGTAGACCTTGCCGCCCGGCTGCGTCCGCTCCATGTCCACGGGCAGCTGGAACAGGCAGCCGCGCTCGTTCGCCCAGCGGTAGAGTCCGTTGGAGTCGCCGCTGCTCTCGTCGTATGCCTTGACGCTCGACTGGCTCGGCGCCCTCTTCCGCGCACCGAACTCGCTGCCCTTCAGCAGCTCCGCGTTCACGACGTCCACGAACTGGTCGAGCGTCATCGTCTCGATCTGCTCCTCCGTCAGGTCGGCGATCCCGAACGCGCTCTTGAACGCGCTCCACACCTCCTTGATCCACGCCTTCAGCTTCGCGTCCACGCCACGGCTCTCGACGAGCTTCGCGCCCCGGTCGCCGATCATCGTGGCAAGCGCCTCGTCGGCGATGGCGTCGTCGCGCCCGTTGAGATACTGGTATTCGTGCCCCTCGGTCTGCGACGCCTTCTTGACGGCGGCGAAGTATTCGCTCTCGCGGATCAGGTCCATGCCGCGCTGCCACAGCGTCTTGTTGACCTTGCGGACGGCCTCGAGCGCGAGGTGTCCGTATTCGTGGATCGGCGTGTTGAAGTCGAGGACGCGCGGATTGAGGTGGAGGTTGCCGTCTCGGTCGACGAAACCGTAGATGTTGTCGTGGCTGTCCTTCCACTGGCTTCCGTTGCTCGTTTGCGCGAGCGCGTCCGCGAAGCTCTTCTCGTCCGTCGTCACGTCCGCGCTCAGCCCGGTCTTCAGAAGGACGTCGAGGAGGCTCGCCCTCAGGTCGAGCTTCTTCTGCGTCCGCTCGAGTCCCTGCCGGTTGACCTCCCGCGCAAGCGCGGCGGCCATGTCCGCCGAGTCCTTGTCGGCGAAGTTGATCCGCAGCCCGTTGCCCTGCGCGATGCGGGCGAGCTGCGAGATCACCGCCGCCGCGTCCGCCGCGTTGTCCGGGTTCTGGAGCATGTCGGCGGAAAGCCCGCTCACCCAGACGCCGCCCTCGTCCACGCGCACCTGGAGCGACTTGAAAGTCTCGCACGTCAGGAGGTTGTCGCCCGTCGCCCGGAGCCTCGTGCCCTGAAGGCGGTTCGCCTGCTCCACCCCGTCGAGCGCCGTCTCCGGTTTGCGCGGCGTCGTGCGCGTCGCCGTCTCTTCCGCGTCCACGACCGCGCCGAGCGTCGTCATCTCGCCGTCCGCCGTCTCGACCGCCGTCTGCGCGGCTTCCTTCCCTTCCTCGACGCTGACGCCGTTCCGCTGCGCGATCGACTCGGCCTTGACCTGAGCCGCGATCTCGTCAAGCGTCTCGTCGACCGTCTTCTCCTCGCCGGCCGTCCGCTCCTGCGCGGCGAGCCGGTCCACCATCTGCCGCGCAAGCGCGGCGTCGCCGCCCGCCCGGTCGAGAATGCCGTCGATGAAGGCGTTCCGGACGTCCTTCGGCTTGCCACCGAGTTCGCACTGTGCCGCCGTGATCATGTCCTCGGCCAGCTCGCCGTCGATCTGGCCGGACTTGACCGCCGCCTTGAGATTGTCCGTCGCATTGAGCGAGATCGTCAGCGCACGACGCGCCTTGCCCTCGAGACGCCCGAATGCGTCGCGCTCGACAAGCCCCTCTTCCTCGGCCTGTTTCCAGTCGGTGATGCCCAAGTCCTCGACGCCCTGCACCTGGTCGGAGACGTTCGCCGCGCCGCGAACCTTCGAGACCTTCTCGCGCCGCTCCTTCTGCGCCGCCGCGTCCGCCGCCGCCGGATCCGCTCCGGCTTCCTTCTCCGCCGTCTCGCGCTCCATCGACTTCGCCGCCGCGTCCGCCGTCTCCGCCGTCTTGTCGAGCGTGTCCTTCACCTCGCCCTCGTCCATGCCCTTGACGTGCGCGTCCATCGCGGCGGCCTTCTCTTCGGTCGTGGCGGACGCGATCTGCTCGTCCGTCATCAGTCCGTTCTTCTTCAGGTAGTTGTCCACGACCTTCATCTGGTGGCGGCTGTCCATCCACGCGGCGAACTGCCCCGCGCCCTGCAGGAGAATGAGCGACGTGACGAGCCGCTGCTGGTTCTCGGTGGTGAAGAACTCCTTCTGCGCCTCCCAGACGCGTCCCGCCGCGCTCGTCCCCTGCTGTTCGCTTCCGCGCCTCTCGACGCCGAACGCCTCGGCGAGCGTCGGGTCGAGCCATTCCTCGAAGTATTCCTCCGGCAACCCTTCGAGGTGCAGCTTCCGGCTCGTCCACGATGCGAACCTGTTCAGCTTCGCCGTGACGTTCGCGACGGCCTGCCCCACCTTTGTCGCCGCGATCCGCCCCGCGACCTCCGTCGCGATCGGGAACTTGCCGACGGTCATCTTCAGGATCTTGCCGCCGAGTCCCTTCATGACCGCGCCCGCGACCTTGCCTCCGACGAGTTCGACGCCCGTCTCGATGCCGGCTCTCGTGAATCCCTTCGCGATTGCCGCGCCCGTGCTGTCGCCATTCGCGGTGATCGTCAGGTTGCCGTCTTCGTCGAACGCATACTGGTCGCTCGCCAGTTCCTCCGCCTTGCCCCAGCCGCTCATGAGGAACTGCGCCGCGATGCCCGCCGGACCGAGCATATACGGAGTCATGTACCCGACGTTCTGCCCGAAGTCCGCGTAGGCGTCCGCGCCGAACGACTTCTCGCGGTTCTGCAATTCAAGCGCGGCGTTCGTCTGCGTCTGCGTCCGGTCGAGAATGAACTGCCGCGCGATCTCCGCCGCGAACGCGTTCCTCGCCCGCGTCCGCTCCGCCGGATCCTTGTATTTCTTGCCCTCGCCGTTGTCCCACTCCTCGAGGACGTCCGGCGTCGAGAACCACGACGCGACCGTGCCGCCTACCGTGCCGTAGATCATGCGCGCCAGGAGGCGGTCGGTCGTGCCGTCGGGACGGTCCGCCTGTCCGTCGGAGAGTCCCTGCGCCGCGAGCATCTGCCCGGCCGCGAAGCTCTTCGCGACGCCGGTCTGCATATTCGAGAGCGTGTTGAGGACGAACTTGTCGACGGGCGACTTGATGTTCGGATTGACCTCGCCCGCCGCCTCGAAGCCTGTCTGCGCCTCGAAGTTCTTGGCCGCCGTCTCTCCCCATCCCATCGACGGCTTGCCCTCGCCGTTCGCCGCGTCCTCCGCCGTCACCTTCGCGAAGTCCGCCTGTCCCTGCACCGTGGCAAGTTCTGCGTTGGCCGCCTCGATTGACTGCGGCTCTTGCGGCTGTTGCGGCTCTTGCGGCCTCTCCGTCGAGAGAAGCGCGTTCGCCTCCTCGATCGACTGGGGTTCTTGCGTCGGTTCGCTCGCCTGACTGTCGAGCCGGGCGTTCGCCTCTTCGATGGACTGCGGCTCTTGCACTTGTTCCTTCTCGAACAGCGCATTGGCCTCTTCGATAGACTGCGGTTCCTGCGGCTCGGCATTGAGCCGCATCTCTTCATCGCTCACGAACATCGACGCATCCCCCTCTTTCGCTTCTTACTTCCAGGTGCCGGTCTTCTCCCATTTGCCGTTGCGCCACGTTCCGACGTCGCCGTTCGGGAAGTTCTTGGTCTCCCCTTCCTTCGGCGTCGTCCTCGTCGCGCCGCCCTGCGCGGTCTGCGGGGTCTGTCCCTGCGGATTGGCCGGCTGCGCCTCGGGCGCGTCCATCGTCCCGATCAGCGACAGCGCAAGCGGGTTGTCCTTATACTGCTCCTTCAGCTGGTTCGTCACCTTCTCGCGATCCGCCGGAGTGAGCGCCGACTCATACGCCTTGCTGATAATGCTCGACATTCCGCGAATCTGCGCGTTCGTGTAGGCGGATGCGTTCTTGCCAAGCTGCTGACGCGCCTTCGCCTCCCACTCCTCGCGCTTCATCTGACGCTGGAGCTCGCCCTTGCTCATGTTCCCGATGGCGGTCTCGTGCGCCGCGTCGATCGCGGACTGCCCCTTGATGCGCTCGGTGCGCTCGCGGCTTCCTTCCGTCACCGTGCCGTCCTCGTTATACTTGCCGTGCTCCGCGTCGATGCCATACTTCTTCGTCGCGGCTTCCGTCGCGGCCAGCTCCTTCGAGGCGGCCAGCTCCGCGTCCTTGATCTTCTGCGCGGACGCCGCGTTGGTCTCGGCGATCTTCATGTCCGCGTTCGCCCGCGCCGTCGCCGCGTCCGCGCCCTGTCTCTCCATGCCCTGGGCTTTCATGTCGGCCTCGTGCCGCGCCGTCGCCTGCTGCTCGTTGAACTGGCGGCGACGCTCGCCCTCCTGTCCGTAGCCCTGCCCTTCGAGATAGTCCCTCGCCGCCTTGACTTCCTGCGGCGAATAGCGTCCGGGATCAGTGACCGCCGTGAGCGCGTGGCTCTTCGCGAACCGCTCGCGCGCCGCCGTGTTGCGGTCGTGCTCGGCTTGACGCCGCGCCTCGTCCCTCTCTTCGAGACGGCGCAAGGGATTGTTCGCGTTGTCGAGATCCGCGCTTGCCTGGTTCAGTTCCTTCTGGGCGTCGGCTTGTTGCTTCGCGGCTTCCGCCTGGTCTCTGAGTTTCTGAAGTTCCTCTTCAGACATGATACGTGCCATGGATAATTCCTCCTTTGGTTGTTTGCGCGGTTCGTGCCGCTGGGGGAATTATCGCATATAAAGCAGAAACGCAGGGAAAATTCCCTGCGTTTGACTGCATTTTGCGTGAAGTACCCTGCCCTACTGGCAGGCTATCAAGGCGTCGGACGCCTCGACGTGCGCCGTGTCGGCGTAGAAATACGTCAATGTCTTGATGTCGTCGCCGCTGATCGCGGCCGCCATCTCCACCCCGAACAGGTGGTAGATCTTGTCCACGCACATCTTCCGCAGCTCGTAGCTCGCCTTCTCCCGGTCGGCCAGCTCCGGGAACAGACGGCGCATCTCGTCGTTCACGAGAATGGACGTGCTGCGCGGCGAGTAGATGAACGCCACGTCCTCGTCGATCCCGAGGATCTCGCGCACCTTCCCGATCCGGTCGAAGAGGTCGGGCTTCAGCGGCCAGCTCACACGCGTCCCCGAACGGCTCGCCGTCTTGTGCGGCGTGTAGCACAGCCGCGTCGAGCCGTCCTTCGTCACGAAGTTCTGCATCGTGATCCGCCCGACGTCGCCGTTGCGGACGCCGAACCGCAGCATCATCGTCACGAAGAACCACACCTTGCAGTCTCGCGCCGTCATGCCCTCGCCCTTCCACAGCCCCTGATACCACGCCTCCACCGCGTCGAGCGTCGCCTGGCTCGGCCTCTCGTAGCGCGGCGGCTTGCGGTTCTTGACCACGGGCATCACGTAGGGCGCGACCTCGTAGCCCTCGTTCGCGTAGTAGGGGAGCGCCCACCTCGCCGTCACGCTCTTGCAGCTCGTCGCGTAGGAGAGCGCCGTCGTCGGCGTCGCCCCCGCCTTGATCGTCTTCACGACGTAGGCGTCGATGTCCGACGTCTTCAGCTTCGAGCACGGCTCGGACAGGTCGTAGCCGCATCCGGCGACGAGATACCTGAAGTAGCGCATCGCGCTGTCGACCGTGCGCGGCTCTGGCGATCCGCTCTTCAGCTGCTCGGCGGACGCCGCGTCCTCGTAGAGCTCGATCAGCTTGGCGAACGACGGCACCTTCGTCTTGCGGCTCTCCTGCTGGTCGTAGTAGTCCTTGTTCATCAGCGCGTATCGCCAGGCGAGACACGCCTTCTTCAGCTCGTTCGTCGGACGCCCGTTCGGCCCGATGGCCGCCGCGCCCTGGATCGGCGCCTTCATCATCTCGCGCCGTCCGTTGACCATGATCCTGAAGTAGACGACCTTCAGTTCACCGACGGCGTAGATCGCCCGGTCGAGCTTCTTCCAGACGCGCGGCTTCGAGGCCGCGCCCTTGCTTGCAGTTTCCATCGACATACCACTCCCGATGTTAACTTCTTGTTGACAGTTTGTTGCCACTATCCACGCCACTTGACGCTAACTCACGCCACAATGCCGTTTCAAGATGTCTACATTATATCATAATCCGCCGCCGAATTGCAAGGGCATTATTCAATATTTTTCACTTTCCGCAAATTATCCACTCAATCTACATAGCAACAATACTGCTCTGTCCAGTTGAGCTACAATCCCTTATATTTCCTTTGTTGTTTCAATGCTGTTGACAGTTTGTTGACACTTCGCTATGTCCGAACAATGTTTGCAAACTGTCTACTGCGCGAAAACGGCGCGTATTATACCATATTTTGCGACGGCCGTTGCCGGTGCGATTTGTTCTAACAACCCCGATGCGTTCAAATGCCTACTCACGCGACGTTGTTATGCTCATTCAAGTTTGGTCGGATACCCGCTTGAATCGAAGTACACGTTGAACCGTCGCAGCATGCCGTTCGCCTTGTACTCCTCGTCTCCGTTCAGCACTATCTTGCCTCCGACACGAACAACAAGATTCCACCAGAAGCACTTCTCCGTCTGGTCTGAACATGGCGTAGTCGCTGTGCAAGTCACGGCGAAGCATGCTTCTCCCCGTGCCTTGACTTTGTAGACGTACTGGCTGTTGGTACCACCTGTGTAAGGAATCTTATACGACCCCGTTCTCTCCCAGTCGCAATTTTGGGCGAGGAAAACTTTAAAATTTGTCGTTAGCTCGTGGTATTGGCTGTATTTAGCGCACGTGTATGATTTAGTGAACTCAATCCGAACCTCGCATGTCGGAGCGGTCTTGTAGACAAGCGAGGTGCCACCAGACTTGAAACAGAGCGCACTGCCGCCGGACTTGTAGCAAAGGTCGCCGAGTGCCATTACGTCGTCTCCTCAACTGCGGTATGCCAGGTTGTAGTCGTTGCGCTTCCAACGCTCGTCACGAGACCGTTCTCTATCGTCAAGGATACGGTCGTCATCTGAAGATTTGGATGAGCATAAGAGACCTCGGTGAGGACGCTGACACTGCCGGAATACCCTGTTGTCTCCGGGTTTTTGCTTGAGATCGTGACAGCGCCCGTTCCGTTTTCCGGTGAGATGGTAATTCCGGTTCCAGCATTGATCTTCGTAACGCCGGACGGGACTTTCAACGAATATCCCTTTTCCACCGAGCCGTCAACAGTAAGAATGTTGTCGGAGTCGGACGAAGCCTGGATAGTCGTACGGTAAACGGACACGTCGGACGAGCTGAGAAACTTGTGTGTAGAGTGGGAGCTCCCTTGGACGACGTTGAGAGAATGAACAGACAACGACGCGTCGCCACGCCCCGCGAGGTCAAGCATAATAGCACCACTAATGCTTGAGGTTTGCAGACCAGACCCGGTGCTCGCCTTGATCTTGACGTCGCCGGTCTGCTTGTCGGACAACGACACCCCGAGCGACAGGACGCCCGTGTTCGAGATCGTGTTATTGGAGCCGATGCTGATCCCGTCTCCGTCCGTGTACGTCGTGTCCTTGTCCTCGACGGAGATCGTCACGGCGCCCTCGGCTCCTTTCGTCACGGTAACGCTGCCCTCGCCCTCTATGCTCGTCACGCCCCTGGGGACCTTCAGCTTGTACGCCTTGCTCTCCCCGGACGGCGGCGTGATGTCGATGATGTTGTCGTCGCCGTCCACCTTCTCGATCGTGACACCACCGCCGAGGCCGGACAGGTCGATGTCGCCCGTGGCGAGGACCTTGACCGTGCTCGCCGCCCCCTCCTCCGAGTCGTCCTTCTTCGGGAGCGTGACGGTCTTGACCGCGAACTCGTCGTTCTCGCCACGGTCTTTGAGGTCGATCTCGATGCTGTTGCTGGAGACCGACGTCGTCAGGCCGGAGGACGCGTTCGCCGTGATCTTGACGTCGCCGGTCAGCGTGCTGGACGACGACGACGACGTCCCGAGCGACAGGACGCCCGTGTTCGAGATCGTGTTATTGGAGCCGATGCTGATCCCGTCTCCGTCCGTGTACGTCGTGTCCTTGTCCTCGACGGAGATCGTCACGGCGCCCTCGGCTCCTTTCGTCACGGTAACGCTGCCCTCGCCCTCTATGCTCGTCACGCCCCTGGGGACCTTCAGCTTGTACGCCTTGCTCTCCCCGGACGGCGGCGTGATGTCGATGATGTTGTCGTCGCCGTCCACCTTCTCGATCGTGACACCACCGCCGAGGCCGGACAGGTCGATGTCGCCCGTGGCGAGGACCTTGACCGTGCTCGCCGCCCCCTCCTCCGAGTCGTCCTTCTTCGGGAGCGTGACGGTCTTGACCGCGAACTCGTCGTTTTCGCCACGGCCTTTGAGGTCGAAGTTGCACGTGCCGTTCGTGTAGTCCACCGCCTGCCCGTCCTCGCCGGCTCCGGAGAAGTTCGTTCCCGTGACCTCGAGTCCCGAACCTTCCGCCCCGACGATCTTGAGCACGCCGTTCGACTGCTGTGTGTTGTTCCCGAACGCGATCGATAGCACGCCCATGTTCTTGATCTTCTTGCCACCGTCATCGCCGTCACTGATCTTGATCCCCGTGTCGGCGCTGTAGTCCGTCCCCGTGAGGTCCGAGATGTCGATGTCCTTGCCGGCGAGGATGTGCGTGCTCGACGTCGTGCTGGAGTCTTCCTCCGTCGCCTTCTTCGGCCACTTGATCGTCTTTATCGACATTGCGCTTTCGTCGCCGCTCTCCAGGACGCTCTCGTCAATGGTAATGGATTTGCCGTCCTTGACGATGGAGAGCTTCGGACTGTTGCCGCTCGCGTCGAGCGTGACCGAACCTGTAGACTCCTTGCCCTGAACCACGAGCTTCGCGCCGATGTCGTAAAGCGCGATCACGCCCGCGTGATACTGGGTGAATTCCTCTCCTTCGAGCTTGAAGAGCTTGACCGAGCAGACGGCCTTGCTGTCCGCAGAGTCGATCGCCATGACCGGTTCGACCTTGGCCTCGTATTCGTTGCTCGACGTGTTGCGCCGGACGTTGCAGTAGTAGATGCCGTCCTCAACTTTCGCGAGCGCTTCGCACGTGACCTCCTTGCCGCAGACGACGACCTGGGGATCGACCATCTTCAGCGACTTCGAGGTGTCGTCGTAGTAGACGGAGAACGCCGCCAGGCGCGGCGGACAGTTCAAGTCGCCGAAGCCCGTGCCGCCGTTGCCACCCTCGTCGGGCAGGGCGCTCTCGGCCATTGCGTTGCCGATGGAGAGGTCGTGCGTCAGGTTGACGCCGACGCTCGCCGTGAAGTCCGTCTTGTGTTCGTCTTCGATCATGGCTTATACCTTTGTCCAGTTTCCGAATGTCGGTGCGCTCTTCGCGTACGTGCGGTAGGGCAGCGACATTCCGCTGACGAGATTGATGTTCGCGCGGGACGACGCCTCAGAGCCCTCGTTCCCGCTTCCGACATACGCGATGGTGCTGACGGTCGCCGTGCGCTGCCAGAGCCGTCCGAGCGCGTCGGTCTTGTATTGGTAGAACGTCGCGCTTCCTTCTCGGGAGCCGCCGCTCGACGCGCTGCTGTCCCTCGTCCAGCTCGTGAGGTCGGAATACGAGATCACGCCGTCGAGAAGCGCGTATTTGTTTACGTGCGCACTAATGCTCACGTCCGAGCCGGACGGCTTGATGTTCTCGAGCTTCTCCTTCGTGAGGTTCGCGAAGATCTTGATTCCGTGCTTGTAGGTGCTCGTGCCGGAAGGCGTCTTCGTCGTCGACGTCCATGTGATCCAGTCCGTCTCGAACGCCTCCGGCGTATATTCGGAGACTGTCGTCGTCGCCGCGCCGGCGTCGTCGGGCGACGCGCTCGCCGTTCCCTGCTTCGCCGTCGGATTCAGCTCCGTGTCGTGATGCACGACCGTCGTGACGATCTTCTCCAGTGGCCACGTCGTCGTCGCCGTTGTCGTCGCGGGCTTGTAGGTCGTCGTGCGCGTCTCGTTGTCGTAAGTCCCCTCTTCCGTCCGGCGCGACGTCACGCGCTTGACGACGTTCACGCTCGCCGTGTCGTGGGTGATATCCGCCGCCGAAGTCTCGTTCTTCGTCACGACGTCCGTATGGACGACCGCGCCCGAGTCCTCGCACGACTTCACGATCTCTCCCGCCGCCTCGGCCGTGACGCCCGACTTCGTGTTGTTGTAGAGGCCGCCGGGCGTCTTCTCGACGCGCACCTCGTCTCCGACGGACAGCCCCGTCGTCTCCGCCGCCGTCGCCTGGTTGCGGTCGAGCGTCGTCTTGACCGTGCCGCGCAGCGTCTTGCGCACCGTCACGACGGAACTCTTGACGCCCTTCTCGACCTCGGTCGTGTTCGCGACGTCGCTCGTGCAGTCGGCGTTCTTCGTGATCTTGCGCGTGA
>CAYNVE010000045.1:0-10519 GCA_964400635.1 uncultured Lentisphaeraceae bacterium
AGAACCACGCGCGCGAGGCGGAGATCGTCGCGCTCGCGGGCCAGAAGGGCGCGGTGACGATCGCGACGAACATGGCGGGCCGCGGCACCGACATCAAACTCGGGGAGGGTGTCGCGGAAGTCGGCGGCCTGCACGTCATCGGCTCCGAGCGCCACGAGTCGCGGCGCATTGATCGCCAGTTGCGCGGCCGTTGCTCGCGTCAGGGCGATCCCGGGAGCTCTCAGTTCTTCATTTCGCTCGAAGATAAACTCATGCGCCTTTTTGGTTCGCAGAAGATCTCGGGCATCATGCAGCGCCTCGGTCTCAAGGAGGGCGAGGTCATGGAGCACAGGTGGCTCAACCGCTCCGTCGAAACGGCCCAGCGTCGCGTCGAGCAGCAACACTTCGCCGTGCGTAAGAGGACGCTCGAATATGACGATGTCATGAACAAGCAGCGCTCGGTCGTCTACGAGTTGCGTGGGCGCGTGCTCATGGGCGATGCCGTGACGGTGCACGACCTCATCCTCGACGTGATGAACGACCTTGTCCTCACGCAGGCCGAGCACTATCTCTTTGATGAGAAGGATGGCTCGCTTCTCGACTTCATGAACTGGCTGGGCGTGACCTTCCCGATTACGGTGACGGAGGAGGAGATTCGGCCTCTCATGGGCAGCCCCGCCGAGGCGGGCGCGCTCGTCATGAAGCGCGTTGAGGAGGCCTACGAGGCGAAGTGTCGGGCGGAGGATGCGGAGGTGCTCCCCTACATGGAGCGCGGCGTTTTCTTGCAGGTCATCGACCGCGAGTGGCAAGACTACCTGCGCGCGATGGACGACTTAAGAACGGGCGTGAACCTGCGCGCCTACGGTCAGCGCGACCCGCTCATCGAATACAAGAAAGAAGCCTTCGAGATGTTTGAGTCGCTCATGTCGACCATCAAGACGAAGGTCGCGACGAGCATGTTCCGTTGCGCGACACCCTCGCGTCTCCAGGCCGCGTTTGCGAAGATGCGCGCGGTCGAGACGAACGCCGATGCTTTTGACACCGAGGCGAAGGCCCCCGCCCCCGCCGCGTCCGCCGAGCCGCGCGCGAAGACCGTTGGCGATGTCTTCGCCTCGATGATGCGCGAGAACCACGCCGCGCAGAGTACGCGCGCGCCCTTGATGACCGCCGCGCCCACCGCGCCGCGTGCCGCCGTCGGGCGCAACGACCCGTGCCCGTGCGGCTCGGGCAAGAAGTACAAGAAGTGCTGCGGCAAGAACCTCGTCTAACGAAAACGAAAGGAGTGATGACATGACAACGGCAATCATTCTCGCAGGCGGCAAGTCGACCCGCATGGGCGAGGGCGTCGACAAGGCGTTTCTCTCGCTCTGTGACAAGCCCGTCGTGGCGTGGAGCCTTCTCGCGTTTGAGCGTACGAGCGAAGTTGACCAAATCGTCCTCGTCGTGCGCAAGGAGCAGTTGCTCGCTTCAAAGGCCGTTGTGCGCATGTTCGGCATCTCCAAGGTGGCGCAGATTGTCTCGGGCGGCGCGCGCCGGCAAGAGTCGGTGCAGGCGGGGCTCGCCGCGTGCGATGCCGATACGCGCACCGTTGTCATTCACGACGCGGCGCGCCCGTGCGTGACGAGCGAGATGATCGCCGAGGTCGTCAAGGCGGTGAAGCGCGGCGGCGCGGCGACGATCGGCCGCCCCGTCGTTGACACGCTCAAGCGTTGCGCGAAGGGGACGACCGTCACCGAGACTGTGTCGCGCGAGCACCTTTGGTCCGTTCAGACGCCGCAGGCTTTCGATGTGCGCACGCTGCGCGACGCCTACGCGAAGTTGCCGCCGAAGACGGAGGTGACGGACGATTGTCAGGCGGTTGAGATGGCGGGCGGCTCGGTCAAGATCGTCGAGAGCTTCAAGCCGAACGTCAAGGTGACGGTGCCCGAGGACTTCCATCTCGTCGGGCTTCTGATGAGGCGATAGGGAGGGGGAAGCGCGACATGGAGAAGGTCTTTGCCATCTTGGGCGACATTCACGCGAACCTCGACGCGCTTGAGGTCGTGTTGGACGACTGTCGCGCCCAGGGCGTGACGGACTTTCTTTGCACGGGCGATGTCGTCGGCTACAACGCGAACCCCCGCGAGTGCCTGAAGATCGTGCGTGATCTCGGCTGTCCCGTCGTGATGGGGAATCACGACTTCTACGTCTCAACATGCCAGCGCCTCGACGACTTTAATCCGCACGCGGCGACCGTCATTGAGTGGACGCGCCACCAACTTTCCAAGGAGGAACTCGTCTACCTCTCGTCGCTGCCGTTTTCCGTGACGAAGATGGGCATGTCGCTCGTCCACGCGACGCTCGATAATCCCGGTGCCTTCGGTTACGTCTTTGACCACCTGCAGGCCGAGGCGAACTTCTCGCATCAGATGACGCCTTTGTGCTTTCACGGCCACACGCACTGCCCGATGATCTACGAGAAGCAGCTCGACTCGGTCTATCGCATCGACGCGCAGGACTTCAAGCTGCCGATCGGGCGCAAGTATTTCATCAACGTCGGCTCCGTCGGCCAGCCGCGCGACGGCGACCCGCGCGCCGCTTACGCGCTCTACACGCCGAAGGATCGCACGATTCGCTTCCGTCGGCTTGAATATGATGTCGCGGCGGCGCAAGAGAAGGTTCTGAAGGCGGGCCTTCCTGCGCGCCTTGCCGAGCGTCTCGCCATCGGGAGGTAGCGTTCGTATGAAGAGACTTCTTGTCGCCGCGCTCGCGTTCGCCCTCGCACCCTCCGCTTTTGCGGTGCGCCATGTTGCGATCGGCGCGGATGCCTTTAACCGCGCCTATCCGCTCTCCTATGCGAAGAATCTGGCCTTCTCGCCCTACTCCTTCGAGATTGACTGCGTTCTTGTTGCGGAGGCTCTGCCGACGATTCCGAAGGCCGACATCACCGAGCGCATGGGCATCTACGTTGACTTCGCCAGTGCCTACCGCGCGCTCATCGCCGAGGTTCAGACCCAGACGAATGGCTATGCCTGCCTCGCCGCGCGCGGCTTCTGTGTGCCCGATATCACGACGGCGGGCGCGGCCGACCGCCAGCACTTTGCGCGTGAATACGGCTGCGAGGTCATACGCTGTGACGCGCCAGACGGCGCGGAGGCGTGGTTTCGAGCGATGATGGAAGGACGCATGGAGAACTTCCGTCTGACACACCGCGGCGTTCATACCGACAAATACTCCTTCTATGACCTCTTTGCGCTTGATGCGGCCTTCCGCGACCCGTTCCCGACGGACAATACGCGCGACATTCTCTTTCACCTCGCGAGCGGGACGAATGTCGTGTCCGTCACGGCAATGGCCGATGTGCGCGTCGCCGAGACGTGGGAGCGTCGTGCCTACACGCTTCTGAAGATTCCGCTTAAAGGCGACGCCTCTTTCTACGCCATCCTGCCGCATGAGAAGCAGGATCTCGCGTCCGTCCGCGCTGAGCTCACCTCCGAGCGCGCGATGGCGCTTCTCGCCCCCTCGTCGCGTTACGAGGGCGAGGCACCGAGTCGAGGGCCGTGCGCGATTGTTCTGCCGCGCCTCGATGTCTCCTCGTGCCTTGATATGACGGGCCTCTTTCGTCATTTTCGCGTGCCGTTGACGCCGCTCGTCCATGTCGCGGGGAACGCGCGTCAAGGCGAATACCTTCAGTACGCGCGCTTCCGCCTCGCCGAGAACGGCGCGTACGAGACGCCGCTTAAAGAAAAGCCCCTCGATGAGGTCGTCCCCCTGACGCCCAATGTGAAGAAGCTTATTTTCAACCGCCCCTTCATTTTCTTCGTCTACCACGAGAAGGCGGGCGTCATTCTGCTCGTCGGCCAGTTCACGGGGCTTTAGGGCGGAAAGCCGGAAAGAAAGGAGAACTCGTCCATGAGAAAGGGAATCATCTTGGCGGGCGGCGCGGGCACGCGCCTTCATCCGCTCACGCGCGTCGTCTCGAAGCAGCTCTTGCCCGTCTACGACAAGCCCATGGTCTTTTATCCGCTCTCAACGCTCATGCTCGCCGGCATTCGCGAGGTGCTCATTATCTCGACGCCCGTGGACCTGCCGATGTTTGAGCGTCTTCTCGGCGACGGCTCGCAACTCGGCATGCGCTTTTCCTACAAAGTGCAGGAGACGCCGAACGGCCTCGCGCAGGCGTTCGTCCTCGGGCGCGAGTTCATCGGCGATGACGATGTCTGTCTCGTCCTGGGTGACAATATCTTCTATGGCGACGCGCTTGCGAAGATGCTCCAAGAAGTCTCCTCCTCGTCCGCGCCGACGATCTTCGGTTATCGCGTCTCCGACCCCGAGCGTTACGGTGTCGCCGAATTTGACGCGGACGGCAAGGTGCTCTCGCTTGAGGAGAAGCCCGCGAAGCCGAAGTCGAACTACGCCGTCGTCGGTCTTTACTTCTACCCGAACTCCGTCGTCGAAATCGCGGCAAACTTGAAGCCCTCGGCGCGCGGCGAATATGAGATCACTGATGTCAATCGCGCCTACCTTGAACGCGGCGAGTTGCGCGTTGTCCAAATGGGGCGCGGTTACGCTTGGCTCGACACGGGCACGCACCAATCCCTCGCGGATGCGACGAACTTCGTGCGCGCCATTGTTGAGCGGCAGGGTCTTCAGATGAGTTGCCTCGAGGAGATTGCGTGGGAGCGCGGTTGGATTGATGACGCGCAGCTCAAGGCGCTCGCCGAGACGTATGGCAAGTCGACGTATGGGCAGTATCTGCGCAAGCTGGTGAAATAATGCGCGTCATCGCAGGTCTCGGCAATCCCGGCGCGCAGTACGCCAACACGCCCCATTCCATCGGGTTTGAGGTTGTGGACGCGCTCGCGCGCGAGGCGGGCGTTGCGTGGGAAGAGAAGCGCGCGTTCAAGGGCCTCGTTGCGCGTCTTTCGATTGGTGGCATCGCGTGCCTTCTTGTGAAGCCCCAGACGTTCATGAATCTCTCGGGCGAGTCAATCGCGCCGCTCGTCAAGTATCAGAACGCGACGGCCGAAGACCTCGTCGTCGTGCAGGACGACATCGATATGGCGCTCGGGCGACTGCGCGTGCGCAAGGGGGGGAGCGCGGGCGGCCACAACGGCGTTCGGAACATCATGGAGCGGCTTGGGACGGATGCGTTCGTCCGTCTCAAACTGGGTGTCGGCAAAGATCGCGCGGATGTCGTCGCGCATGTTCTCGGCAAATTTGATCCCGCGTCGCGCCGCGTGATGGATCGCGCGGTCGAGGAGGCGGTCAAGGCCGTCAAGATTCTCGTCACGAAGGGCGTGAATGAGGCGATGAACCAGTTCAACGCCTTTGATGCGGCGAAGGAGACGCCCTAAAGATGGCCGACCTGAATGAGACGCCGCGCGCGAACCGCCTCTCGATTGCGTTCTTTGGCCTTCGCAATGCGGGCAAGTCAACGCTCGTCAACGCCTTCACGAATCAGCCGCTTGCGATTGTGAGCGACACGCCTGGGACGACGACCGACCCCGTCTCGAAGGCAATGGAGATTCTGCCGCTCGGGCCTTGCCTCGTTACGGATACGGCGGGGCTTGACGATGTGGGCGCGCTTGGCGAGGCGCGCGTCGAAAAATCGCTCGCCGTCCTCGCGACGGCGGATGTTGCCGTTTGGGTTTGGGGCGAGACGGCGGACGAGTCGTCACCGTGGTACCGCCGCTTCGTCGACGCATGCGCCGCGCGCCATGTTGCGATGCTCGTGTATCGGCGCGGTGACGTGGTCGAGGACTTAAAGAAGAAGATCGCCGCGCTGAACCTCGTCGACGAGACGCCTGATCTTCTGGACGGGCTTGTTCGAGAGGGCGAGCGCGTCGTCGCGGTCTGCCCGATTGATGAGTCCGCGCCGAAGGGGCGTCTCATCCTGCCACAAGTTCAGGTCATCCGTGCATGCCTAGATCGCCATGTGACATGCGAGGTTTGCCAAGTGGAGGAACTTCCCCTCGTCCTCCAGCGCGGCGGCGACACGCTCGTTGTCACCGACTCGCAGGCGTTCCGCGCCGTGAGCAAAATTGTGGACGCGGCGCGCGCGGCGGCGAACGGCGCGATTCGCCTTACCTCATTCTCGATTCTTTTCGCGCGCCAGAAGGGTGATGTTGCCGCTTTTTTTGAGGGGCTTCGCGCGGCGCGGTGTCTGAAGGCGGGTGCGCGCGTCCTCATTGCCGAGGGCTGCACGCACCATCGCCAGTGCAACGACATCGGCATGACGAAGATTCCGAAGGCGCTTGAGAAAATCTCGGGCGCGACGGGCTTGGATCTCTCCTTCGCCTCGGGCGCGGGCTTCCCGCTTGACGGCAGCGTTGATCTCATCGTCCAGTGCGGTGGGTGTATGCTAACGCGCCGCGAGATGATGCGCCGCATCGGCCTCGCGCGCGCGAGCGGCGTCCCGATTGTCAACTACGGTCTCCTCCTGGCGGGCGCGGCGGGACTTCTTGGTGAAAGCGACGCGATTATCTGCTAAAATAGTAGGGTGTAACGAAAGAACGATAAGATGGATCTGACGACGATTATCAAGGCCGCATTCAAGAAGGCCTATCCCGAGGCGGAGGTCTCCGCCCTGCGCGTGTTGCCCGCGACGGACCCGAAGTTCGGCGACTACCAGTGCAATGACGCGTTGAAACTGGCGAAGACGCTTCACTTAAACCCGCGCGCGATTGCGCAGGGCGTCGCGGACGCGCTGAAGGGCGAGGCCGCGTTTGAGAAGGTCGAAGTGGCGGGGCCTGGGTTTCTCAACCTGACGGTCTCGGGTGACTTCCTCGCCGCGCAGCTCGCCGCGCTTGATGTCGCGCCGAAAGACGGCATCCCGCAGACGGGCGCGGGCAAGAAGATCGTGATTGACTACTCTTCGCCGAATGCCGCCAAGCAAATGCACATTGGCCACATTCGCTCGACCGTTATTGGCAACGCGCTCGACCGCATCTTTCGCGCGCTCGGCTACGATGTTGTCGCCGACAACCACCTCGGCGACTGGGGCACGCAGTTCGGCATCCTCATCAAGGGCTATCGCGAGTGCCTCACGCAGGACGAGCGCGAGAATCTCACGGTCGCGAATCTCGAGAAGTGCTATGTTCTTTCCGCCGCAAAGGCGAAAGAGGAGGATGGGCTTTGGAAGGAGGCCTGCAAGCGCGAGCTCGTGAAACTCCAGCAGGGCGACGCGGAGAATCTCGCGCTCTGGAAGAAATTCATTGAGATCTCGATCAACGAGTTCGAGCGTATGTATCAGATGCTCGGCGTGAAGTTTGACACGTATCGCGGTGAGTCCTATTATAACGATAAGATGCCGCAGGTCGTCAAGCGTCTTCAGGAGATGGGCCTTGCCGTGGAGTCGGAGGGCGCGCTCGTCGTGAACCTGGAGGCCGAGAAACTCGGCGTCGCCATTGTCCGCAAGTCGGACGGCGGCTACAACTACACGACGAGTGACTTAGCGTGCGTCGAGTCGCGCGTCAAAGACTACGACCCTGAGCGTATCATCTACGTGACAGACGCGCGTCAGCAACTCCATTTCAAGCAGTGGTTCTCGATCGCGCGCAAGATGGGCTATGACACGGTGCAACTCGTCCATGTGCCGTTCGGTCTCATGAGTTATCAGGGCAAGGCAATCTCGACGCGCGAGGGGAATTTGATTCGCCTCGACGACCTCCTTTCTGAGGCCGAGCGCCGCGCCTATGAGATTGTGAAGGATCGTGGCGGCACGCACGCGCTCGCGACGGCGATTGGCATCGGCGCGGTCAAGTATTCCGACCTCTCGCATGATCCTGCGACCGACATTGATTTTAGTTGGGATAAAGCGCTCGCGCTTGAAGGCAACTCGGGGCCTTATTTGCAGTATGCCTACGCGCGCGTGTGCTCGCTCTTGGAGAAGGCCGGTCAAACGGGCGGTGAAGCAAACGTTTCTTCGACGCCCTTTGTTCTTTCGACGCCCCAGGAGCGCCGTCTCGCGCTCGCGCTTCTTGAGTTTCCGGGCGCGGTCGTGCGCGCGGCCGAGGCGTACAAGCCGTCGGTCTTGGCGGACTTTCTCTTTCAGACGGCGCAACTCTACAGTTCGTTCTACCAGAACGCGCCGATTTTGAAGAGCGAGGAGGCGTTGCGCGCCTCGCGCCTTCGCCTCTGTGCGCTCTTTGGCCGCGTCCTCAAGGCGGGCCTCGGCCTTCTCGGCATCGACGCGCCCGAGCACATTTAGAAAACAACCCTCTCCTCAAGCCTCATGCTTCTTAGAATCGAAGATCTGGATGTTTCCTACCGCAACGACGAGGGCGCGGTCACGCCCGCCGCGATGGACGTCTCGCTCAAGCTTGAGCGCGGCGAGATTCTCGGCATCGTCGGCGAATCGGGCTCGGGCAAGTCGACGGTCGCGATGAGTGTCGCGCGCCTTCTGCCGAGCCCGCCCGCGTTTTACCCGAAGGGGCGCATCTTCCTCGATGACGAGGAAATCCTCTCGATGCCCTTAAAGCGTCTCAGGCACCTGCGCGGCAAGAAGATGGGTGTCATCTTTCAGGACCCCATGGGCTCGCTCTCGCCCCTCCACCGCATCGGCGACCAGCTCGTCGAGACCGTTCTCTTGCACGAGGACGTCTCGCGCGCGGCGGCGCGGGAGCTCGCGCTCACGTGGCTCGGTAAAGTGCGCGGTCACTCGACGATGGATCCTCTCACCTGGGCGAAGGCCTATCCGCATGAGCTTTCAGGCGGCATGCAACAGCGCGTCATGATCGCGATGGGGCTGATGCTCGGCCCCGACCTCGTCATCGCCGACGAGCCGACGACGGCTCTTGATGTCACCGTGCAGGCGCAGGTGCTGGAGCTTATGAAGAGTCTCCACCGCGCCAACTCGGCCATCCTCCTTATCACGCACGACCTCGGTGTCGTCTCGCAGATGGCGACGAAACTCGCGGTCATGAAAAGCGGCCGCGTCGTTGAGACCTCGGACGACCCCGCGGCGTTCTTCTCGCATCCAACCCACCCCTATTCGCAGGCGCTCGTTCGCGAGGCCCGCAAGATGGAGCTTAAATGAAGCGCATCGGCATTATCGGCGCGGGGCGTTTCGGCCTGACCCTCGCGGAGTCGCTCGCCAACGCAGGCGCGGAAATTCTCCTCATCGACCGCAACCGTCCCGCCGTCCAGCAGGCGGCGGAGTTTGCGACGGCGCTTCAAGGCGACGCGACGCAGCCGCATGTCCTGGAGGAGGCGGGCTTTGGCACGTGCGACGCGGTCGTTGTCGCAATCGGCTCAAACATGGAGGCCTCGGTCATGGCGACGGCCAACTGCAAGGAACTTGGTGTCGCGAACGTCGTCTCAAAGGCGACGAGCGAGCTTCACGGCAAGATTCTTCGGCGCGTCGGCGCGGACTCGGTCGTCTACCCCGACCGCGATTCGGCGCATCATCTCGCGCTCTCGATCGTGAACCACAATGTCATCGATTTCTTCGAGGTCTCGGAAGGCTGCTCCATCGCCGAGATCGCCGCGCCCGAGTCGCTCGTGGGGCTTTCTCTGGCGAAGTCGGACTTCCGCCGAAAGACGGGGCTCACCGTTCTCTGCATCCGTCGCGCCGTCGAGGACGCGAAAAAACCGCGCGTCGTCGTTGTGCCGACGCCCGACGAGGTCGTCCGAGGCGATGATCGGCTCATCGTCTTCGGTGAGACGACGCGCCTCGACCAACTTGCGTCGTGACGCGGAAATATGATACACTTTTAGTCAACAGGCAAACATCAAGGAAAAGGAGTCAAATCATGGCATGTTCGTGTGGTAAGAAGGGTTGCTCGTGCGGGCACTCTGAGTTCATCGCGCCGATGAGCGCGCTGTGGCAGGTTTACGATGGCATCGGCGAGAAGGCCAACGCCGAAATCGTGGCCATCGCGTGGGAGCGTGAGGATGGCAAGGTCTATCGCTACGACCTGCCGATTCCGAAGCGCCTCGACCCCGAGGCGACGAAGTTCGTCTCGCATGTCGTGGATCGTATCGCGAAGTTCATCGTCTGGTCGGCGGGTGGTTGGAAGCTCTATCTCGCGGGTCCCGAGAAGGTCGTCGGCCCCGTCGCGAAGGCCTACACGAAGAAGGGCGCGCGCGCCTTCGACTACGACTTCTTCTCGTCGATCTATGGCCGTCCCGTCGAGACGTGCATCGTGCCGCTTAAGAAGATGCCCGAGATGAATGAGACGCCCGCGCTCGTCAAGACGGTCGCCGATGGCTGCCGCATTGGCTTCGACCTCGGCGCGTCCGACTTCAAGATCTCCGCGCTCAAGAACGGCAAGGTCGTCTTCTCGAAGGAGTTCCCGTGGGATCCGCGCAACAACGCCGACCCCGAGTATCACTACTCGAAACTGACGGCGGGGCTTAAGGAGGCGGCGGCCGCGCTGCCGCGCGTTGACGCGATTGGCGGCTCGACGGCGGGCACGCTCGTTGGCCAGAAGATGGGCATCGCCTCGCTCTTCCGCGCGATCAAAGAGAAGAACCCCTCGAAGTTCGAACAGGCTCAGAATATGTTCTTCCGCATCGAGAAGGACTGGGGTGTGCCGTTCGCGATCTACAACGACGG
>CAYNVE010000046.1:0-6130 GCA_964400635.1 uncultured Lentisphaeraceae bacterium
TTGCTTGGGGTGCAAAAGGTCACGAGTTCAAATCTCGTCCGTCCGACCACTTTTCCTTCCCAAACCTCTTTCCTGTCCGACCACTTTTCCGGGTGCAGAAAAAGGGACGCCACGCACACGTTTTTTTCGCGCGGGCAATTGATAATGCGGGCAAGTTTTGGTATAATCGTCTTTCAATAGTCTCTTAAGAGGATTTACAAAAACCATGTCAAAAGATTCCGTTGCACGCAACAATATCTGGAAGTGGCTCGTTCTCGGCCTCGTCGCCGTCGTGTCCTTCTATGTCTGTCACCCGCTCTCCGAGAAACTCCGCTTCGGCCTTGACTTGAAGGGCGGCACGTCCTTTACGCTCGGCATCGACCGCGAGAAGCTCGCCGAGTCGCTCATCGCCGAGAACCCCGCCATCACGAACGAGGAGGGCGCCGTTGAACGTAAGATCGACGAGATGCTCGGGCGTACGGGTTGCGATGACACAATCATCTCGGTCATTCGCCGCCGTGTTGACGCGATGGGCACAAATGAGCCCGTTATTCAGGGCATGAAGGGGCATCGTCTCCTCGTCCAGCTCCCGGGTGCCGACGAGAAGACGCGCAAGGAGGCGAAGGCCTCGCTTCAGAACGCGGCCTACCTTGAGTTCCGCCTCACCCATCCGCGCAATGACCAGCTCGTTGCTAAGCTTCTTTCGAAGGAGACCGCGCCTGAGGGCTATCGTAAGGCAGGCAACGGCTACGCGCGCATCACGGATCCGAACGACCCGAAGAATTGGGCCACCGTCTCGAAGACGCCGGGCTACGCGGCGCGCCTCGCCGCCTTTGAATCGCCCGATGCACGCTACAGCTTTATGCTCGAGAAGGAGGGCAGCGGCATCTACCGCCCGAACTTCGTCGCGCGCACGACCGATCCCAAGGTGACGGGCGGCGACCTCGTTTCGGCGGCGGTCGAGCGCGACCCGACGACGGGTCAGCTCTCGATTGGATTCAAGCTCAACGCCGAGGGCGGGCGCAAGTTCGCAACGCTCACGCGCAACTACAAGGCGCACGGGCCGAAGAATCCATCCGATCGCGGCCGTCAGCTCGCGATTGTCCTCGATGACCAGCTCATCTCCGCGCCTGTCATCCAGAGCGAGATTGGCTCGTCGGGTCAGATCACTGGTCACTTCACGGCGGCCGAGGCGCAGAAGCTCGCCAATGAGCTGAACGCGGGTGCGTTGCCCGCGCCGATGAAGATTCTCGCCGAGACGACGGTTGCCCCGACGGTGGGTGACGACGCGATTGCGGCGGCGCAGTGGGCGGCGGGTCTCGGTTTCGCGCTCGTGGCGATCTTCATGTTCTTCTATTACTGGCGCTCGGGTCTCGTTGCCGACATTGCGCTCTTCCTCGATATCGCGCTTCTGCCGACGGCGCTCGTCATTTGCGCGAACGTGCTCGGCGTCTTCGCGCACGATCCTTCGATGGGTGGTGGCGGCTCGATGCAGTTGCCGGTTCTCACGATGCCAGGCATCGCGGGTCTCGTCCTCTCGCTCGGCATGGCCGTTGACGCGAACGTCCTCATCTTCGAGCGCATCCGCGAGGAGTTCCAATCTGGCCACAACGCGGGCACGGCCATCAAGAATGGTTACGGCCGCGCTTTCACGGCGATTTTTGACTCGAACTTGACGACGATCATCACGGGCGTCATCCTCTTCGCGGTCGGCACGGGCCCGGTGCGTGGCTTCGCGATTATGCTCACGGCGGGCGTCGTCGTTTCAATGTTCACGGCCGTCGTTGTCACGCGCCTCGTCTTCGACCACTGCGTCGATCCGAATCGCACGAAGCCGTTCAAGATGCTGAGTTTCTTTAAGAACCCGAAGTTCGACTTCATGAAGGCGCAGAAGTTCACGGTGCCGTGCGCGTTCGGCCTCGTCGTGATCACGATGGCGATCTTCGCCGTCCGCCTTGCGACGAACAAGGCATCGGTTCTCTCCGTCGACTTGACGGGTGGCACGTCGATCGTCTACAACCTGAATCAGGACGCGAAGCCCGACACGTCGGAAATCCGCAAGGCGATCAATGCGTTTGATAACGCGGCCGTCATCCAGTATCAGGAAGGCGTCGGCAATGCGACGCTCCTCGTCAAGACGGGCGAGACGGCTGAGACGGTCAAGGGCGCGGCGCTTGAGAACAAGGATGTCGGCGCGCACGTCACGAAGCTTCTTCAGACGGCGTTCCCGGATGCGCAGTTCAAGGCGGCATCCGTTGACGAGGTTGGTTCGATGGTTGGTGCGGACCTGAAGAAGAGCGGCACCTACGCGATTCTCTTCTCGCTCATCGCGATTCTCCTTTACGTCGGCTTCCGCTTCCAGTTCGGCTTCGGCCTTGGCGCGGTGCTCGCGCTCGCGCACGATGCGTTCATCTCGCTCGGCCTCTTCTCGCTTTGTGGCCGTCAGGTCTCGCTCATCGTCATCACGGCGATTCTGACGATCATCGGCTACTCGGTGAACGACACGGTCGTCGTCTTTGACCGTATCCGTGAGCTGTTGCATCACGACAAGAAGATGTCGTTCCACGACCTCTGCAACGCAGCGATCAACAACTGCCTCTCGCGCACGGTCATCACGTCGGCGACGACGCTCTTCGCCGTCTTCGCGCTCTTCGCTTTCGGCGACGGCTCGATCTTTGACTTCGCGCTCATCATGCTCATCGGCATCATCGCGGGCACGTTCTCGTCCGTCTTCATCGCGACGCCGATCATGTACTGGTGGTACAAGGGCAAGCGCCCCACGTTCGAGAGCGAGGGCTGAAAGATTCCCCGCCTCATTCGGGCGGGGAATGAACCAGAGGGGCATGACGCGCCGCGAGGCAGAGCTTCTGATCTGCGCCTCCGAGCGCGTCGCGCCGTTGACATCACGAAAGGTCTTTGTGAAATGGGTATCTTAAGCTGGCTCAAGCGCTCAAAGATGAAGCGCGAGATTATCATCAACGTGGAGCGGCTCCAAACGCGCGTGGCCGTCACCGAGAACGGCCGTCTTGAGGAGTTCATGGTTGAACGGCCCGAAGAGGAGCGCCTCGTCGGCTCTGTTTTCAAGGGGCGCATCCAGAACCTGCAGAACGATCTGCAGGCCGCTTTCGTCAACATTGGTCTCGACAAGAATGCCTTCCTCCACTATTGGGATATGGCGAATGACGCCGACACGATTCTAGATGACGTTGAAGAACGCCCCGAGCGGCGCGGCGGGCGCAAGTCGAGCCGCCTTTCGGACGAGGAGATTGCCAAGCGCTACCCGCCGGGGTCTGAGATCATCGTGCAGGTGACGAAGGGACCGATCTCGACAAAGGGCCCGCGCGTGACGGCGAGTCTTTCCATTCCAGGTCGCTACCTCGTCATGATGCCGGGCGAGAAGATACGCGGTGTCTCAAAGAAGATCTCGGATGGCCCCGAGCGCAAGCGCCTTAAGAAGATTCTCGATAAGTTGCCGCTTCCCGACAATGTGGGGCTCGTCGTGCGCACAGTCGGCGCGGGCGCGTCGGCGCGGGCGTTCGCGCGCGATCTTCGCAACTTGCTCGCCGTCTGGAACGAGATGCAGGCGAACACGAAGAATCTGCGCACGCCGTGTTGCATTTTCCAAGAGCCAGATCTCTGCGAGCGCGTCGTGCGCGACTGGCTCACCGAGGACGTTGACGCGATCGTCATTGACGATGAGAAGAGTTATCAGGCGATGCGCGCTCTCGCGGGGCAGATCTCGCGCCGCGCGAAGTCGAAGATTCGCCGCTACGACGGCCAATCGGGCATCTTCGCGCACTACGGCGTTGAGCGCCAACTCTCTGACGCGTTTGCGCGCAAGGTGCTGCTCAAGTCGGGCGGCTACCTCGTCATCGACGAAACCGAGGCTCTGATCGCGGTCGATGTCAATACGGGCCACTACAAGGGCTCGGGCAGTCAGGAAGACGCGATTCGTGAGGTGAACTTGGAGGCTGTTGAGGAGGTCGCGCGTCAGTTGCGCCTCAGGAACATCGGCGGGCTCGTCGTCCTCGACCTCATCGACATGAAGTCGCGCAAGCATCAGCGCGAGGTTGTCCGCCGCCTCAAGGAGTGCCTCCGTCGCGACCGCGCGCGGACGAATGTCCTCGATATCTCGGAACTCGGGCTCCTTGAGATGTCGCGCCAGCGTCAGGACTCGTCGATTCTCTCGCAGCATACGTCCACGTGCCCTTACTGTCAGGGTCGCGGCTGGGTGCGCTCGCCGATGGCGATTTCGGTCGACATCCAGCGTGCGCTCACGAGCTTGCTCAAGAAGGCGGAGGCCTCGAAGAAGCCCTTTGAGCCGAAGATTATCATCGCGCCGCAGGTCATGCAGCGTCTGCGCACCGAGGATAGCCAGGTCCTCGCGCAGTTCCAGAAGGACTTCGACACGCGCCTCACGTTTGTCTCGGAGCTTCACCGTCATCCTGAGTCGTTCGTCATTCAGGATGCCGCCACCTCGCAGATCCTCTATTCGCAGTCATGATGAAAAACTCCCTCCTCCTCGTCGTCGGCCTTTTCGCCCTCGCGTCGTCTGGCGCGGAGGCGATTCACGCCGAGTCGTATCGTGCACCCAAAGAGAGTCTCACGTTCAAGGCCGATCAGGTCGCCGTCGATCATGTGACGAAGGCCGCGCGCGCGACGGGGCATGTCGAGGCGAAGGTGGGTGTCCTCACCCTGCGCGGCGAAAGTCTTGAGCGCGACGCCGCTGGTCGCGTCTCGCTCTCGCGCGAGACGTGTGTGACGACGTGCACGAATGATGTTGGCGAGACACACTGGAATGTGACGGGCGAGGTCGAGTATGCTCCAGGCGATCATGTTGTTGTGCGTGATGCCTGGCTCCATTTCTACGAGATTCCCGTTTTCTATCTGCCCTACCTCTACTATCCGCTCGACACGGCATGCGGCTTCGCGTGGATGCCAGGCTATGTGGGCGGCTGGGGCGCGTTCCTCCTGACGCGCTATAACTACCACCTCCTCGGCGACGACAACCATGGCGAGGACACGTGGTGGCTCAAAGGCGGAACCGACTTCGATATGCGCACGAAGCGCGGCCTTGCCCTCGGCGAACGCCTTGAATGGAACCTCGGCAACCTTGGCACGGGCAAGCTTCGCGCCTACTATGCGTGGGATAAGGATGTCTCCGATGACGATTCATCGGGACGCACGCATGACGCGAACTGGGGCTCGACGATTCCGGATCAGCGCTATGGCTTTACGTTCGAGCATCGTTGGGAGGCGACCGAGCGCGATCATGTTGTCGTTCGCGCCATGCGCTATTCCGACTCGGACTTTAGGCGCGACTTCATCCGCAAGGGCTTCTTTGAAATCCGCAATCAGTGGGCGACGTACGAGAATAGCGCGGTTATTTGGGAGCACAACGAAAGCGCGTGGTCGTTCGGCGTTGAGGCATCGGGGCGGCTCAATGATTTCTACGCGGCGACGGAGCGTCTCCCCGAGATTTACTTGGATCTCAACCCGACGCCTGTTTTCTCGACGCCCTTTGTCTATGAGACGCAGAACCGCGCAGGTTGGCTCGATCGCCGCTTTGCGGAATATGGGAGCGGCCGTGGTCCGGTCTTTGGAACGAACCCGGGGCTTTGGTGCGACTACGAGGCGTTTCGTCTCGACACGTATCATCGTCTCAGCGCGCCGTTCAGAACGGCGGGCGATGTCCTTTCCGTCGTGCCGCGCCTCGGTTATCGCGGGACCTACTGGTCGGAAAGTGGCGAGAGCAACTATTCGGGGAAAGGCGCGGCGAAGAGCGCGGACGCGATGTACCGCTCGGTTTTCGAGGGCGGCGTCACATTTGCCGCGCGCGGCACGGGCTGGGTGGGCGACTCGCTCGCGCACACGGTTGAGCCGTATCTCGACCTGCTCGTTCAGGAGGTCTGCTACGCGGGGCATGACGGAGACAACCGCCCGTACGTCTTTGATAGCCTCGATGCCTCTCTCGCGTGGGAGGATCAGTTCGCGGGGCGCGCGCGCAACTTGCCGTATTCGTACTACGGTCTGACGCCGGGCTTCCGCCAGTCGTGGAGCACGCCCGACGAGAAGGGGAATCTTGAGACCCTGCTCGACCTCGATGTCTACGCGGCTCTCTCGTTCGGCGCGACCGACTTCGACGGCGACT
>CAYNVE010000046.1:6230-9794 GCA_964400635.1 uncultured Lentisphaeraceae bacterium
GATTTCACCTACGCGCTGCGCGACATGCGCTACTGGGACTTTTCGTCATCGCCGCAGCGGCGACCTGACGGTGAGGACTATTTCAACTTCCTGATGATTCACACGGCGCGCGCGGGGCTTACGTATCAGCCCGTTGACTGGTTCGCCTTCTCGCCCTATGTTCGCTGGGATCTTGATGAGAACGAGCTCGATAGCGTCGGCGCGTGGTTTGACTACTTGACGGACTGCCTCGGCTTCCGCTTCCTCGTCGAATACGAGAACGACTGCAAGCGCGTCGATGGCTACACCTACGACGATGAGTGGAACTTCGGCTTCTACATCTACTTGCGCGCGTTCGGCTCGCAGGCGGGTAGTCCCTTCATGGCGCACTAGAAAGAAGATGCGCAAGGCTCGTCCGAGCGGCGTTGAACGCCTTGAAAGCGCGCTGGTGAAACTCATCCAGGAGGAGGGCGCGGATAAGGGTCATGACGCGGGCGTGAACGCGCTCCTCGCCGTCTTAAAGGGCTTGAGCGTCGTTTTCGCGGCGGTTGTTTCAATTCGCGGTCTCTTCTATCGCATCGGCCTTCTCCGCCGTTACCCGCTCGGCACGCAAGTCATCTCAATTGGCAATGTCACGGCTGGCGGCACGGGCAAGACACCCGTCACGGAACTTTTCGCGCGCACGCTCGCCGCGAAAGGGCGCAAGGTCGCGATCCTCTCGCGCGGCTACCGCCGCAAAGAAGCGCCACTTTGGAAGCGCCTTCTGACGGGCGTCGTCACTCCGCCGCTCGTTGTTTCGGACGGTCGGCGCATCCTGCTCGACTCGGAGACGGGCGGCGACGAGCCCTACATGCTCGCCTCTAATCTGCCGGGCGTCGCGGTTGTCGTTGACCGCAATCGCGTGAAGGCGGGCCGCTACGCCGTCAAGCGACTCGGCTGCGACACGCTCATCCTCGACGACGGCTTTCAGTATCAGAAGCTTCGTCATTCGGTTGAGGTCGTTCTCGTCGATTCGACGAACCCCATTGGCAACGGCAACATGCTGCCGCGCGGCATCCTGCGTGAGCCAGCGCGCCATCTGAAGCGGGCCGATATCGTCTTTCTCACGAAGTGCCGCGGTGATGTCTCGGCGGCGCGCGCGCTCGTCCGTCGCTACAATGCGAAGGCCGCGATCGTCGAATGTAATCACGCGCCGAAAGTGCTGAAGGATGTCTGGAGCCGCGAGTCGTTCCCGCTCGACTTCTTGCAGGGCAAGACGCTCTGCACCCTCTCGGGCATCGCCTCACCGAAGGGCTTTGAGAATTCGCTTCGCCATATGGGCGCGAAAGTCGTCTGGTGCGAGCGCTACGCCGACCATCATCGCTACCAGCCCGCCGAAATTCTCTATGCGCTCAATCGCACGGCGGACATGGGCGCGGACGCGCTCGTCACGACTGAGAAGGACGCTGTTCGCTTCCCGCGCTTCGAGACGACGCCTGTAAAGTGCCTCTACCTGCGCATCGCGATTGAGATTCTCTCAGGCGCGGAGCACTTTGATGCCATGATCAATCGCATCTGCTTCCGATAGGAACGAACGATGTCGAGCGAACGCCCTCTCATGCACCTTGTCTTCGCGGCCGACAACGGTTTTGCCCGACAACTTCTCGTCTCGTCGGCGAGTGCCGTCTACGCGATGCGCGGCGGGTGCGAGACGCCCGTTGTCCATGTGCTCGACTGCGGCCTTACGGACACGACGTGGGCCGACTACGAGGCGACGATTCGACATCTCGCTGAGAAGGTCGGCCTTCATGTCGAGGTCGTGCGCCACTGTGTCGACATGCGCCGCTTCGCGGATTTCGCCTGTTGGACGAACGGCTCGCGCGCCATTTGGGCGCGCCTTCTTATCCCTGAGCTTCTCGCGGATGTTGACCAATGCCTCTATTCGGACTGCGATGTCTTTTTTATTGGAAACCCGAGCGAGACGCTCGCGTCGCTTGATGCGGGGGCGATTCTCGCGGGCCATCGGAATCCGTTTGGGGACTTGAGCCCCGATGCGCGCTACTTCCGCGCGAAGAACCTGCCGTTCTCGGCCGAGACATATCTCTGCTCGGGGTTTCTCGCGATGAACGTCAAGGCATTCCGTGAGGAGGGCCTCGTGGCGCGGTGTTTTGATTTTGCGCGTCAGCATCTTGATGCCGTCGCGCTAGATCAGAATGTCCTCAATGCCGTCGCGTATGGGCGCACGGCGATTCTACCTGACGGCTGGGGCCTTTTCACGCACGAGTGCTACGCCTTCGAGGGACCGATCAAGGCGATCCACTTTTCGGGCGGCTGGCCGTGGGCGCGGCCGAAGAACGGCTTTGACGCGATGTGCGTGAGCCTCTCGCGCGAGGCGTGTGCGATCTGGCACGACTTTGAGTCGCGTGTTCTCGGTCTTCCGCCGTCGGCCGCCGCGAAGCCAACGCGCTTCCAGAGCCTCTACGGCAAGATCCTCCTTTGGGTGAGCCGTCTCATGAACCATCTCTCTCTCCCTATCCCGCGCCATCGAACTCTACAGGAGCTCGTCGCCGCCTACGACCAAAAGGGATTCACAAAATCGGATCGGCTTGAACTGATCACGAAAATGAAGGGGAGTGCGTAAGATGAATGAAATCCAGTCTGTTGCATTGAGAGATGATGCGATTCGGTCGCACATCTACACTGTTCGTGGCGTTCAAGTCATGTTGGCTCATGATTTGGCGGATTTGTACCAAGTGACGACAGGCGTTTTCAATCAGGCGGTCAAGCGCAATGCCGAGCGTTTCCCTGAAAACTTCAGGTTCCAGCTGACGAAAGAGGAGTTTTCCGAGGTTATCACAAATTGTGATAACCCTGATCGACTGCGGTTTTCGCCAGCGTTGCCATACGCATTTACCGAACAGGGCATTGCGATGCTGTCCGGCGTCTTGAAAAGCGATGTGGCCGTCCAGACGAGCATTCGTTTGATGAACACCTTCGTGAACATGCGTCGCGCCTTGTCTTCTCTTGCGCCGATGCTTGTCCGGATTGACGCGGCAGAGAAGCGTCAGATTTCCGACCAGCTTCGGAACGATGCGAATCAAGTTCGGAACGAGGAGCGGTTCAAGTTGATCTTTGACGCGATGGGTGAGAAGAAGTTCCCACCGCAGAAGGTCTTCTTCGATGGCGAGTTCTACGATGCGTTCGTTCAGATGAAGCGTCTGGTCCGCCTGGCGAAGAAGGAACTCGTTGTCATCGATCCGTATTTTGACGATTCGTGTCTTCCTCTTGTTGCGCAGAAGCGTTCGGGTGTCCGCGTCTCGGTTGTCGTTTGTGAGCGTGGTCGCCAGAGGTTGCACGACGTCGATGTAGCACAGTTCAACAAGCAGTATGCCGGATCTCTGACCGTGAAGGTGTCAGAGCGGTTTCACGATCGATATCTGATCATTGACGGGTGCGTTTTGATTCACGTTGGCGCTTCGTTGAATTGCCTTGGAAAGAAATGCTTCGCGTTCTCGACGCTTGATGCGGAGATGATCCCTGCGATTCTCTCGCGCATCTGATTGCCGCTCCTGCGTTCGTCGCGATTTTGCCAATCCGCGAGAAAGC
>CAYNVE010000047.1:0-9696 GCA_964400635.1 uncultured Lentisphaeraceae bacterium
CGGCCTGGCAGAGGTTGAGGATCGAGAACGTGGACGCGGCCTGTCCCGAGCTCGTCAGGATCGCCGCGACGCCGCCTTCGAGCGCGGCGATCTTCTTCGCGACCTGGTCGTTCGTCGGGTTCGCGAGGCGCGTGTAGAAGTAGCCGCTCGCCTTCAGGTCGAAGAGGTCGGCCATCTGCTGGCTCGTTTCGTACTTGTACGTCGTCGAGGCGTAGATCGGGACTTGGCGGGGCTCGCCCTTCTTCGGCTGCCAGCCGCCCTGGACGCAGAGAGTGTCAATATTCATAACAAATCATTATACCACAATTTCGCTCTTCTTCTGACTGCGGCTTGCCGTTTCAAGCATGCTGGGAGGGATGCTCCGGACTACTTCAACGTGTCGGTGATGTCGAGGCGGAGGAAGTAGATCTTGTCTTGCGCCTCGTAGAGGACGCCGAGGGTCGACGCGTCGAGGAGGCAGAGCGAGTTGTAGCCTTTCGTCCCCGTGTCGTCGGCGAAGAGCACCAGCGGGTTATCAAAGTCCCACGCGATGCCCGCCGCATCGCCGCTCGATGTCGTGTCCACACCGAAGACGAGCGAGATCTTCGCCCGCACGCCCGATCTTCTGTCGAGCGTGTGGCAGAGGACATAGCGGCCGCGCCCGTCCGCGCCCTGCCCCAGTTTGAGGCAGCTTCCCTGCTGGCAGGGAACGGGCGCGAGAACCCCGACCGCCTCCCAAGTCGAGAAGTTGGTCGATCGGAAGAACTTGAACTTGCCCGTCTCCGCCGACCGGTTGGTGGAACTCCACGACCCCGCCTTAGCCGTCATGTACCACGTGCCGTCGTCAAGCTCCATGACACAGTTCTCCTGCGGCGCGTCCGTCACCGCGCTGCGGGCTGTCACGTTCCAGGTCTTGCCATGGTCGGTCGAGTAGAGAGCCCCCACGGAGGACGAGGTGAACGACCCGTCCACGAAATATTGCATCGGAAAGACGAGCGTTCCCTTGGGCATGGTCGCGGCGACACCGTTCGTCGTCATATAGGAAACATCCTTCGTCGTCACGAACCCATGGCCAGGGCCCGCCAAAAAGCCAAACCCAAGCGAACCCGAACTCGTCGCGACACCAGGTTGGGCGGCGATGCACGACTGCATCGACGTGCGGTTCTCCCATTTGAGCGAACCTTCGCCGCGCGCACGGGTATACATGACGACATCATTCATCGTCGGATCCCCGCCGAAGAGCCCCTTGCCTGTGATGCCCATGAGCCAATACGTTTGCGTTTCAGGGTCGTAGAGCGTCGCGACATCGCCCAAGTCCCAGTCCTTTGACCACCCGCTCTTCTGCGTCTTGTCGATCCCGCGCTTGTTCACGACGTCAATCGCGAGATGCGGCTTTGAGAACGTCTTGCCGAAGTCGGACGAATACGTCTCGCCCACGTCGATGCCATCGCCCGTCCCCAAATCGCCGCCGCCGTAGCGGACATCGTAGAGGCACAGCACCTCGCCCTCGCCGTCAGTGACGAGAGAGGGAATCCGATACGAGCCGAAGTCCACCGTCGTGAAGCCGTCGTGGAGCAGATTGTCCGCAACGATTTCCGTGAGGAGCGCCCGCGTCTCGCTCCCCGAAAGGCGGACGTCGCCGTTGACCGCGCCCGCCGGGACGGTGAGCGTGAAGGCAAATGACGCGCCGCTTTCAAGCGCCGCCGTTGGCAGGGTGAAGGTCATGAGCCCGTCCGCATCCGACCGCGCGAGGACGACGCCGCCCTCGAAGGAGACGTAGCCCACAAGCCCTGCGGCGACGCCCGCGCCCACCAGCTGAACCTCAATGACGCCGTTCGCGTCCGCCGTCACCGATCCAAGGGCGAGTTGCGACGACTCTTTTGTGACAAGCGGCATCCCGACCCGCGCCACGGTGATCGCCCCCGCATCCGCCGACACACGGAAGAAGGACGTGTCCCCGTCTTGCGGCAGGACAAACGTCCGCTGCGCCGAACCAGCGGGCAACTCGACCGCCACCCGCCAAGCGTTCGTGAGCGCGTCCTTCGTCTCAATGCGCGTGACGGCGTTGACTGGCAAGTCGCCCGCCATCGACAAGCCGACCCGCCCCGCGTCCAGCGTCGGCGCGTCAAGGTTCATCTCGTAATCACGCGCCTCCTCGGGATCGCCCCCGAAGACGCGCACCGTCTCGAGGACGTCGGCGCGGCCGAGCGACGCGCCGTTGAAGGTGATGGCGGGGGTCTCATACGTCGCGACGCGCGCGCCCACCTTCGCGTAGAGGTAGTCCCGCGTCTCGGTGGAGAGAGCGTCGAACCAGTCGGGCGCCTCGACGAGACCCGCGAGTGGATCGTCCGCGCTCGCGGCTTGGGCGGCCTTGGCAATCCAGCGACGCGCCCCGATTTGCGCACCCGCCTCAAGCCCCAGCGTGACACGGGTAACGGCGCTCCCCTTCCACTTCGTCGCGGAGGACGAGGCGGCACTTTGGCCATTGATGTCAAGAGCGGTTCCCCCCGTCGCGTCGTAGGAGAAGTGCCAGACGCGGTGATCCGCCGTCTCGCGGGAAGAGACCGTCTGCGAGGCGAACGTGCGCGACGCGGAATTTGGCGTCCGCCACGCGACGCGCGTCGAGTCCTTCCCCTCGCGATACGCCTCGACGACGAAGGAATTGGAACTCTGCTTGAGCGCGAGGTCGAGCACGGGCTTAGGCGTCGTGAACGCGGGTGACGAGAGCGCGGCAAAAACCGTCATCTTCGCCACCGACGTTTCCGCGTCAAGGTTTTTGAGTTCCAGCGGGTCGCCCGAAGATGTCACGTTGATGACGTTGAACTCCGGATACGCGCCGAAGACGGGATACGCGAAGATGCCGCTCGCCTCCGTCACGGTGTCGCAGGCGTAAAGCCCCACGCCGGACGCGCCGACAAGCGCGTTCGTGAAGACCTCGCTCCTGAATTTGAGGTTGGAGGCCGTGTCGCGACGGATGCCGTCGATGGCGACAAAGGTGCCGTTCGTCGCCGAGCACGCGAGCGAGAGCGCGTGAGGGCCGGGGCTGACGCGCACGCTCGCGCCAAAGCCTGTCTTCCGCGTTCCCGCCGCATCACTGTAGCCCAAGGAGAGGAGAATCGCCGAGTCCTCCGCCGTCGCGTTGAGGAAGATCCGATACGGCCCTGCGACGAGCGTGAGGATGTCGCCCGTCGCGTCATCGGGCAAGTTCACCATCGCGCCCACGGTTGAGACTTTCGTCGAAGCGACGGGAATCTCAACCGCCTCGTCCGCCACCGTGAGCGGCGCGTCATTCAACGCGGGGTAGACGCTCGCGTAGACATCGTTCCCCGAGGCGTCCTGCGTCGTTTGCGTCCACGTCGGCGTGAAGGTAAGAGAACCGTCCGAGACGGCGAGCGTCCCCGAATAGCCCACATCGGGGATGACCGTGATGGTGCCCGCGAAAGTTGAGCCCGACCACTTGAAGAGTTGAATCGGCGCGCGCGGCGAAAGCCGTTCCGCATCCGTCAGCGTGATGCGGATAGAGCCCGTGCCCGACACGTCGGCGAGTTCCGCGCCGCGCTCCGTGCCAAAGTCGAGGAGGTTGTTCGTCACCTTCACGCCGGCGCAGTCCGTCACGGGCTTGAACGTGATCGCCCCGCCCGAGGGCAGCGTCAACGTCGAGCCGGCGGCGAGCGTGACGGAACTTTCGCCGTAGAACGTCCCGTCGATTGTGAGCGAGCCGTCGGGTGCGGAGGCGAGAATCGAGGGCGCGAGGAGGTTCACATTGTCGTGGACGATGGAATTCTTCTCGTAGCCTCGGAGCGTACCGCCCCTCAAGTTAAGGACGGCCGTTCCCGACACGAAACCGAGTGCGCCCACATCGAGCGTGCCACCCGCGCTCACATTGATCGTCGCCTGTTGACCCGACTTATAGAAACCCTTCGCCCGCACCGTGCCAGAGCCACCCACGTTCAACGTGACGGGGTTGTAGAAGTTAAGCGATGAGTTCGTGACGGCGAAAAGCCCGCCCGTGACATCGAGCGTCATCGCGATGCCATTGAATCCGAGCATGAAGCCGTTGCCCGTACCGCTCTGCCCCTGACCGTTCGCGAGCGAGATGAACTCGCCGCCCGATTGGGAGTAAGTCGAATTCTCAAACCACGTGGAGGCCGCCTCCGGGAAAACGACGCGCCCGCCTTGGACATCGAACGCGAACTTGCACCGACCGCCCAAGGTCGCGCCGTCGAGGCTGATCTCGTCGCCGTCCGTGACGCGGACAGAGTAGTCCCGCTGAAAGCCGCCCGTCAAGTGGATCTTTTTGAACTCATACGTCCCCGCGCTTCCCGCGAAGAAGGCGTCGTCAATGTTCCGCCCCGCCGAGGCATCGTCCTCGATGCGCAGCGTGCCGTCCTTCTCCAACTGATAGCCCCCCATCCGCACGCCGTCGGCGAGCGTCGCCTTCATGCCGCCCAGGACAACGAGCGTCGCCGTGTTCGAGGCGGCGAGGCGCGTGTCCGCGCCCGCAACGATTCGATCGATCAAGTTCGTGAAAGAGAGCGTGACTTCCTTTTTCGTCTCCAAAAGGCTCATCGTCGAGAGCGCGGCGAGATCCTCGCTGTTGCCAATCTCCGCGCCCGTCGCGACGGCGTTGTTGCGCACCGTGATGAGCGTGGGCTCTTGCGCACCCTTCTTCTCGATGCCGTCCGCCGTCACCGTCCAAACGGCCGCCGCGCCGACGTTCCATTTTTCCATCAGCGTCCGGCGGATCTTCGCGCTCTCAACCTCGCCCAGCGCCTCCTTGAAGATGACGAGTTCCGCGATGTCCTTTCCGCCGCGACGCGGAACAGTGCCATTGCCGGCGCGGTCGTAGCAGAGCTGCGAGGCCGTGACGCCGCTCGTCGCGTGAATCTCGTAAAGCGCGAGCTCGGCGGGCGGGACGGTGTTCGTTGGGTCGCGCACCCACGCGCCATTGAGAAACACCGAGCCCAAGCGGATGCTCTCGGGCGCGTTCCCAGAGAAGAGTTCGCCATTCTCGCCGCGATGGAAGTTGTAGGCGGACGAGTCACCCAGGAGAAACGCATTCGGGCTTTCCTCCAAGCGGGCGACCATGAACACCGTGCGAATGTCGCTCGTCCGCTCGAAGCAGAGGTCTCGGTTCGCCGTCGTCGAGCCGAACGAGACGAGGGGCCGACCCTCCTCGTCCGTCATCCGTTGCGGCCCGCTCGGTGACTCGGAGGAAAGCGTGTAAACGCTCGCTGTCTTGCCCACGGGGGTCGCGCTCGCCCACGCGACGATTTCGCCCGCCTCGTTCGTCGTGATCGTCGACTCATCGCTCGCGTCAAGCCAGAGGTAGGCGTTCTCGCGAAGGTCATCCTCGTCCCTCTGCCAGACGCGGACGTAATCGACGAACATCCGCACGGGCAGCGTGGACGTGTCGGAGACTTGCCCCACCCAAGAGCCCTCCAACTGCTGCGAGAGGATGAAATAGAACTCCGCGTCGAACGGCCACTTCAGATACCCCGATCCGTCGTTCGCGTAAGAATGCGTCGTCACGCCGTTGACGGACCATGTAATCGCGTCCTCCGTCCACTCAAGGCCGTAGACGTTGAACTCGCCCGTGGAGATGACAGCCGTCGTCGCGCTCGTCGAGTCGACGCCGTTGTCGCCGAAGTGCGCCGTTTGGTAGACTTTCGCGTCAGAATTGAGCCGCTCGGTGATATCGATCTCGCCGCTGTAGGGCCAGCCGCCGTAAATGGAATCTTGCGGCATCATCCACATCGCCGGCCACGCGCCGCTCTGATCCTCAAACTTGGCGCGGATCTCGACCTTGCCATACTTGAAGCTGAACTTCCCGTTCGACTGGATCTGCCCGCACAGGAACGTGCGCGTGTCGCCGTCGGAGAAGTCGTTGAGAACGCCCGTCAAAACGAGGCACCCGTTCGAGACGGCGACTAAGTCCTCGCGGTGCGAGGTGTATTGCCGCCAGTTGGGGGCCCCGCTCGTCATGACGGGCACCTTCTCCCATTTGCTTTCGTCAAGCGTGTCGCCGCCGAACTCCTCGTCGAAAATAAGTTTCCCGTAGCCCTCCGGGTAGGCGAGGGCGTCGCTCGGCGTTTTCAGCCGCACGGAAAGAATCTTCCCGCCGCCCAAGCCCGAGAGCCCAGAGCCGATGAACGCTTTTTTCAAGTAGCCATCGCTCGAGTTGTTCTTGTCGGTGACGAGGATCGTCTCGCCGTTTTGGATGACGCGCAGCTCACCCGCGCGGTTCTCGACGACAAGCGTGACGCGCTCCTCGCCGTCCACCTTGAGGGGAACGCCGCTTCCGACATCGCCATTGCCGCGCACGGCCGTTCGCGAGATGGGATGCGCGTAGGAGGCGGTGTTGCTCCCCGTGAGGAAGAGCTCGCCCGCGCCCGCGCCGTTGACGGCGAGCGAAACGGTCGTCGTCGCGCCCACGAGGCGGATCAATTGCGGATAAACGTTTCCCAAGGACGATGCGGAATAGTTCGGGAGCGAGAGGACGACCTCAAGCGCCCAGTCTTGGCTGCGGACATCGACCTCCTGCGGGAGGGCCGTGTCCCAACCACTCGGCTCGCGCCACGCGCCGTCGAGTTCATAGGCGGGGTCTGGAATCGCGTCAAGATCCTGAAGGTCGCCGCCCTCGACGACGGAGGACGCACTCTCTTCAATCGTGACCCCGTTGCCCTCAATAAGCCCCACAAGTGCGCCAATTGAAGGCGAGATGGGCTGAAAGAGCGTGTCCCAAATGTTGCGCACCTCGATGTGGAGTTTGCCGCCGACCGCGACGGAGGACTTGCGAATCGTCGCCGCGCCGCTCGCCTTGCCGACAAGACCGCCGACACTCTGAACGCCCTTCACCTCGCTGCCCTCGCCCAACGTGACGGCGACGTTCTCGATAAGGGCGGAGTCCGTCGCCACGGCGGCGAGGACGCCCACGGGGTTCTCGCCGGAGAGGGCGTTCACGAGCCGCCCCGTGCTGGGAGCCTGCACCTCGTCGTTCCAGCGGGCGGCGACCGTGAAGACGCGGGAGTTCATCTGGATGTTGAGGTCGCGCACCGTGCCGCGCAGCGTGCGGATGAGACCCGTCGCCTGTTCCGAGACAATCCACGTGTCGTCGTCGAAGATGAGCGTGTGACCATTGCCGTTCAGAACGCCCGTCCACTCGTCGATGACGAGGGGGTCGTGCTGGAAGGTGATGTCGCTCGCGAGTTCCGCGTGAACGGTTGGATGGTCGGCGAGCCAAAACCAGTCGTCCTCTTTTTTGAGTTGATACCACGATTGCCCGTCTTTCTCGACGACCTCGGGCGTCGCCCAAGCATTGGGCATCGGCCAAATCGCCTTCGACTGGTGGCGGCCAAAGGAGTTCCACCCCTCCCACGTGGGGTCGGTGTAATACCCCCAGCTCATCACGCCGCCCAAGTTCTCGCGCCGCGCCCACAGGCACTGCGCCTGGAGGGAACTCATGCCCTCAAACGGCCAATAGGAATCGTATCGGTTCGCCCACCAAATGTCGAGATCGAAGCGGCGGAACGGATCGTCCGTCTCCGATTCAATCTTGGAGGAGCAGCCGTCCCAACCCATATGGCCGTTGAGCGACTCATACGCCGCCTGCCCCATGACGACGCGCCGCTTGGGGAGGAAGCGGTTCGTGCAGACGGCAAGCGAGCGGCGATGGACGCTCGGCGAGGAGTTGAGCGCGCCGCCGCCGTAGGACTGCACCATCATGTAGTCGCAAACGTGGAAGGCGCCGTAATCGGTCGCGCTGTAGGGCATCCCGGAGGGCGACCACTCGTAACTGCGCGTCGCGAAGGAAAGGACATAGCCCTCCTCGAAGAAATGCTCGGAAAGTTCGCGGAGCATCTTGCCGATGTTCTGCCATTCGCGGTGGTTTGTCGCGTCCTGAACCCACTCATAGTCGACGTCCAAGCCGTCGCATTGCTGCTCGCGCAGAAAATCGACGATGGACTCCGCGAACTGTCGCCGCGTGACCGCATTCGCGCCCGCGACCTCGAAACCACGTCCCGTGATGCCGTTCGCCGTGATACCGCCCCCTGGAATGAGCGAGACGCGGATCATGCAGTCGGGGTTGTAAGCGTCGCGCAACTGGCGCAGACGCGCCATCGACGCGGTGTCGTTGTGGGACGCGTCCCACCCGGAGATGTAGAACTTGCCGTTGGAATAGCCGTTGCCCGCCGAGTAGATGGGCAAGACATCCGTCAGCGTCTCGAACCGCTCCTTGGGGTTCGTGGAGAAGATGTCCCAGGTGCGAGTGCCGTTGTCAACGAGGCTGTCCTGTCGGACGAACGCGCCAATTTGGTAGCGAAAAGGAAAGGAGCGGTGCGGTGAACGCGCCTGTTGGTTGTGAAGCCTGAAATCGCCCGATGTCAACTGAACGCGGTCGCCCGCGAAGGAGACGAACAGTTGCGCGTTCGTCGAAAGCCCCTCGTCGATGTGCGCCGTCACCCACACGTAATCGCCCTCGTCCGCCGTGCCGCTCTTCGGGGTGAGGGTGAGCGCGTCGGTGACGTTCGTCGCCGCGAACGTGACCTCGATGCTTAAGCCCGTCTCGCGCCGCGTCGCGCCGAGACCGGCGGCGAGGAGATCGACGGCGTCGCGCTCGAAGAAGGCGAATGGCAGGGTGCCCGCGCTCGCATCGTATTTCTGCCGCCACACGCGGATATCGGTGATTTGATTCGGCGTCGCGTTCGTGAGGTCGAAGCGCACCGTGAGGTTGGTGATCGCCCCCGCCGCGCCGTCGAGGAGTTTGAAGCCGATCAGGGACTCCTTGTCGAGGCCCAGCGTGAGGCGCGGGTGGGCGCGGACGACCGACGCCTCACCGATGCCAAAGAGGTTCCACTTCTTCACAAGATAGTCGCGAACGGCCTGCTGCTCCGCCGTCGTCAGCGCGTTCGTGAAGACGAGGACTTCCGCGATTTCCTTGCCGCCGCGACGCGGCGTGGAGTCGCCGTCGCCCGTGCGGTCGTAGCAGAGCTGCGAGGCGGTGAAGGATTTGCCGTCACCCGCTTGGACGTCAAAAAGCGACAGGCTCTCGGGCATGATGGTGGATGTCGGGGAGGTAACGGCCACGCCGTTCATGTAATAGGTGCCGTTGGCGATGGCGCCGTGCGTCGCGTGCCAAAACTCGCCCGATGTGCCGCGATGGAAATGGAATGTTTCCGAGTCGCCGAGCAAGAACGCATTGTAACTCTTCTCAACCTTGGCGACCATGAAGACTGATTTGATGGCCTCGGTGCGCGTGAAGGCGAGGTCGCGGCAGGAACTCGTCGAGCCGAACGAGACGAGGGGTGCGGAGGCCTCCTTGAAACTCAACCGCGGTCCCGAGGGCGTGTGGCCCGCGTTCGAGCCTGTGAGCGTGTATTTCGACGCGGCGATGCCGCCGTTCACGCTGCGCCATTCGGTAATCTCGCGCCCAGCGAACGTCATCGTGTTCGTCTGCGAGGCGTCGAGCCACAGGTAGGCGTTGTCGCAGACTTGTGGCGCGTCGATGGCGCCAAATGCCGCGATTGTCATCAACCCGATGACCCCCAAGAAAAGACATCCCAGCACTCCCGCTCTCATAGGCTCTCCTCCTCCGTTTGCGTTTCCTTAAATTATAGCAAATTTCCACCTGCCCATGCTTTTCAAGAGAGCGCGTGTCGTGGTCCGTCAACCGGTGCTCAAGGCACTGTTCCTGTCGAGGGGTGGTCGTGGAGACGG
>CAYNVE010000048.1:0-9597 GCA_964400635.1 uncultured Lentisphaeraceae bacterium
TCCTATTACAATTTCACTATTCCAAATTATACCATATACCCAGTTGGGTGACAAGTGGAAAATCTTAACCGTTTCTTAACACTCACTTCGCCTTCCCTCTCTGCCGTGGACCGTTGACCCCTGCGGTCAGCGGGCGAGGGCGCGTTTCACATAGGGCCAGTAGGCGCGCGTATAGGTGACGAGGCTCACGAGCGTGAGCACCATCAAGAAGCCCTCGACAACGAAGCAACTTAAAAGCCACGCCTTCGTCGCCCCGTCAGATAGGCGCGGGAAGAGCGGCGCGAGCGCGAGATAGGCGTAGACCCAACCCGCGCCCGGGAAGGAGAGCGCCGTACGCACCTTGCCAAGCCACATGGCCGCGACATCCGCGCCGAAGAGCGCGCCGACCGACCGAAGGAATGTGACCCACGTGTCGCGCGCCATGTAGAGAATCGTGAAGACGAGCATCACGAGCGCGTGCGCCGACGACCAGAGCCCGCCCTGCTGGAGGATGAGGTAGAGGAGCGTCGGAAACGCAACGAGGTAAAAGACCTTGTCCATCAGCGGGTCGGCCATCTTGCCGAGCGACGAGACGACGCCCCACTTGCGCGCGAGGCGACCGTCCCAAAGATCGGTGAGCCCCGACAGGAACATCGAAAGCCCGCCCGCAACGGTGAGGGCGATTCGGCTACCGAGGCCCAGCTCGCAAAGAACGGCGCACACCGCCCACAAGAAGATGAGCGGCACGCGCGCGAACGTCAGCGCGTTGACGAAGAGGGCCTTCGCCTTCACGAGTTCGCAATCCCCTCCGCGACGACCTCTTGCAGGACACTCAGCGTCTCCTGCATCTGCACGAGGCGCGATTTAAGTTCCTGCACCTTGAGCTCCGCCTTCTGGTAGTTGCGGCGCGTCGCAAAGAGCTGTTTCAAAATCTCCCCTGGGTCGAGGTCAAGGTCATTCAACTCCATGCCGTCCGGAATCGGCACGAGAACCGACTCGCCGCACTCGGAGCACTGAATCTGAAGCCCCGCGCCACGATAGTCGATGACGAGATTCTTGCCGCAATGCGGGCAGTCAAAAACGATGTCGGTGTCGAGGATCTCGGTATCCTCTGTGTTCTCGCGGACGGCCACGTCGTTTTCATCAATCTGCGTCTCAGCCATGTTTCTCCTCCGTTCGTTTGACTTGTTTAGAAGATGTCGTTTCTTTGATTATACCAAATCGCGCGCGTGCGCGCCACCCTTGAAGACCGCCCGCGCAAAGACGCCGCTCGGGCAGGGAATCCCCTTCCCCTCAAGGAGCATCTCGCCCGCCTCGACTGTCGCCTTGGGGAAGAGTTGCGACAAGATGTTCTCGGCGACGCGCACAGAAAGACCCGGCGTGTGCGATGAGAAAAGGACGAAGGCGGGGTTCGGCGAAAGGAGGTCTCGCACGAGAGAAAGCGTCTCCTTAAGGTCGCGCTCAATCTTATACATCTCGCCGCCCGCGCCACGACCGAAGCTCGGCGGGTCCAAAATAATGCCGTCGTAGCGGCGACCGCGCCGAATCTCGCGGCGCATGAACTTATGCGCGTCATCGACGATCCAGCGAATCGGATGACGGTCAAGGCCGTTCAGCGCGGCGTTCGCGCGCGCCCATTCGACCATGCCCTTCGATGCGTCGAGGTGGCACACCTCCGCGCCCGCGAGCGCCGAGGCCATCGTCGAGCCGCCCGAGTAGGCGAAGAGGTTGAGAACCTGCCCGCGCGCGTGCTCACGAAGCCACGCCCACTGCGCGCGCTGCTCGGGGAAGATGCCGAGGTGACCGAAGTCCGTGCCGCCAAGTTTAAAGCGGACGCCCGCCGTCTCAATCTGCCACTCCTTCGGCAAGCGCGCGCGGCCGTGCCACGTGTTGCCGTCCTCGCGGTCGAACGAGGCGTCGGCTTTGGCCCAGACCTCAGGTCCGAGACTTGGTCGCCACATCGCCTGCGAACAGGGGCGCGCGAGAACAATCGTGCCGAAGCGCTCAAGCTTGCGCCCGTCGCCGGAGTCGAGAAGCTCGTAGTCTTCGCGCATCATTGTTCCTCATCAAAGAAAACGTGTTCGGCAACGGCGGGCAGACACGTCTGCGTTTCGCGGGCGCGCTCAAGTTCCGCCGCGCGGTCTTCGTCAAACCACCAATAAGAAAGAATCGCCTGCTCGTCCGAATAGCGCGAGAGAACCGCCTTGGGCATGCCGAACTTGTTCCAGTAAAGAAGGCGCGTCGTCGGCGTGTTCCAGAGAAGCGCATAGGGGTGCGCCTTCGCGATGAGGGCATCAATCTGGCGGTAGGCCTCTTGGCGCTCGGCCATCGTCTCCATGCGCTTTTCCGCCTCGATCAGGCGGTCGACCTCCGCATCCTTGAAGCCCGAGAGATTGCTGGAGCCCGTGCGATCGGCCTCCGCCGAACTCCACATCGTCTCAAGGTTGCGGAAGACGAGCGCGTTCCACGACGCCCACGTCATGTCGTAGGAATACGAGTCCATGTCGCGCATCCAGCCGGCGAAGTCTTTGCGCGTAATCTTCATCGTGATGTGGCACGACGCAAGCGCGTGGCTGACGAGCGAGAGGAACTTATCCTCGCCCGCTTCGCGCGAGAGGAAAGTGAAGGTGAAGCCGTCGGCGTAGCCCGCCTCGGCGAGGAGTCTTTTCGCCTCCTCAAGATCGTAGCGCACACGCTCATTCGGGCAGGGGTGCGCGTCGTCGTAGAGGTCGGGGAAGTAGGAGTCCAGAAGGTCGTACGCGCCCGACATCATCGTACGGTTCATCGTCTCGCGGTCAACGAGAAGCGCCATCGCCTTTCTGACGCGCACGTCATCAAACGGCTTGCGGCGCGCGTTCATCACGAAGCCTTGGAAGCCGACAGGCTGGTGGTTGTGGACGACGCGCTTTAAGATCCAGTTGCGCTCAAACTTCTCGCCGTACGTCTCGTCGTTCATGATGCGCGCGGTGTAAACAGGGTAAACATCAATCTGACGTTTCTTGAGCGCCTCGAAGGCGTTCTCGTTGTCGGCGTAGTAGCGCAAGAGAATGCGGTCAAAGTTGCACACACTCTTCATGCTCGGGAAGTCGCGCCGCCACCACGTCTTCACGCGCGCGTACTCGGTCTCAACCTGCTCGGCGATGCGCGCGACGCGGTAGGCGCCGCTCACGGGCACGGTCTCAAAGTCGAGCGCGTTGAAGTTCTTGCCCTCAAGCGCGTGGCGCGGCAGGATGTAGAACATGCCGCAATGGAGGATGTCGCGCCAGTCCTTCGGCGACGCGCCCTTTTTGCGGAAGCGCACGGTGAGGCGATCGACGACCTCGGGGCTTTCAAAAACACCGAGGAGCGTCTTCCACGAGCCTGTGTCGTTCGTCGGTGACATGACCGCATCAAAGGTCCACTTCACATCGTCGGCCGTGACGGGAACGCCGTCGGACCAGCGCGCGCGCTCGTCAATGACGAAAACGAACTCATCGCCCGATTCGGAGACGGCCCAACGCCGTGCGAGCGCAGGAGTGAACTCAAGCGTCTCGGAGTCGACGCCGATCAGATTCTCGAACATGAGGTCGAACATCATCTTCGTGTAGGTGTTCGTGTCGAGATAGGCGTTGAGGCTCTTGGGCGAGCGCGAGCCATTAAAGCGAATCGTGCCGCCCTTACGTGCGTAGGGGTCGGCGACGGGGTCGACTTTGTCCACCCAGTTCGTCGCGGGATACCAGACGAGCGCGGCCAATAAGAAAGTCGAAATCGCGGTCATTTTTCTCTCCTCTTTCGCTACTCCAGATGCGACTTCTGCCGCGGGTCGAACGCATCGCGTAGGCCCTCGCCCACAAGCACCGTGAGAAGCATGACGATAAAGAGGGCCGCGCCCGGAAAGAGGATGAGCCACCACGCCTCGCGGAACTGACGCGACTCCTGCATGAGCTCGCCGCACGACGGCGTCATCGGAGGCAAACCGAAGCCGAGGAAGTCAAGCGCGGCGAGCGAGACCATCGCGCCCATGAGGAGGAACGGAAAGAGCGTGACGAGTGGCGTCAGCGCGTTCGGCAAAATGTGACCGAAGATGATGCGTGAGGCCGAGAAGCCCTGCACCTTCGCGGCCTCGACGAACGTGCGCATGCGTAGACGCAAGAACTCCGCGCGCATGTAGTACGAGACGGTGATCCAGTTGAAGATGGCGTAGCAGACGAGGAGAATCGTGAACGAACGGCCCATCGTCGAGCCGATGAAAATCATGACATAGAGAAACGGAATCGCGCTCCAAATCTCGGTGAAGCGTTGGAGCGTGATGTCGGTCGCGCCGCCGAAGTAGCCCTCAATCGCGCCAACGACGAGCCCGATGAACATCCCTGAGAACGCGAGCGCGAGGCCGAAGAGAAGCGCGATGCGCATGCCGTGGACGACGCGCGCGTAGACATCGCGCCCGCCCGCGTCAATGCCAAAGGGGTGCTCGGGGACGGGTCGGAATGGGAACGTGACGGGCTTTTTGCCGAGCACCGTCTCGCGCGCGGCGGGGGCTTCGGACGGCTCAACAAAGTAGCGCACGTAGCCTTCGCGTTTCGTCGCTCGGACATTCCAGCCCTCGGGCTGCTCGCCGCGGCGGACGGCCTCCAAGAGCGCGCGTGCCGCCTCGTCCTTCGGCCCTTCATAGAGCGCGACGGTGCCGTCGTCCAGAAGATTGAAGCGCATCGTCCGAACATCGTAGGCGCGCACGACGACATCCTCGCGGTACTTCTCAAGGCTCGCGGGGTCGATGACCGCGCGCGGGTCGCAAGGGCAGACGACATCAGCCAAAAGGCAGAAAACAAAGATGATCCCGAGCGCGATGAGCGCGTAGAGGGCGCGGCGGATGCGGCAGAAGGCGCGCAGGCGCTTGATCGTCAGGGGCGAGAGAAATCGGTCGAGGCGCATGAGGCTATTTCTTCGTAAAGTCGATTCGCGGGTCGATGAGCATATAGAGAACATCCGAAATGAGGTTTCCAATCAACTGGAAGCTCGCCGTGAGCGCGAGAAGCGCAAGGAAGACGGCGTAGTCGCGGCCAATCAGCGCGTCCCACGAAAGGCGTCCCATACCGGGAATCTCGAAGATGGTCTCGATGATGATGGAGCCCGCGAAGAGAAGACCAATCATGGGGCCTAAACCCGTCGCGATGGGGATCAGGGCGTTACGAAAGGCGTGGCACCAAATCGCGCGGCGGCGCGTCGCGCCCTTCGCAATGACGGTGCGCACATAGTCGGCCGAAATCTGGTCGAGAAGCGAGTTCTTCATGAGCAAGGTGAGCATCGCGAAGGAGCCTGCGACATAGCAGGCGACGGGGAGGATCATGTGCCAGGCGCGGTCGACGAGCGTTGTGAAGAGGCCGACCTCCACATCAAAGTCGCTCGCGATGCCGCCGAGCGGGAAGATATCCCAGAGGCCCTCAATCGTCCCGCAAAGGAACATCTTGAGAATCATGGCGAGCGCGAACGAGGGAATCGCGTAGGCGATGAAGACACCGACCGACGAAATTGCGTCGAATGTCTGGCGGTGATAGAGTGCCTTTAAAATGCCGAGCGGCACGCAGACGAGATAGGTGAGGATAAACGAGGCTAGACCAAACCAGAGCGAGACAGGAATGCGCGAACGGATGAGTTCCCACGCCGTCTTATTCGGGTAGTCATAGGAGGGAAGACGCATGCCCATACGATTGACGACGAGCCAGTTCCAATACTGCTCGTAAATCGGGCGATCAAAGCCGAACTGTGCCTCGAGTTGCTTCTTATACTCTTCCGTCACGTGCGCGACCGATGACGAGCCCGCGCTCTCGCCCGCGCCGCCCTGCGCGGCAAAGCCCTTCATGCGCATAAGGCGAATCTCAACGGGGCCGCCTGGAAGAAAGCGCGTGAGCGTGAAGCAGACAATCGTGATGCCCAAAAAGGTCGGGATGACCAGAAGAAGTCGCCTGAGGAGATACGCCAATCGATCCATAGAAAAACTATTATACCAAAAAACGAGACGGCTTTCGGAAGAAGAAAAGCCCGCGCCTCGCGTCGGCTCGACGCAGGGCGCGGACTTTTTCGCCTTCGTATCGGCGTTATTCCGCCGCCGGCGTCTCGTCCAGAACCGTAATCTTGAACGTGACGTTGACGCCGTGACCGAGGTCGATCGTCGGCTCGTAGACGCCCACTTCCTTGAGCGCCTCGTCGAGGTCGAGCTGATGACGCTCGAGCTTGATGCCGCGGTTCGCCTCGATCGCGCCGAGAATGTCGGAGATGCCGACCGAACCGTAGAGGTGCTGACCGTCCGTCGTGTGCGCCGAGACCGTGATCTCGAGCTTCTCGAGCTTCTTCGCGAGCTCGAGCGCCGCCTTCTTCTCCTCCGCCGCACGCGCCGCGCGCTCCGCCTCGAGCTTTTTCAGCCGACGCTTCGCCGCTTCCGTCGCGACCGCCGCGAGACCCTTCGTGAAGAGGTAGTTGCGGGCGTAGCCAGGCGCGACCTTGACGATCTCGCCCGCCTTGCCGAGCTTCTTCACGTTGTCCATGAGCATGACTTCGATGTGTGCCATTGCCGTGCTCCTTCCCTTAGGCCATGAGGCCCATGTTGCGGGCGCGCTTGACGCCCTGGCGGATCTGGCGCTGCTGCTGGGAGGTGACCCCCGTGATGCGCGCGGGCAGGATCTTGCCGTAGTCGGTGATGTAGTACTTGAGCGTCTCGACGTCGTTCACATCGATCTGGTCGAACTTGCCGAGCGGCGGACGCTTGCGCGCGGCGAACTCCTCGCCGGCCGAACTATTGGATTTCTTGAAAGCCATTTTTCGGATTCCTTAAACGTTAATGTTACTGGGCCGCTTCCGTCTTCTCGGCGAGGGCGGCGGCCTGCGCGGCCTCCTTCTTCGCCTGACGTTCCGCGCGCACCGTGCGCTCGGAGGCGATCTTCTCCTCGCGACGCGCGTCGACCGCGAGAATCTGCACGCGGAAGACCTCTTCGACGAGGCGATAGCGGTTGACGAGTTCGCCCACCTTGGCGGGGTCGAGCTCGAAGCGGACCTTCACGTAGACGCCATTCTCGCGCTTCTTCATGGGACGCGCGAAGCTGCGGCGGCCGAGCGAGTCCTTCGCGATGACCGTGCCGCCGAGGCGCGTCACTTCCGCGAGAGCCTTCTCGAGGTTGGCTTCGACCGCGTCGTCCTTCGAGACGCCGACGAAGATGTAGAGAGCATCGTATGTCTTCATTACTTCTTCTCCTCCTTCTTGTCGGCCGGAGCAGCGGCCTCCTCTTCCTTGCCCTTCTTGATGACCTCAGGCGCCTTCGCAGCCTCCGTCGTCGCCGTCGCCGCCGCGCCAGCCGCCGGCACCTCGTCCGGAGCCTTGACGACCGCGAGTGCGAACTCACCGCGCGTGACGACCGTGTACTTGTCGTCCAGCTTCAGGTCGCGAACGAAGAGCGTCTGATCGAGGTCAAGGCCCGAGACATCGACATCGAACTTCTCGGGGATATCCGTCGGAAGAACGTCAATGTCAATCGTGCGGAGCGTCTGCTCGAGGACGCCGCCACCGAGCTTGACACCCTTCGCCTCGCCAACGAGGTAGAGAGGAACGGTGATGCGCACCTTCTTGGTGAGCGACACCTCGCTGAAGTCCACGTGAATGGGCGTACCCTTGAGGACGTCGTTCTGCATCTCGCGCAGAAGCGCCGGCACTTCCTTGCCGTCCATATCGAGCGTGACGAGAACCTGCTTGCCGGTCCGGCCGCGCATTGCGAGCATGAAGGCGTGCTCGGGAAGCTTGATAAGCTCCGTCCCCGCCTTGTTCATCTTCATCACCGAGCCGGGAATCATCCCCGCGCGGCGAAGCCGACGCACCGCCCCCGTACCCTGTTCGGTACGCGGCGAAGCGCTGATCTTGATTTGATCCATTTAACTTGCCTTTTCTGGTAATCTTCCGCGATACTCTCGCGCACGCGCGCTACACTCTCACGGTCAAAACGAATGAAAAGTATATCAAAAACGTCTCTTTCCGTCAAGCGCGATCAGAACGTCAAAACGACGCCCGCCGAGACGACGAGGGACGAGAAGTCGGCCTCGCCGTCAATGCCGCCCGCCGAAACGTCCGCGTCGTCGATCCACTCGTAGCCGACCTGGGCGTAAAGCCCCAGTCCGTCCGTGAGATAGGCGTCGAGACCGATTGAGCCGCCAAAGCCGAGAAGCGTCTCAACGTCGGACGTCGACGCGCCGTCCGCCTTAAAGTCCATCGCCGCGAAGTTGATGATCGCGTCAACCCCGCCGTAGACGTCGAGCCACGAAAGCGCATGCCACGTGAGACGCGGACCGAGCGCGATCTGGTAGAGGTCGCTTTCGAGGCGTGCGCTCACGTAGCGGCTCCCCGCGCCGGCGGCCGTCGTGTCGGACACCGCCTCGCGATACGGCTCGTAGGGCTCCGCGTTCGGCGTCGAGGGATACGACCCGATGGCCGTCGGCGGATACGGCGGATTCTCGAAGAGGAAGTAGTCCTTTGAGACGATCGTGCGGATCGACCCCGAGTCCACCGCGCCCGAGGCGGACGCCTTCATGTCGAAGAACGCTGCGAAGCGCAGGTTGAGTCCGACGGAGAACATCTCGCCCTGATAGAAGTCGTAGCCCGCCGCGAGATTAAAGCCGAGCGGAGAGTCGTCGTTGGATGCGTCCGCGCCGAAGCGTCCCGCGCCCGCCGTCGCAATCGTCTCCGTGCGCGTTGCCTCGACCGCCCAGAGCCGGTCGTCGCTCGTCGCGCCATACGCCGGATCCTGTTTCTCGACGAGCGTTCCCCAGGTCGAGGCGTCGGAGATGTTCTTGTCGTAGCGGACACCTGACGCGCCCGCGCCGACAGGCGTCGCGGTGGCCGCGCCCGTGATGCGCGACTTCACATTTTCGCGCCACGCCGGCCCCGCCGTCAAATGCCAGCGTCCGCGCTCGGCCGACTCCGCCGAAACGGAAAGGACCATCAACAAACCCACGAAACCAAAAATCACGTTCTTCATCTCAAGGCCCCCTTTCACTCTTCGCCTATTTGTACTTGATATTTGTACTTGATCATGAAGAAACCGGACGGCGCGGTACCACCGCCTTCTGGCATGGTAATGGTCGCGGAATAGGTTTCGTCTCCGTTGTCCGTGAGAGACTGCGCCGTCAGCTCGGTCGGCGTGTCCATGAGCGAGGCGCGATACAAAAAGATGACGTTGCTGGCGTTAATCGTGCCCTTCCTGCTCAGCTTCTCAATCGAGAAATCAATCGTCCACGTGCCAGGCGTCGCGCTCGAAAGTCCGAGAATGTTGACAGACATGACGATGGCGGACGTGTCGTTCGTCGTGACGGCACCATTCGCAACCGTGGTGTTGCGCAGGGCGTCGATGTTCGTGTTGAACCATGTCTCGTCCGCCCGCACGACGAGCTGCTTGCCGTTCGCATTGTCGATGCCCGCGCGGCGGAAAATCTCCTCGCCGACATTCTCGGGCTCGCCGAGGACGATGATCTCCATCACCTTCTGGCAGTTCGCGAACGCCCAGTTGCCGATCGTCGTCACGGTCTTTGGAATCGTGATCTTTGTAATCGTCTGATTGCCCGAGAACGCCATCTCGGCGATCTCCGTCACCGCGCAGCCGC
>CAYNVE010000049.1:0-9537 GCA_964400635.1 uncultured Lentisphaeraceae bacterium
CGCTCATCCTCTCGCGCCAGCCGGCGGCCGTGCACCAGCTTTCGGGCTGGGCGGGTTGCGACGTCTCGAAGCTGAACGTCGTTGGCACGTTCAACTTGCTCCACAATGCGGCGATGGCGGTGGCGGAAGGCGTCGGCGTCGCCGTCTCGATCGACGGGCTCATTCCCGAGATTCTCGCGAAGCGCGTCGTGTTTCGTCCGTTCGCGCCAGAGCTCTACAGCGAGGTCTATCTCGCGTGGAAGGCGGGCACCCAACTTTCGCCGGCGGCCGAGGCGCTCGTCCGCCTCGTGCGCGGTCGCGTCAAGGAGTGCTTTGGTCTCGAAGACTTCAAGAAAGAAAACGGGTCATGAGCATGAAGAAGATCAATGTGATTCTCGGCGCGTAAAGGGCGTGGGGAATCTTGAAGGGCGCAAAGTGTGGTATAATCTTTCTTCATGACAGAATGTCTTGCAGTTTGGTATGACCAACTGGGGGAACTTCTCGGTGGGGATCCCTTTCAGATGTCGCTTGAATACGTCGGCACGTTCGCGGGCGCGATTTCGGGTGTGCGCCTCGCCTCGGCGAAGCGCTTCGACTGGTTCGGCGCGTACGTGATTGGCTTCGTGACGGCACTCGGCGGCGGCACGCTGCGCGATCTGCTCATGAACCTCACGCCCTTTTGGATGACGGGTCCGAGCTACATCGTGACGACGTTTCTCGCGCTCGTATCGATCTCGCTCTTCGGGCGGCGTTTCATCACGGAGAAGGTGACGTGGTTCATCTTCGACACAATCTCGATCTCGCTCTTCACCGTCTTTGGCGTTGAGAAGGCGCTCTCCTACGGCTTTGCGCCGTGGTGCGCCGTCATGATGGGCGTTATCACGGCCGTCTTCGGCGGCATCGTGCGCGACATCATGCTCAACGAGGTGCCCCTTATCTTCCGCAAGGAGATTTACGCGATGGCGTGCTTCGCGGGCGGCGTTCTCTACGTGATTCTTGACGCGTTTCACTCCTCGCCGCGCATTAGCGCGACCTTGTGCGTCGCTCTCATCTTCCTCGTGCGCGCGCTTGCGATTCATTACAAGCTGACAATTCCCGTCTTGAAGGGGCGTAACGCCATCTCGAACTGGCGTCATCATCATGACCACCATCATCACGGCCATCACCACGACCCCGTCGATCCTGCCGTGCCCGCGAAGTCTTAGGCGTCGGCCCCATCCTTCGACGAAGAAGCGAAGCCGCCACCTATGGTATAATAGACGACACTATGAAACGAAGCGAACTTGAAGACGAAATCCGCGCGCTGATTCTTTCCGCCGTTGAGGTGGACGGGCTTTCGGCCGCCGACATTCCCGCCGATGCCCCGCTCTTCGGAGAGGCGGGCGTTGGGCTCGACTCCATCGACGCGCTTGAGATTGGCGCGGCTCTGCGCAAGGCCTATCAGGTCAAGTTCAAAGCGCAGGCCGCCGAGAACCGCGAGCACTTCCGTTCGGTGGCGACGCTCGCCACGTTCATCGCCGAGAATAAGGGCATCACGCTGGAGGACTGAAAGACCATGGACAAGAAGGAAATTTTCGACAAGATCGCCGACACGCTCGCGGCCGACTTTGAGTGCGACCGCGCGAAACTCGTCCCCGAGGCGCGCCTTTTTGAGGACCTCGACCTCGACTCCATTGATGCCGTCGACCTCGTCGTGCGCATCCAGCAGGAGACGGGTGTTAAGGTTGTCGCGGAGGACTTCAAGTCCATTCGTACGCTCGGTGACGTCGCGGATGTCATTGCGCGTCTTCTCGAGAAACACTGAGGCGACGCATGCGGCGCGCGCGCTTGTTGAAGACGGTCGTCCGACTTCTTCTCGCTGTCGGAGTCGTGTGGGCCATCTATCTTCTCAAGGCGCACGCCTGCTTTCGCCTCTACCCCGTCTTCATGGTCGCCCTCGCCCTCGCCCTCTTTGCGCGCTCGCTTTGGACAACACCGCTCGTTGAGGTCTTCGCACGTCGCATGGGTGAACCCCTTGACGCGCGTGGCGTCGCCTACTGTCGCAACGTGACGCGCGTCTGGGTTTCGTTTCTCGCCGTCCATCTGCTCGTCACGTGCGCGACCCTCTTCGCGTCGGACGAAATCTGGATTCTCTACAACGGCTGTCTTTCATATCTTCTCATGGGCGCGCTCTTTCTGGGCGAGTTCCTCTATCGGAGGCGCGTGAAGTCGTGAGCGAGGTCATCTTCCATTCGTCGGGTACAACGGGCGCGCCGAAGGAAATCGTCCGTGACGAGGCCGCGCTTCAGGCGGACGCCCGCGCACTCGTCGCCGCGTTTCCCGAGATTCTGAACGACTCGTCCGTCATCGCCGCGTCTGTCCGCCCCGAGCACATGTACGGTGCGCTCTGGCTCTCGCGCGCTCCGCGCCTTGCTGGCGCGCGCGTTCTGGAGGAGATTGTCTTCTCGGTCGAAGCGCTTCTTTCTGCGCCCCGCGGCGCACTCGTCTTCGTGACAACGCCCTCGTTTCTTGAGAAGGCCATCGCGCATCCCGACTTTGCCGCGCTCAAAGGCGCGTTTCGCGCGATTGTCACATCGGGGAGCCTTTTGCGCGAGGAAACGGCGAAGGCCGTCTGGTCGCTTGTCGGCGTTTCACCCCTTGAGATCTACGGCTCGACGGAGGCGGGCTCTGTCGCCTTTCGCATGCGCGAGAAGTCGGACGTGTGGACGCTTGTTCCCGCCGTGCGCGGCGCAGCGCGCGAGGACGGCCGCCTCGTTATTGACTCGCCCCATGCGATGCGCACGCCCCTCGTGATGGATGATCTCGTCCAGATGACGAGTGAGCGGACATTTCGTCTCAAAGGCCGCGCCGACCGTCGCGTCAAGGTTCTGGAATCTTTCGTTTCGCTTGACGAGGTGGAGCGCGCGCTTTCCGCAAGCGACCTCGTTCGCCAGGTGCGCGTTGAGTCGCTCGACGATGGCCGTCTCGGCGCGCTCGTCGTCTTGTCGGAGGCGGGGCTTGAAAAGGCGAGAAAAGAAGGCTCGTCCGCCGTTGCCGTCCTTCTCAGAGCCTCGCTTCGTTCACGCGTCGAAGCGAGCGCCGTGCCGCGCCGCATCCGCGTTGTTCGCGCGCTTCCTGTGAACGAGCAGGGCAAGACGACGCGCGAGGCCGTCCGCGCCGCGCTCGGTGCCTGGTGTCGCGAGCCGCTTGTCACCGCCTGGCAGGCGAGTGCTAGCGCACTTTCAGCAACCCTCATCTTCCCCGCCGATATGGAGTGCTTCAAGGGGCACTTCCCTAACTTCCCCATCCTGCCAGGCGTCGCGCAACTCTACTTCCTGCGCCACTTCGCGCGCGCGGTCTTCCCCGACTGGCCAGACGCGGCGACATTCCGTCGGCTTAAGTTCCAAAAGGTCGTCCGCCCATTCCGCCCCGTCACGCTTTCGATCGCGCGCGCAGACGATGGTGTCTATTCCTTCTCGATCACGGGCGAGCATGGACCTTGCGCGAGCGGCCTTGTTGAAAGGACAAAATCATGAAGCACCTCGCGCGCGCCTTTTTTGCGCTTCTTTTTGCGTTCGCCGCGCACGGCGCGGAGATGTCTCTTGAATCGCGTTGCCTTGACGCGATTCGGTCGTCGCTTTCGGGCGAGGCCACCTGGACGATGACGCGCACGTTTGTTCCCAGTGGGCGTCTTGTCTCGTCTGGCTCCGTCTCGTGCGTCGCCTTGAGCGGCATCGTCTGGCGCGTTGAATCGCCCTTCGCCTCGTCCGTTTCAATGACGACGAACGAGATGGTCTTCGCGGATGATGAGGGCGTGCGCCGCAAGGGTCTTGACGCGCTTCCTCACTACGCCGAAATCCAAAAGCGCACCGATGACTTCGTGCGCGGTGACACCTCCGCATTTGACGGCCTCTTCTTAAAAACCCTTTCCGAGACGGCCGAGGGCGCCTGGCACCTCGAACTCAAGCCCGCCGTCTCCGCGCTTCGCCACCTCTTCGTCGCCGTTGAGATCGAAGGACGAGATCGAATCGAGCGCGTGCGCCTCAAGACGGCGGAGGGTGGGGCAAGCGAGATTGCCTTCAAGGAACGGCCTCATGCGAAATAGGCGGCTCTTTCTCGCGCTCGCCGTCCCCGTTCTTCTGGCCGCGTCGCTCGCCGTCGCTCTCGCCGTTCGCGCGCCGCGCGTCTCGGCCGCGCTCCTCGATCTGATGGGCGAGGCGGGGCAGCAGATTCCGCGCTTCCTGCGCGATGACGCCGCGACACGTGTTTGGGTCATCGCTTCTTCTTGCGACGCGGAGGCGGCCGCGCGCGTCGCGTCGCGCCTTGGCACTCCGCCCTCCGCCGCGCCCATTTCGCCCGACGCACTCGCTTTTATCCGCGCCGCGCGCGGCGGCCTTGTCTCGCGCGAAATGGCTTCTCTTCTCGAAACACCCGCAGGGCGCGCGACAATTGCGAAGCGCGCGATGCGGCGGCTTTTTTCTTCGCCCATTCCGCCCGTCCTCGGCGTCGCGGACGATCCGTTTTTTCTGACGGACTCGTTTCTCCTCTCGCTCGGCGCGCGGCCGACGGATGTTGAGACTCGCTCGGACGGACTTCTCGCGCGGACGACGAATGGTGTCACGCATGTCCTTTCAACGCGCCGCCTCGAGAAGGATGTTGCCGAGAGCCTTGATAAGACGATTGCCTTTTGTGAGAGTCTGGGGCGCGAGAAGGGGAAGGCGGCGGAAGAGGGTGTGGATGTCGTCTTCGCGGGCGCGGCTGTTCACACGGCCGAGTCTGCGGCGCGAAGCCGCACGGAGATCAATATTCTCACGACATTCTCGCTCGCGTTCATCGCGCTTCTCGCGCTTGTCGTCTTCCGCTCATGGCGGTGGATTCCGCTTCTTCTCCTCTCGCTCGCCGTTGCCGCGCTCGCGGGCGCGCTCGCGCTCGTTCTTCTCTTCCGCGATTTACACGTGATGACGTTCGTCATGGGAACGACGGTCCTCGGGCTCGTTATTGACTATTCATTCCACTTCCTTCTCGCGCCCGCCAACGACAAGCCGCTGAAGAGCCTCGTCGTCTCGTTTCTCACGACGGAGATGAGCCTCGTTCCGCTCATGCTCTCCGCCGTTCCCATTCTCGCGCAGTCGGCGATCTTTCTCGGTGTCGGACTTTTTGCCGCGCTCGCCTATGTCCTTTCGGCCTATCCGCGCGAAGCCGCGCTTTCGCCGTGCGCGCCCACCCTCGCGCTGTCGCCGCGCGGTCGAACGGGCATCAAGATTCTTCTCGCCACGCTCTTTGTCGCGTTCATGTGGGGGGCTCTCAAAACATCCGTTCGGACGGAAATGACCGCGCTCTACAAGCCTTCCGTGGCTCTTGCCGCCGCCGAGCGCCTCCGCGCATCGTTCGGCTCGTTTGATGTCACCGCGCTCCCCTCCGCCGCCTCGCGCCGCGCGATTGCCGCGAATGTGAAGCGGCTCTACGCCGAGCAGGGGGCCGACCTTGCGAAGGCGCTCTCGCTCCCGACGCTCACGCTCCCACCCGAGCCGACGGCGACACCGCTTCGCCCGCAGGAACTTCTTTCGCAAATCTTCGGCGCGTGGACGACTTCTGCGCTCAAGAGCCTAGCCTTTTCTCTTCTCGCGCTCTTTCTCGCGCTTCTCGTCCTCTGCCGCGCGCGCGCGGTGCGGCTCTTTCTGCCCTCGCTCATCGCGTGCCTCTCGGTCGCGGGGCTTCTCGGCTGGCGCGGAGAAAGCGTCAATCTCTTCCACCTTCTCGCGATGTTCCTCCTTCTCGGCATGGGTGTTGACTACGCCGTCTTCCTGCAGTCGGGCGAACGCGCCTCGTGGCGTTCGGCCTGGAGTGCGCTTCTGACGAGCCTCGCGGGCTTCGGCGCGCTCGCCTTTGTCTCGTTCCCCGTTGTTGCCGCCTTCGGTTTCGTCTTGGGGCTTGGCCTTCCGATCGCCTTCGCCGCCGCGTGGCTCTTCGCCCCCGCGCCGCGCGCCGCAAAGGTAGCCAATGTTGAGAAAGGCGCGTCGCCGCTCGGCCTTGAGATTCTCTTCCTCTTCTATCGCCTCGCGGGTCTTCGCGTCCTCCATGTTCTCTCGGCGGTCACGGGCTTTTTGATCTGGCTCTTCTCGCCGTCCGTTCGCCGCGCCTCGCCTTCCCTTCGCAAAGTCGTCTTCTTCACGCGCTCGCTCGCCGACAAACTCGTCGTGATGGCCGATGGGAAGGATCTGCCGAAGGTGGCGGTTGATTCCGCCGCGCCCGATGCCGCGGCCTTTCTCGATGACGTCCGAAACGGCGCGGGTGTCTTCGTTCTCTCATCGCACGTGGGGACGATTGAGGTGCTGACCGCGCTCGGTGCCTGTTCGCGCGTCTTCCACGCTTGGATGGATATCGCGCGAACGAGCGTCTTCAATCGCTTTTACCTCCGCCACGCCGCGCGCGCGCGCGTCGTCATCCATCCGATCTCGTCGTTCAATATGGGGACCGTCTTTGAGGCGGGTGACTGCCTCGACGCGGGCGACTGTCTCGTCATGGCGGGCGACCGAGGCGACGGCGCGTTCCGCTTCGCCGCCGCGCTCGGCCATCGCGTCTACTTTGTCGCGTGCGTCCTTGAGAAGGACGGTGCGTATCGCGTCCTCATCCGCCGCCTTCCCGATGCGCACGAGGCGATGAAAAAAGAATACGACAAAATCGTCGCCGCGCTCAAGCAAGAACACCCTGAACAATCTTACACGTGGGCGTGAAATGTGGTATAATCAATTCATAGCGCGGAGAAGATCTTCGCGGAATAAAATGCGTTCAAGGAGGATGAGAAAATGAAGAAGGTCATGATGGCTCTTTCGGTTATGACACTTGTCTGCAGCGTGGGTCTCGCGCGCCCGAACGGGGGCGGTCCCGCGCCGAGGGGGGGCGGCCCTCGTCCGCAAGGTGGCCCCGCGCAGCGGGCGCCCGAGCGGCCGCGCTCCCACGACAGCGCGTGGGGTAAAGGCGGGCGCAACTTCTGGCCGGGCTTCGTTGGCGGTCTCGTCGGCTCGACGCTCACAAAGCCCGTTCCGCCGCCGCCCAAGCCGACGGTCGTGACGACGCAGGTCGTCACCCCGACGGTTGTCACGACTCCTGTCGTCACCACCCCCGTCGTCACGACGACGCCCGTTGTGGTGACGCCGACGGTTGTCACGACGCCGACGAGCGTCCAGACCGTGTGGGTCGAGGGTCGCTACATTGATCAGGTGGATGCTGCTGGCCGCGTCGTGCGCGTCTGGCAGCCGGGCCACTACGAACAGGTCGTCCGCTAACATCAAGGGGAAGGAAGACACGATGCAGGATCTTTTCATTGTGGGCGCGGGCGGATTTGGCCGCGAGGCCGTTTGGACCGTTGAGCGTATCAACGCCGCCGCGCAACAGCCGCTCTGGCGCGTCATCGGATTTGCGGATGACGACCCGAAGAAGGCAACAGGCAACTTCGAGGGCTATCCGATGCTCGGCACGCCCGAGAAGGCGTCGAAGGATAACCCTGGCGCGTCCGTCTTCGTCGCGATCGGCGACAACGCGCTTCGGCGCAAACTTTATGCGCGCCTGCGTGGTCACGACTTCCCTGCGCTCATTGACCCGTCGGCGCAGGTCTCGCCCACGACGGAGTTTCGCCACGGCACCTATGTCGCATGCGAGGCGGTCGTCTCGGTGGGGACGTCGATTGGCAAGTTCGCCATCATCAACGCGCGCGCGGGTGTCGGCCACGACTCAGTTGTCGGTGACTTCGCCAACATCGCCCCTGGCGTGTCGCTTTCGGGCCACACGACGCTCGGCGCGGATGTCTTCATGGGCACGAACAGTTGCACTGCGCCCGGTATGACGGTCGGTGACGGCGCGATCGTCGCGTGCGGTACGCCTGTCCTCAAGGATGTCGCGCCTGGCACGACCCTCAGCCCCTTTGGCACGCTCAAGGTCTGATGTTCCTCTTTCAGAATCGCTTTCGCGTTTGCGACCTCTTTGACATACCCGTTTATGTCAACATGTCGTTTCTCGTTCTGCTCGGGCTGTTTGTTGTGGACTTCGGCTCGTTCAGTTTCGGTCTCGCCTGCGCGCTCGTCCTCGCGATTTCGGTCACGGCGCACGAGCTTGCGCACGCGCTCATGGCGCGCGCCTTCGGCTACCGCACGAAGGACATCACGCTTTCGCTCCTCGGCGGTTGCGCGTCGCTGATCGCCCTGCCGCGCAAGGCTTGGCAAGAGTTTCTCGTCGCGCTCGCGGGCCCTGTCATGAGTTTTCTTCTCGCGTTCGCCGTTGTGTTGCTCGATGTTTTTGAGATCCCCGTGCGCAACCGCTTTCTCGCCTATGTCTTGAACTATTCCTGCTGGATGAACTTCATGCTCGGCGCGTTCAACCTGTTGCCGGGCTTTCCGATGGACGGCGGGCGCGTCTTCCGCTCCGTGATGTGCCTTTTCACGACGCGCGCGAAAGCGACGCGCGTTGCGATGTGGGTTGGACGCGTTTTCGCAATCTTGCTCGCCTTGCGCGGGCTCTCTGCGATGTTCAGCGGCGGCGGCTTCGGCTTCATCTCGATTCTCATCGCGTGGATGATCTGGCAAGAAGGCTGGCGCGAATACCAGATGGCGCTCGCGGAGGAGGCGTTCCGCGACTGGACGCAAGATGACTTCAACGCGCGCGTCTCGCCGCCGCCCTACGACCGCTGATGCGTGACCTCCTTCTGGACGAAAGTTGGCGTGCGGTGCTCGACGAGGCGTTCGCTGCCGCGTCGTTCGCGCGCCTTGAGTCGTTCGTCGACGCGGCCTATCGCGCGGGTGTCGTCTATCCCCCGAAGAATCTCATCTTTGAGGCATTCAATCGGACGCCGTTCGACAAGGTGAAGGTCGTCATCCTGGGGCAGGATCCCTATCACAATCCCGACGAGGCGCACGGGCTCGCGTTTTCCGTGCGTGCGGGTGTGCGCCGGCCGCCGTCGCTCGTCAATGTCTTCAAGGAACTTCAGCGCGAGTTCCCCGAGAAGTCTTTTTCGAGTCGCTCGGGCGATTTGACGCGCTGGGCCGAGGAGGGCGTCCTTCTTCTCAACGCGACGCTGACCGTTGCGGGCGGGCACGGCACGGCGCTCTCGCACCAGAAGAAGGGCTGGGAAGAGTTTACTGACGCGGCCATTCGCGCGCTCGCGGCACGGCGCGAGCATCTCGTCTACCTCCTTTGGGGCGCGTCCGCGCAGAAGAAGGCCGCATTCGTTGACCCGACACGAAATCTCGTCCTCACGAGCGCGCACCCCTCGCCGCTTTCGGCGCATCGCGGCTTTTTCGGTTGCGGCCACTTCCGCGCGGCGAACGACTACCTCGTCGCGCACGGCTTCGCGCCGATCGATTGGTAGGGCTTTGATCTGTCGTTGTCTGCCGCTTGCCGTTTTCTCTTCTCGCCATTCTGCGGCGTAATATGGTATAATATCGTCCATTATGGCAGAAGAGAATAAGTCGTCTTTGGACGCATTGAGCGCGCTCTGTAAGCGTCGCGGATTCATCTATCACTCCTCCGAAATCTACGGCGGCATGCCGGGGTTCTGGGACTACGGCCCCTTGGGCTGCGAGCTGA
>CAYNVE010000050.1:0-9318 GCA_964400635.1 uncultured Lentisphaeraceae bacterium
CATCGTCGCCTTGTCGATGCGGTTCTTCGAGTAGTCGAGGAACCAGCCGGCCGCCGAGAGCGAGAACGCCTCGGCGCGCGAGGGATCTTCCGCGAAGAGTTCCTTGATCGTTTTCTTTGAGGACGAGGTCATCGCCTCGTCCAAATACTGCCACTTGTCCGCTATCATTTTCTTTTCCTTTCAAGAACGACCGCCGTTCGGGCGGGAATATAAAGTTGAATCTGCTGAACGAGTTCCTTGTGGTTCTCGCAGTAAACGAGTTTCGGCTCGTAGATCTGACCAGCCTCAATCCGCCCCTGTCCGTCGAAGCGCGCCTCGTCCGTATCCAGAAGATGCCGCCACGCCGTTGCTGGCGGCACCAGAATGCCGTAGCCGACGTAACTCTCCGTCGGATGGAAGTTAAAGACAAAGAGGAGGTCACCGCGCACGAAGGCGAGAACCTTGTCGGGCTCGTTCGCAACAAGCCGAACCGCGCGCGCCGTGCCGAGGCGCGATGTTGTTCGCGACACGCCGAGCGCCGCGATCATGGCCTCGTCGAAGTCGCCGAGTGCCTTGAAGTGGAGGCTCTCGTCATCACGCAGAGACCACTGGCGGCGCGCGTGCGAATAGTCCCAACCGTTCTCCGCGCGTGGGAAGTCGATCCACTCGGGGTGGCCGAATTCGTTGCCCATGAAGTTTAAGTACGCGCCGCCGTTGAGCGCGAGCGTCGCGAGGCGCGCCATCTTGTGGAGCGCGAGCGCGCGGTCGATCTCCGCGCCGTGCTGGTTCCGCGCCATGCCCCAGTAGATCGCGGCGTCGGCCATCGTAAAGAAAAACGTCTTGCCGCCGACGAGTGCCTGATCGTGACTCTCGACATAGGAGACGACCTTCTCCTCGGCGCGACGGTTCGTAAGCTCAAAGAAGATGCCGCCCATCGGCCAGTCGTCATCGCGCGTCTTCTCAACGAGGCGGAACCAGAAGTCGGGCTCGCCCATCGCGAGGCGGTAATCAAAGCCGATGCCGCAGTCGGCAACGGGCGCGGCAACGCCCGGCAGACCCGAAACGTCCTCGGCAATTGTGATCGCCTTCGGTTTGACTTCATGGATGACGCGGTTGGCAAGATTCAGGTAGACCCACGCGTCATCATCGACCGAGCCGTTAAAATACTTGTCGTAACTCGTGTAGGCCTCGCCGAGACCGTGGTCCCAGAAGAGCATGGAGGTGATCCCGTCGAAGCGGTAGCCGTCAAAGCCATACTCCTCAAGCCAGAACTTGCAGTTGGAGAGCAGAAAGTGGATAACCTCGGTCTTACCATAGTCGAAGCAGCGGCTCCCCCACGCCGAGTGCCAGCCCTTGAAGCCCGAATGGAAGTACTGATAGTCGGTGCCGTCAAAGCGCGAAAGCCCGTCGCGCTCGTTGGCGACGGCGTGCGAGTGGACGAGGTCCATAATGACGCGAAGACCCATGCCATGCGCCGCGTCGACGAGCGACTTCAACTCGTCCGGCGTGCCGAAACGAGACGAGGCGGCAAAGAAACTTGAGACGTGGTAGCCGAAGCTGCCGTAGTAGGGGTGCTCCATGACGGCCATGAGTTGCACCGTGTCGTAGCCCGCCTTCTTGATGCGCGGCAGAACCTTGTCGCGAAACTCAGCATAGGTACCGACGCGCTTTTCCTCCGTCGCCATGCCGACGTGCGATTCGTAGACGAGCGGCGTCTGACTAACGCGCGCGCGCGGCGCCTTGTGTTTCCAGACGAACGCCTTCTCGGGATCCCAGACGCAGGCGGAGAAGAGTTTCGTCTTCTCATCCTGCACGACGTAGCGCGCGTAGGCGGGGATGCGTTCGCCGCGCCCACCTTCCCAGCGCATCTCGAGATGGTACTTGTCAAGATGTCGAATCTTCTTCGCGGGAATGACGCGCTCCCACGTGTCCGTTCCAGGCAGACGGAGAATCTCAAACGCGGGGTCGATTTTCCATCCGTTGAAGTCGCCCACGAGCCACATCGACGTCGCGTGCGGGGCCCACTCGCGAAAGACCCAGTCGCCCTTCTTCGTACGGTGAAGCCCAAAGTAGTGGTGCGCATTCGCCCAGTCGGAGAGGCTCTTGCCGCCCGTCAGCGCCTTCGCACGGCGCATGGCGTTGGCCGCGCGCCCCGTGATCGCGTCGCGGAACGGCGTCAGGTAGACATCGTCGAGTAGGTGCGTCATTTTTTGATCCCTTTCGTGGGCTTTCAATTAGTATACCACAATCGCGCCTACCCCGGCGGAACATTTCACGAATGACACGTCACATCGCCGCGACGGCGAGCATACCGATGGCGTGAAGAGCCGCCTTCTCGCGAACGCAGGCGCGGTCGCCGATGAAAAGCGCCTTCTCGGTGCGCACGCCGCCCTTCGTCGCAAGACCGAACCAGACAAGCCCGACGGGTTTTTCGGCCGTGCCACCGCCTGGTCCCGCAACGCCCGTCACCGAGACGGCGAGATCGCTCTTGAGGAGACGGCGCGCCCCCGCCGCCATCTCGGCCGCCGTCTCCGACGAGACCGCGCCGAATGCGTCGAGCGTTGCCTGCGAGACACCGAGAACATCCCGCTTCACCTCGTTCGCATACGAGATGACGCCGCCCAAGAAGACCTCGCTCGCCCCAGCGGCCGAGGTAATCAGAGCGCCGATGCCGCCGCCCGTGCAACTCTCGGCCGTCGCACATGTGAGGTTCTGCGCCTTCAAAAGCGCAACAAGTCTCTCCGCCGCATTCATTCCGTTTTCTCCAAGACAACCGATGCCGACTCCAAAAACGGAATCGCGCCCTTCTTCGTGACGACGACCCGCGCCCGCTTCGTCGGCAAGAGATCAAGAACGATTTGCGCGGCGCGCTCGATCATCTGGCATTTCGCCGCGATGAGCGCACGTCGAATCTCCTCGGTGAGCGAGGCGTAGTTCACGGTGTCTGCGAGAAGATCCGTCCGGCCCGCCGTATCGGGAATCGTGAGCTCCACATCAATCTGAAGCGACTGGAGACGATCCCGTTCGTCCGCGCGCTCGCCAATGACACACGCGACATCAATGTGATTGAGTTTTAAAATCATATCGTCCTCCCCTTGGCGATACCCCATTTGACGAGCGGCTCGATGGGTAGCCCCATGATATTCTCGTAGCTCCCCTCATAGGAGGCGACAATAAAGTCGCCCGACTCATCAATGTCGTACGCGCCCGCGCGGTCGAGCGGATTCACGCGGCGGACGTAGTCGTCGATGACCGCCTCCGAGAGCGCGCGAAACGTGACGAAGGACTTGACGATCTCGACCTCGCCGTCGTAGGCAACGCCCGTGAAGACCGTATGCGTTTGCCCGCTCAGCGTGCGCAGAAAGGCCTTCGCCTCGTCAAGGTCACGCGGCTTGCCGTAAATCTTTCCGTTGAACCAAACGATCGTATCGGCACTTAAGACGTTCTTCGCGCGAACGGCCGCACCCTTCGCGCGCGCGTTCTCGCTCACCGTGCGCGCGGGGTCGTCCGCGTAGGCGACCTCCTCAGCCTGGCTCGGGACAACCGAGAAGACAACGCCCAAATCGGCGAGAATCTTCGCGCGGCGAGGCGAGGCGCTCGCGAGCGTCAGAAAGCGAATAGGCCCCTCGCGCAGAATCGTCACGCGCGAAGGCGACTCAACGCGCACGACGGTTGAGGCGACGCCGCCCTTCGAGACACCGTCATCGACAACGAGATCGGCCGAAAGACCCACGTCCGCGAGCGCCGCCTTCGCCTCGGTCGCCGCGCGACGCCCCGAGAGGTTCGCGCTTGTGACGCGCAACGCCCCGCCACAGCGCGCAATCAAGCGGCGCGTCCAGTCGTGATCGGGGACGCGCACGCCCTCGCCTTCAGCGACGACCGTGAGCGCGCCTGGCCAGTGCGCCCGACCGACGGCAGCCGCCGCCGCGCCGACGAACGGTGCCGCGCCCTCGGCATCGCTCGCAAGAAGCGCGATGGGCTTTTTCGCATCGCGCGCCTTGATTGTGTAGAGCCGCTCAACGGCGGCAGGAAAGCGCGGATGCGCCGCAAGGCCGTAGACGGTGTCGGTCGGGATGACCGCGACGCCGCCCGACAAAAGGCACGCGGCGACCTTTTTAAGCCCCGCGTCGTCGGCCAAGACCCGTTCCATTTACGACCCCGGATGGACGGGCTTCGACCCCGTCTTGCACAGCGGGCACTCGGCCGCCGTCCACGTCTCGGGCGTCATCTGCATAAGCGAGAACATTGGAATGCGCCCGAACTTGGCCTTGCCACCCGAGCGGTCAACGAGGAGGATCACGCCCGCAACTTTGCCGCCCGCCTTCTTCACGAGGTCAATAGTCTCCTGAACGCGCCCGCCCTTTGTGACAACGTCCTCGGCGACGACGTAGCGCTCGCCCTTCTTAATCGTAAAGCGGCGCATCGCGAGAACCGTATTGGGCTTGCCCGTCGCGTCCACGCCCTCACCCTGAACCTTCTCGGCGAAAACGCACTTCACGTTCAGCGCGCGCGCGACCTCGTGCCCAACGAGGATGCCACCGACCGCGGGCGAGATGACACCGTCAATCTTCTTGCAGAGTTTGCCGCTCTTGACGGCCTTCTGCGTCACCGCGCGGCAGAGCTTCTCGGCGACACGCGGATAGCGCAGCACATTCGCGCACTGGAAGTAGCGGTTCGAGTGAAGCTTCGAGCGAAGCTCAAAGTGACCTTCAAGAAGAGCCCCCGTCTTGCGGAAGGCGTCCAACACCTGTTTTTCAGTCATTGTGTGATTCCTTGTCTTTCGTTTTCGTTCCTAAAGTTTAAGAAGATCAGTCTTCGGAAAGGCGAGCGCGTCGGGCGACGTCTCGCCTTCGCCCGAGAGTCGCTCAGGTGCCTCGGCCTTGAGCGACGGCTCCCACGCGCCTGGCGCATAGACGCGCGCGCGACACGCGGGCGGCGGACAGGCGATTTCGTCAGCCTTAAAAAGCGGCGCAGCCTCCTCGTCGGGCAGTTCGTTCATCGGCAGCCGCGCCTCGTCGAAATCTCGCTCGCGCGTCTGCCACGTCGTCTTCGCCGAGGCGAGAAGAGCATATTCCTGGCGGGGCGTCAGCGTGACGAATGCGACCGAGGCCGGAGTTGCGACAGGCCGCGCCGCCGCCTTGAAGGAAAGCGCCTCACGCGGCAAAAAGAAGACGAAACTCGCGGGAATCGCAAGCACGGCGAGGATTGAAAGCGTCTCGTGCCGCACGTCCCTCACTCGTCCGCCTCCGTCTTCTTCTCGGCGAAGAGAACCTTCTCAACGCCGCCCTCGCGCGCAAGCGAGGCGAAGCGCATAATCTCGCCCGTCGAGACACGGCGGTCGGCCAGAACGAGCATCGTCTTACGCGTGGAGCCCTTCATCACCATCGCGAGATGGTCGAGAAACGACGCGGCCGAAGCGACATCGCCGAGGCGATAGCGCGCGTCATCAAAGAAGACGAGCGTGTCGCGCTGGACAGGAACCACGAGCGCGACAGGACCCGTCGCGTCGCCATCCGCGAGCGTTTCGGCGGGAAGATCAAAAAGCGCACCCTTCTCGGTGACGAGCGTCCCCGACATGATGTAGAAAAGGAGGACGAGGCAAAGAAGCGTAAGATAGGGCGCGGCCGCGACGAGCGGGCGCATCACGCGCGCACCGTGATGCCAGATGCCCTCAAAGGGAAGCGGCTTCCAATCGAAGGACGAGGTCATTTGCGCCCATCCTCCTTGCGCGCTGAGATGAAGCCCACAATCTGCGTGGCGGCCGCCTCAAGATCGACGACAAGGCGATTCAATCGCACACGCAACGCGCCGTACATGATGGTCGCGGGAATCGCCACGACAAGCCCCATCGCCGCCGGGACGAGTGCCTCCATCGCGCCGTTCATCAAATCGGCGCGCGAGACAACGGCCTGCGCGTTTGAGACGAGGATTGTGCGGATAAGCCCAATAATCGCACCGAGAAGGCCAAGAAGCGGCGAGACCTGCGCGATAATCGCGAGCGAGGCGAGGCGGCGGTCGAGCCGTCCGATCTCCGCGCGCCCCTGCGCATCCACGGCGTCGCGCAAAACACGCGCCGAGCCGTTCGCGTGGCGGATCGCCGTCGCGACAACATTCGCGACGCTCGCGCGCGTCTCGTCGCAAATCGCGAGGGCCTCCTCAATATTGCCCGATGAGAGAACGTTTTCAACGCCCTTCAAGAAGTCCTGCGAGTCAATCTGCGCGCGGCGGAGGTCGATGAGGCGCTCAAAGTAGACGATGAGAGCCGTGAGACCGAGAAGAACAAGGATCCAAAAGACGACGTTGCCGGCGATGTTCATTTGAAGATTCCTTTCTTGGCGAGACGCCTCATGCGTTCGGCGGCATCCGCCGACGCTCCGACGCTACTTTCGACGACGAGTTTTAAAACGCCGATGGCCTGATAGTCAAGGCCGCGCGACTCAAAAGAGTCGGCGAGGCGAAAGGCGGCGCGGACAAACGTGGCCTCGCCCGCGCTCCCGGCACGCGCGCCCCGCGCGCGACCCGCGCGGTAGGCGAGCACGACATTCGAGTAGTACTGATCCATCGCCTCGCCCGTGCGGCCGAGTTTCTCGAGGGTGCGACCAATCTTGAAGGCGACAGAAAGACGCGTCGCGAAGTCAAGCGACTCGTCCGCGCGCACGTCCTGGTAAGACTTGAGCGCGGCCTCGTAGCGCGCGGCATTGTCGGCCCCCATCGCAAAAAGCGCGTCGGCCTTTAGGATGCGCGCGCGCAGGCGCTCGTCGTGCGAGATTGACGGCGCGGCAAGCGCGCGGTCAAGGACGAGGAGCGTCTCGTCAAAACGCGAGAGATTCACGAGCGCCGCGGCCTGAACAAGTAGCGCGGCGGTCAGCTCGCTCGCCTGCGGATACGTCTCGGCAAGGCGCGTCACGAGCTGGACGGCGAGCGTCGTATCAAGCGCATGCGTCGCCGCGCGAGCCGCCCACAGAAGTGCCTCGGGGGCGAAGGCATCGCGCGGCCACTGGTGGGCGAACGCCGAGAAGTGCGCGATCGCCTCGCGCCAGTCGCCTCGGTTATAGGCGAACTTCGCAAGCCACTGGACGGCGCGTCGGCGCGTCGTTTCGTCGGGCGAGGCGGTCGAAAGCGTCTTCGCCGCATCGCGCGCCTCGTCATCGCGCCCGAGCCCGTAGAGGCAGAGGACGCGATAGTACGCCATCCGCTCCCGCCGCTCCGCGTCACCTTCAGCAACCTCAGAAAAAGCCTCCATCGCCTCGTCAAAGCGATACGCCCTGAAGGCGGCGCGCCCCTTCTCCTCGAGTTCGCGCAGGCGGATGACGCGCTTTAAGAGCGCGGCGGTCTCGGTCTCGGCATAGGTCTCGGCCACCTTCCGATAAGCGGCCATCGCCTCCGCGCCGCGTCCGAGCTCGGAGAGCGCGTCACCCTGCTTGAGGACGGAACGCGCGCGCGCGACAAGCGAGTCGGCGAGCGTCTCCGCACGGCGGAACGCCTCAAGCGCCTCGTCCGCGCGATCAAGTCCCATGAGGGCCTCGCCGCGATACTCCTGAACATCGGCACGTTTCGCGGCCTTCGGCCAGATTTCGCACGACTCCGTGAGAGCCTCAAGCGCGCCCGAAAAGTCCTTCGCCGAAAGACGCGCAGAAGCAAGCGCGACAAACGCCTCGCACGCGCCGTCCACATCTGGGCTCTCGGCGACGACGGCGCGGATGGTCTGCTCGCCCTTTTCGCGCGTTGCTGCGTCGCGGAGGAGCGTCTCGCCGAGGCGAAGCGCGACAGTGCGCCTCAGTTCCGTAGGAAGCGTCTTCGAGAGGGCCGTACTCAAAAGATTGGTATCGGCAAGATTGACGCTCGCGAGCGCGAAGGCGCATGCTCCCACATTCGTCGCGGCGATGACCTCGCGCCAGAGCGTGCGCGCCTCGTCGAGATGACCGTCCTTCACGCAGAGGTCGGCCTCGAGCATCTTCGCCTCGGCGAGCCCCGCGAGCGAGCCGCCTTCGCGCAGGGCGTTTGCGGCCGTCTTCAGGTCACCCGCCAAAACGGCGCGATAGTAACGAAAAGCAGGGCTCTTCCAGTCGGCCGGGACTTTCTCCATCTCCTCCCGCACCTTGTCCCAGCGATTTTCGCGCGCATAACTCTCAAGGACGACACGCGCGGCCGTCTCGGCGGGAAGACGTTGCGCATGGACGCGCGCGAGATCCCAGAGGCCGTCGCGCAGGGCCTGGCGCGCGATGTCAAGATCAGCCTCGAAAGCCGCAGGCGTGGCCGTCTCGCCGAACGCAACGAGGATTGCGAAAAGAATCGGAACAAAGAGTGGGGCGAGGCGACGCATGGTTTTCTAAACGAGGTCTCCCAGATAGCCCATGTCAGAAAGAAGTCGCTTGTTCTTCATCCAGTTCGGCTCGACGCGCACCCAGAGCGTCATCTCGGCCTTCACACCGAAGATGTCGCCGACTTCACGCTCGGCACACTTGCGCACATATTTGATGATCTCGGCACCGCGCCCAATGACGATGGGCTTCTGCGAGGCACGGTTCACGAGAATGTCGACATCAATCTCCCAGACGGGACGATCCTCGTGCGTCTTCTCGCGAATCGCCTTCACGAAGACCCCAAGTTCGTGCGGCAGTTCCTGATGGAGTTTTGCGAGATACTTTTCGCGAATCGTATCAGCAATGGCGAGCTTGCGCGGATAGTCGGTGACGATGTCGTCATCGAAAAGCTTCTCGCCCTCCTCGGCGAGGTCAAAGAGCGCGTCTAAGACCGACTTCGCGCCGCCCGGCGTTGAGGCGATGGACTTGACCCAGATGACGTTCGGAAAACTCCCCTCGACCTCGTTCCACGCATCACGGTACATCGTCTCGTAGAATGGCGCCTTATCGGCCTTGTTGAGAACGAAGACGACCTTCTCGGTCTTCTCCTTCGCGATACGCTGCATCCAGCCGACATCCTCCATCTGCGGCTCTTCGGAGGCATCAAAGACGACACATGTCACATCCGTCCCCGCCGCGCTTCGCCGCGCCATGCGGTTCAGAAGGCGCCCCAATTCGCCGACCGCCTTGTGGAGACCAGGCGTATCGAGAAGGACGAGTTGGCCGCGCGCGTCCGAGACAATGCCGCGCACGGTGTTGCGCGTCGTCTGCTCAACGGGCGAGACGATCGAGACCTTCTCACCGACAAGCTGATTGACGAGCGTCGACTTGCCCGCGTTCGTTCGTCCAACGACTCCGACAATGGCTACTTTAGACATGACAAGAGTCAATTATACCATATTGAGAAGTCACGATGACGATATTATACCATATTTCTCGCGTCATGAACGCGAGAAAGTTGTAATGAACGCATTTT
>CAYNVE010000051.1:0-9295 GCA_964400635.1 uncultured Lentisphaeraceae bacterium
ATGAAGCTCCCCGAGCGCCTCAAGGTCGTGCAGGCCGCGATGGAGAAGGGCGACGAGAAGGCCCTCAAGGTCTACATTCAGATCGGCCGCTTCCTCGCGCACGCGATTCCGTGGTACAACGAGTTCTACGATTACGAGAACATGATGATTCTCGGGCGCGTGACGTCGGGCCTCGGTGGTGAGGTCATCCTCGAGACGGCGAAGGCGATGCTCAAGGACGTCTACCCCGAGTGGGCCGAGAAGATCGACATCTTCATGCCCGACGAGAAGGCGCGCCGCCTCGGCCAGTCCGTTGCCGCCGCGCAGATTCCGGTCATCAAGAAGCGCCGCTGAGCGGGCTTATGAGCACCCGCGTGCCGGGTGCAAAAAAGAGGGTGCCTCGCCTCGCGGCGACGCACCCTCTTTGCGTCTTGCGGCACACAAGACCCCGAAAGTTTGGTATAATACACATAAATGTATTTAAAGCAGCTCGAGATTCTTGGTTTCAAGTCGTTCGCAGATAAGACGCGGCTCGACTTTGACCCCGGCCTCATCGCCATCGTCGGTCCAAATGGATGCGGCAAGTCAAACGTCTCCGATGCGATTCGCTGGGTTCTCGGCGAGCAGAAGCCGACGGCTTTGCGTTGCTCGAAACTCTCCGACGTTGTCTTCAACGGCACGGACACACGCAAGCCCCTCGGCGCGGCCGAAGTGTCGATTACCTTCGCTGACTGCGAGAAGGAGCTTGGCACCGACTACCACGAAGTCACGATCACGCGCCGCGTCTACCGCGACGGGTCGGGCGAATACTTCATCAACAAGCAGCAAAGCCGTCTTAAGGATGTCCAGCACCTCTTCATGGGTACGGGCATCGGCACGAGTTCCTACTCCGTCATGGCTCAGGGCCAGATCGACGCGATTCTCTCGTCCAAGCCCGAGGATCGCCGCGCCGTTTTTGAAGAGGCCGCCGGCATCACGAAGTTCAAGGCCGACCGCAAGGAGGCGTTGCGCAAGATCGAGCAGACCGAGCAGAACCTCCTCCGCGAGGCGGATGTTTTGCGCGAGATGAAGCGTCAAATCGCCTCGCTCCAGCGTCAGGTTGGAAAGGCGCAGAAGTATAAAGAGTTGCGCGACGAGTTGCGCGGGCTTGACATCTACGTCTCGCGCCAGAAGATTCACGCCTTCGATCAAGAACTTGAGCAGAACGCCCTCAACCGCACCGAGGTTGAGAAGGCGATCGCCGAGGCGCAAGAGGTCGTCACGACGGCCGAGCAGTCGGCGCAGGAACTTCACGCGCAGGTTCATGAACTTGAGGATCGCCTCCAGAGCCTCGCCGCCGAACAGGCCTCCGCCGAGAGCGCGTACGGCCGCTCGCGCGAGGTCATCGGTGTCAACGCGACGCGCGTTGAGGAATACCGCTCGTACATCGCGCGCGATCGCCGCGAGATTGACGAGACACGCGGCGTCCTTGAAGAGGTGAAGATGCAGAGCGAGTCGCTCGGCCAAAAGACGACGCTCCTCAATGACTCGCTCGCCGCCGCCCACGACGCGCTCGTCCAGGCGGAAGAAGAGTTCAACGCCCTGCAGAAGACGATTGACGAGAAGCGCGAGGTTGTCGCCGCGCGCCGCCGCGAGGTGGCCGACACGACGCGCACGGGCACGCTCGTTCGCGACAGCGAGGTGTCTCGCAATGGCGGCATCGAGACGTGGAAGGCGGGCACGTCCGTCACGACGATGATGAAGCGCGAGGATCTGATGGCCGTCGTCACGGCCGCCGAGGACGAGTTGCGCGAGGCGGAACTGAAACACATCCCCGCCTCCCAGCGTCTCACCGAGTGCCGCATCACCGCGAGCCAGATGGAGCAGGAACTTTCCTTCATCGGCCAGCAAGAACTTTCCGCGCGCAATCGCCGCGAGGAACTGGAACGCGCCGTCGCTTCGCGCGAGTCGACAATCGCGGGCTACGAGGACGCGATTGCGCGCCTCACCGAAGAGTCGGGCGATCTTCTTTCGCAACTCGACGCGCTCAAGGCGAAGGCCGAAAGCTATGTCGATCTCATCAACGGCGAACGCGGCAAACGCGCGGAGATGCTCGAGAAAATCTCGGCCGCCGACCGCGAGGTCGCCGCGCGCCGCGCCGCGCTTGATCAGGCGCGCGATTTCCGTGCGAAGCTCGATGTGCAGGCGACGGAGGCGTCGATGCGTCGGCAGAACGTCTACGAGCACTTGCAGGACGAATACGGGCTTTTCGCCGACGCGGTCATGCGCGAGGCGGATCCGACGTGGAAGAACGGCGTGGTGCCGCCGATGGAGGAACTCGAAGGGACCGTTCGTCGTCTACAGGGCGAAATCGCCGCGCTCGGTCCCGTCAACATGGTCGCCATTGACGAGTGCCGCGAGTTGGAAGAGCGCTATGCGCGCGAGAAAGCGCAGGAGGAGGATCTCCTCGCCGCGAAGGCGCAGCTTATGGAGATGATCGGAAGCCTCAACGACACGTCGAGCACGATGTTCCGCACGACGTTCGAGACGGCGAACAAGAATTTCCAGACGATGTTCACGAAGCTCTTCGGTGGCGGCGAGGCGAAGCTCGTCCTCTTGGAGAACGAGGAAGATCCGCTCGAGTGCGGTATCGACATCATCGCGCGTCCGCCGGGCAAGCGCCCGCAGTCCGTGACGCTTCTCTCGGGCGGCGAGCGCACGATGACGGCCGTCGCGCTTCTCTTCTCGATCTTCATGATCAAGCCTGCGCCGTTCTGTATGCTGGACGAACTTGACGCGGCGCTTGACGATGCGAACATCGGCCGCTTCGTGGAGCAGCTCAAAGAGTTCCTCACACAGTCGCAGTTCCTCATCATCACGCACAATCAGCACACGATTGCCGGCTCCGACCTCGTCTACGGTGTCTCGCAACAGGAAAAGGGCATCTCGCGCGTCCTGTCGATGAAGCTCTCGGATCTCGGCGTAAAGGCAAAGAAGTGAAGAAGGTCGAGACGCTTTCCCTCGTGTCACTCGGTTGCGCGAAGAACGCGGTCGACCTGCAGTGGCGCGTCGGCGGTCTTCTGAAAAGGGGTTGCCGTCTCTCGCCCGACCCCGACCGCGCCGACACGGTAATCGTCAACACGTGCGCGTTCATCGCCTCCGCGCGCGCGGAAGCCGAGGCGGAGATCCGTCGCGCGCTCGCGCTCAAGGCGCGCGGGCAGTTTCACCGCGTCGTCGTCACGGGCTGCTACCCCCAGCGCTATCCTGACGCGGCCGCCGCATTCCCTGGGGTGGACGAGTGGGTCGGCGTTCCGAAGACGTGGGTCGAGCCGCCGATTCCCGCCTTGCGCCTCACGGGCCCAGCCTTCGCCTACCTCAAAATCGCCGAGGGCTGCGCGCACCGTTGCGCTTACTGCGCAATTCCGCTGATTCGTGGCGCGTATCGTTCGCGCCCGATGGCTTCGATTCTCCGTGAGGCGCGCGCGCTCGTGAAGAGCGGCTGCCGCGAACTGAACATCGTCGCGCAAGACCCCATGCTCTGGCGCGAGAAGGCGAAGGGAAAGAAGACGAAGACCCTGCCCGATCTTCTGCGCGCGATCGATCGGATTGAAGGCGACTTTTGGGTGCGCGTTCTCTACAGTTATCCGAGCGAGATCACCGAAGACTTCCTCATCTGGATGATGACCTCGCCCCACGCCGTGCGCTATCTGGATGTTCCCCTCCAACACACGGTGCCCGCTATTCTCGCGAAGATGAACCGCGCGGGCGCGGTCGATGCCTCGCTCGCCGTCGCCGACGCCGTTCGCTCGCTCATGCCCGACATCACGCTTCGGACGACGATTCTCGTGGGCTTCCCGGGCGAGACGGAAGGCCGCTTTAAGACGCTTCTTGCTGACCTGAAGCGGATGCAATTTGATCATCTGGGCGCGTTCGCCTATTCGCCCGAGGAAGGAACTTCGGGCGCGAAGATGACGGGTCGCCCCGCGCGCCGCATTGCCGCCCAGCGCGAGAAAGAGGTCATGAATCTCGCGAAGAAAATCTGGGAGGCGAAGGCGAAGCGGCTCGTCGGTCAGACGCGGAAGGCGCTCGTCATCGCCCCGCGCGTTGCCCGTCTTGAAAGTCAGGCCCCCGATGTCGATGGGGTCACATTCCTCGCCGCGGATGCCGAGGTCGGCTCGTTCGTCTCCGTGCGCCTCGTCTCGCGGCGTGGGTTCGACTTTCTGGGTGAGGTCGTGCCATGAAGAAGCCTTTCCCGCGTGCGAACGATGCCGTTGAGACGCGCGATCTCAAGTATTACATCTTCGACTGGGACGACAACATTCTCCACATGCCGACAAAAATCAAGATGGAGCATCTTGAGGACGATGGCACCTGGAAACTCGTGGAGGTCTCGACGTCAACGTTCTCACTCGTTCGCCGCGACACGGCGCACTACCGTGCGCCTGGCGGCTCGTGGGCGGAGGCCTTTCGCAACTTTGAGGATGCGCCCGACACGACGCACTTCATTGAAGACACGGTGACGGCCTTGGAACGCATCGAGCACGGCGAGACGCCAGGGCCGAGTTATAACGCGCTCAAGAAGACGCTCCGCGAAGGTCGGCTCTTTGCCATCGTGACGGCGCGCGGGCATTCGTCCGAGACGATTGAGCGGGCGGTGCGCGTCTTCATCAAGTACGCCCTCTCCGAGGAGGAGCGCGCCGAGATGCTCTCGAACATTCGCGGCTACCGCGTTTGGCTCGGCGGCGCGACAGAGCGCGACTTCCTCTCGGATGTCGATGAGATTGATCGCTACCTGCGCCACTGCCACTACTCAGCCGTCACGAACAAGGGCTTCTACAAACGCATGGCGGCGGACCCCATCTATCAAGAGAAGCTCCTCGTTGCGCCGCTCGCGTCGAAGCCCGAACTTGCCAAGGAGTTCGCAATCCGAGATTTTGTCGAGCACGTCTTTCACCTCCTGCGGCGCGCGGGCATCCACGATCGTGCGATCTCTATCGGCTTCTCCGACGACGATAAGGGGAATGTGAAGTCGGTTTCGGACTACATCCGCTCGGAGCTGGCGAAGCGCTTTGACGCAATCAAGTTCGTCGTCTACGATACATCCGATCGCACGCTCCCGAAGGGGCGTAAGGTGTGCATTGCCGGCCAGCTCAACCTGCCGGGGTTTTAAAAAGAAGGAGACGAGATCATGGTGGACTACAACAGCCTCCGCAAGAAGTTCCAACCGAAGACACCGCCGAAGACGCCACGCGCTTCCAAGGCGGCGATTGAGGCGATTACGCGCGAGTACGAGGCGAAGAAGGCGAGCCTCGGCTCGGGCGCACCGATGTTTCGGCGCGGGCCCCTCTTTTACGGTCTTGTCATTCTCGTCCTCATCGTCGCGGGCGCGCTCGTCGTGCCCGAAATCATGCGCGGGGGCCTCGCGCTCGGCAAGAAGCGCATCGACCGCAACGCGCTTCAGGCGCGCAAGGCGATGGACGCGCTCTCGCGCGCGCTCGGCCGATACAAGTTTCACGTGGGCGACTACCCAACGGCGGCGGAGGGTCTCGCGTCTCTCGCGTATCGTCGGCCGCATGAGATTCAGGCGATTCGTGCGCGCCACGCGGGTTGGGACGGGCCTTACGTCAACCACATCGTCAAGGATCCGTGGGGGAACGACTATGTCTACGAGCCGCGCCCTGACGGTGGCCACCCCATTCTCTACTCGAAGGGGCCCGATGGTCGCGCGGGGACGACCGACGATGTTTTGCCCGAGCAGGATTTCTTCGACGAGGCGTTTCGCGACACGACGTGGACGAATGGCTGGGCACCGTGCGAGTTGCGCGGCTATGTCGTCGCGCCGGACGAGGAAACGCGCCGTCGCGTGCAGGAGGAGATGAAGAAATACGATGTCGTTCCAGAAGGCGAACAAACAGGAAAAGGAGAGTAGAAAATGGCAGATGTGATTGTCGCGCTCGACGTCAACTCGCGCGCGGAGGCGGTGGAGAAGGTGAAGTCGCTCGGCGAGGCGATTTCGTTCTACAAGATTGGGCTTGAGCTTTTCACGGCCGAGGGTCCCGATGTCGTGAAGGCGGTGAAGGATCTCGGCAAGAAAGTCTTTCTCGATCTCAAGTTCCACGACATCCCGCGCACCGTCGAGCGCGCCGTTCGCTCGGGCGCGAAACTGGGCGTTGATTTGATGACGATCCATTCCGTCGGCGGCAAGGCGATGATCAAAGCGGCGGCGGATGCGGCGAACGAATTCGGCGCGGCGGGTCCAAAGATTCTCGCTGTCACGGTCTTGACCTCGCTCGACCAAAGCGACCTCGCCGACGTCGGCATCGCGGGGCGCACACCCGCTGAGCAGGTCGCGGCGATGGCGCGCTTTGCGACGGAAAACGGCGCGCACGGCCTTGTCTGTTCGCCGAAGGAAGTGGGCGCGCTCTCGAAGGCTCTCGTCCAGGGGACGCTCTTCATTACGCCGGGTGTCCGTCCCGCAGGCGCGGCCGTCGGCGACCAGAAGCGCGTCGCGACGCCGGCGGAGGCCGTGCGCGATGGCGCAACCCACCTTGTCGTCGGCCGTCCGATTCTCGCCGCGCCCGATCCCGTCGCCGCGGCGAAGGCGATCTTGGACGAAATCCGCGCATGAAAAAACTCGTCTCGCTCTTTCTGGCGGGTGGCCCTGTCATGTGGCCGATCCTCGTGCTGTCGATTCTGGGCGTCGCAATTCTGATTTGGAAGGCGCTCGAGTTTCGGGCGGGGCGGCGTTCGCGGCGGGGGCTTACGGTCGTCTCGACGATTATCACGGCCGAGCCGATGCTCGGCATCCTCGGAACCGTGACGGGCATCATGCAGACGTTCGAGGCGCTGAACGGCGCGGACGGCATCGCGAACCCGATGGCGGCGACGGCGGGCATTGGTGAGGCACTCATCACGACGGCGGCGGGGCTTATTGCCTCGCTTATTCTGATCTTCCCCTACAACGTCCTTGATGCGGGCGCGGAGGACGACGAGGAGAAATGACGCATCGTCGGCGAGGGGCGCGACTTGAGATGACGTCCTTGATGGATGTCATGTTCCTCGTCCTCGTCTTCTTCATTTACGCGGTCTTCGATATGTCCGTCCACCGAGGGCTCAAGGTCGACCTGCCCTCGGCCGCGGGTGTCCACGAGAAGGGTGAGCGGCTCGTCGTCACGATTCGCAAAGACGACACGATGGAACTGAATGGCGAGCGTCTCACGCCAGACGAGATTATCGCGCGTGTGCGTGCGCTCTACGCGGCCGAGATGCGTCTGCCCGTTCTCATCTCGGGCGACCGCGCCTCGTCGCTCGGCGTGGGGATCGAACTTCTCGGCGCGCTGAAGGCGGCTGGGGTCGAGAAGGCGAGTTTTCAGGTCGGTGGCGAGACGACGAAGCCGTGACGCGATTCTTCCTTTCGCTCGGCGTTTCTCTTCTCGCGCACGCCGCGCTCGCGTGTCTCCTCGTCGTACTTTTCGAGACATTCTCGTCGCCGCGTGCGATTCCGTCGCTTGACCTTTCGCGCGTCGAACTTTCCCTTTCAGACGAGGATGTGCAAGAGGCGCCGCCCGTCGTTCAACCCGATGCCGCTCCGGAAGAAACGAAACCGCTTAAGCCGCACGAGACGGCGCGCGCGCCGATGCCAGAGGTCACGGATATCGCCATGCCGGCACTCGAGATGCCGACCGTTGAGATGCCGCCGCCCCCGCCTGTTCCTGAACGGCGCGAGGCTTTAAGCGAGGCGCTTGTCGCCGCTCCGCGTGAGGCGCGCATCGACGCGCCGCCGCGTCCGATGCGCGCAATCCGCCCCGTCTATCCGAAGGGGGCGCGCCTGCGCGGCGAGGAGGGCGCGGTCGTCCTTGAACTGCACGTGACATCTCAGGGTCGCGCGGAGGCCGTGCGCGTCGTCACGACGAGTGGGTTTGAGGAACTCGACCGCGCGGCCGTGACGGCGGTCAAGGCGGCGCGCTTCACGCCCGCGAAGGCAGGTGGTGTGAACGTTGATGCACCCGCGCGCCTCACGCTCCTCTTTAAGCTCAAATAGATTGTCGAGTCCGAAACTAAACGCAATTTACCTTTGCTTTTACAAAGGCGTGTTGACCTCGGAAACCAGCCTGCCGCTTTGCGCGCTCAGGCAAAGTGTGGTATAATACTTTCAATGGCTTCAAGAGGTTCAAAGATTCGTGATCCGCGTCCTTCGTGGGACGACTACTTCATGGAAATCGCGCAGGTCGTCGCAAAGCGCTCAAACTGCTCGCGCCGCAGCGTCGGCGCGGTCATTGTTCGCGATCGGCATATCCTCTCAACAGGCTACAATGGGACGCCTCGCAAGGTCAAGAACTGCTTCGAGGGTGGTTGCCCGCGTTGTGCGGGTGGGGCCGAAAGCGGTACGCACCTCGACGAGTGTCTTTGCACGCACGCCGAGCAGAACGCGATCTGCCAGGCCGCTTGCTACGGCACGTTCATCGAGGGGTCGGCCATCTACGTCACGATCTCGCCGTGCCTCACCTGCGCGAAGTTGATTATCAACGCCGGCATCAAGGAGGTCGTCTACGGCGGTGACTACGCATTCCTCGATTCTGTCAAGAAACTCTTTCACGCCTCGGGCGTCAAGTACCGCAAACACGATTTTAAATAAGAAACATTCCAACTCTAAGGAGAAAAAGAAAGAAATGAGCCGCAAGAAAATCATCGCTGGAAACTGGAAGATGAACGTGAAGCCGTCCGAGACGGCCGCTCTCGTGAAGGCTGTTGCTGAGGCGACGGCGTCCTACGCTGACAAGGTCGAGATCGTGTGCTGCACGCCCGCAATCGACGTTCCGGCCGCTGTCGCGGCGGCGGCGGGCACGAAGGTCGGCATCGGCACCGAGAACTGCCACTGGAAGGAGTCGGGTGCCTACACGGGCGAAATCTCGACGGGCATGATCATTGACGTGGGTGCTAAGTACGTGATCACGGGTCACAGCGAGCGCCGCCAGTACTTCGGCGAGACGGACGAGACGGTGAATCTGCGCACGCGCGCGGCGATTGCGGCGGGTCTCACGGTCATGATGTGCGTCGGCGAAACGCTTGAGGAGCGCGAGGCGGGCAAGCTCGTCGAGGTCATTGAGCGCCAGATGAATGTCGGCCTCAAGGACGTCACGGCGGCAGACTGCGCGAAGCTCGTCATCGCTTACGAGCCGGTCTGGGCGATCGGTACGGGCAAGACGGCGACGCCCGATCAGGCGCAGGAAGTCCACGCGCTTATTCGCGCGACGCTCGCGAAACTCGTCGGTGCCGAGACGGCCGAGACCGTGCGCATCCAGTACGGTGGCTCGATGAAGCCCGGCAACGCGGCGGA
>CAYNVE010000052.1:0-9286 GCA_964400635.1 uncultured Lentisphaeraceae bacterium
CAAAGCCGCGCCGTGGCACGATGTGCGCTTCGACCCCTCCGAACGGCTCAAGGCGAACTTTCCGCTTCCCCGCAAAGGGCGAAGTATGGTATAATAAACGAACGAAAAATTTTTGAAAGGAGTGGCAAATGGCCGATACCGAGTCGCTGGTGAACGAATTGAACGCATGCGCCGAGAGGCAGGATTTCGAGGGCGCATTCAAGCTCGTTCGCGAGAATCTGGGCGAAATCTCGAAGAAGATGCAGGCGGTGGGCGTCAAGGACGCGCTGAAGAAGACGACGAAAGATCGTCTTCTTCTTTCTTTCCTTGACACGATTGAGTTCGGCCGCGAGCCGGTCAATGTTTCGCTTCTGAAGCTTGAAAAGCTCGTCTCCTTCATGACGAACATTCCGGGCGCGGCGGGGACGAAGGTTCTGAACCCCACGTGGGGGCTCGGCACGGTGCGCCGCATCGACTCGTTCTACCGTCGCATCACGGTCGACTTTAAGACGAAGATGGGTCACCAGTTCACCTACATGGCGGCCTGCGATATGTTGGAAATCGCGCCCAAGGATCACATCCTCGTCCTGCGCGAGACGGCACCCGCCGACTTCGATCGAATGCTCAAGGAGCAGCCCGCCGAGTTCATTAAGGCGGTCATCCGCTCGAACGGCTCCTCGATGACGCTGGTCCGCCTTGAGGACTACTGCGTGCGCAACGGCTTCGTGAAGGCGGTGAACTGGAAGAAGTTCTGGGACGGCGCGCGCACCTCGCTCAAGACCGATAAGTGCGTGGAACTGCCCGCGAAGAAGACCGAGCCCATTCTCCTGCGCGCGGCGGCCGAGGATTACGGCGACGGGTGGCTGACGAGCTTCGCGCACGAGACCGACCCCAAGCAGATTCTCGTCGATGTGCGCGAGTTCGTCGCGCAGAAGCGCTTCAAGGAGGCTGACGAGACGGCGAAGAAGACTTATCTCGCGAAACTGGGCGAGCGCCTCGCCTTCGCCGTCACGGCCGCGCGTAAGGTGGACGATGCGCTCTTTGCGCGCCTCGCGTGCCAGGTCACGGCTCTCGGGTGCCCGACGCCGCCGGCGGACGAGATGCGCACGTATCTGTGGGAGCGCATGGGTGGAAGCGCGCGCTTCGTCAAGGCGGCGGCCACGCTACCGGCGCGCGAAGTCGGCGCGATGATCGCGTTTCTCGCCGTTGACGATGCGGCGAAGACGCGCCTTTATAAGGCGATTCCAGAGCTCTGCTTCACGGCGGTTGCTGAGATCGTCGCGCAGTTTGGCGGCGAGGTGGCCTGCCGCGCGGCGGTAGGCGCGTATATGAAGAGCCCAGCGGCACCTGCGACGCTGACGACGCTGATCGTTGGCAAGTACGAGCAGTTCCGCGACTGGGCCGAGCTGCCCTCGCTCGTCATCATTCTGACGCATGCGATCGCCCTCGGCGAAGGGCGTCAGAGCGGCGAGATTTTGCGCATGCAAAATATCATCCGCCGCCTCTTCGGCGACCGCGCGTGGCTTGAGAAGGTCTTCTCGTGGCTGAATCCCGCCGACCAGGTGCTCTTCTTCGAGCGCTTCCAGGCGTCCATCGCGTGGGAGGCGTCGACGCACCACACGACGGTCGTGCGCATGACGAAGATCGTCCCCGCACTTGAGGCGCACCTCGTGAAGGTTGAGAAGAAGCGCGAGTACGCGCGTGTCACCTCGTTCCGTAGCTTCGCTCTGCGTAAGCGCGACTACTTGAAGCTCATCAACGAGGATATGCCAGCGAACGTCAAGCGCATCGAGTTCGCCAAGAGTTACGGCGACCTCTCCGAGAACGCCGAATATCAGTACGCCAAGGACGAACAGCGTGCGCTCATGCAGAAGCAGGCGGTTATGCAGGCGGAACTCGAGGCGGTCAAGCCTGATGATTTCTCGAAGGCGATGACCGACGAGGTTATGCCAGGCGTGACGGTCGTCTGCGCGACGGACGCGGGCGAGAAGACGTGGCACATCCTCGGCGAGTGGGACAACGATGTTGCGCTCGGCATCCTCTCGTCGAAGACGCGCGTCGCCACGAATCTCATGGGCAAGAAGGTCGGCGAGAACGTCGAACTGCCGGGCGAGGACGGTAAGGCGTCCTTCGCGACGGTGAAGGCGATTTTGCCGCTGCCTGATTCGATTCGCGACTGGATGAAACTTCCTGAGGGCCTTCAGATCTAACGGGTAAGGAGGGCGAAAGATGAAGAAAGGACCGACAAAGCGCGTTGCACCGCGCATCACGACCAAGAAGCCTGCGGCGGGCGCGAAGACGCCCGAGGTGTTGGCCGAGGTCGACACGAAGAAGGCCGTCGCCTTCGGCATGAACATTGTTGAACAGATTAAGGCGGCTCATCGCGCGGAGGCCGAGCGTCTCGCGGCCGAGGAGGTTCGCCTCTCGCGTCGCCCGACGACGCGTGCGAAGGGCAAGACGACGGAGAAGTTTCCCGCCTCCGACCTGCGCGAGTTTCGCAAGAGCCTTCAGGCTCTGCGTGTGAAGGCGATGAAGGCCGCCGAGCAGATGCGCGAGACGGGCTTCGATGCGTCTGGCGACCACGAGGCTGATGGCGGCGATGGCACGGCTCAGACGTTGCGCTTGCAGGCTCTCGGTCAAATGGGCAGCATCAATCGGACGATTCAGCAGATTGACGAGGCTCTCCATCGCATCGATGACGGCACGTACGGCGTTTGCACGGCGTGCGGCAAACTCATCCGTAAGCCGCGCCTTTTGAACCAGCCGTTCGTCCTGACGTGCATGGAGTGCCAGAGCGACATGGAGCGCACGGAGCGGTGAGACGGCTTCTTGTCGTCTTCGCCGCCGTCGTCAACCTCGTTCTCATCGATGCGGTGACGAAGGAACTTGCCGCGGGATACCTGAAAGGGGCCGCGGCCTTTTCTGTCGTCCCAGACCTCTTCAATCTCGCCTATGTTGAGAACCGCGGGTGCGCGTGGGGTCTCTTGCAGGGGCAGGTTTGGCCGCTTGCCGCCTTCGCCCTCGTCGTTCTCGCGCTCCTCGTCTGGAAACGTCGGACGGTCTTCGGCGCGACGCGCCTCGGCGCCATCGCCGAGCCGATTCTCTATGCGGGCATCGTCGGCAACGCCATCGACCGCGTCGTGCGCGGCTATGTCATTGACTTCCTGGACTTTCACGTTAAGGCCCATCACTTTCCCTGCTTCAATTTGGCCGACGTTTTCATCACGTGCGCGGTCGCCATCCTGATTCTGGAGGAGTTTCGTCATTATGTTCGAAGGTAGCGTTTTCGGAGTTCTTGACCAGAAGATCCAGGCGGCGATTCGGGATGCAGGCTATTCGACGCCCACGCCCATTCAGGCGCAGTCGATTGAGCCGCTTATGAAGGGGCGCGACTTGATCGGCATCGCGCAGACGGGGACGGGCAAGACGGCCGCGTTCATGCTCCCCATCCTCAATCACCTCGTCAAGGTGCGCCGAGCGCGTCACATTGGCCACCCGCGCGCGCTCGTCCTCTCACCGACACGCGAGCTCGCTGCGCAGACGGCGGAGAACACGCGCCGCTATGCGAAATATGCGAACATCCCATTCGCCTGCGTCTTCGGTGGCGTCTCGCAGTTTGGGCAGGTGAAGGACATCAAGAAAGGCGCGGAGATCGTCATCGCCTGCCCAGGACGCCTCATTGACCTCATGACGCAGGGCATCCTCTATCTCGATCAGGTCGAGTGCGTTGTTCTCGACGAGGCCGACCGCATGCTCGACATGGGCTTTCTGCCCGACATCAAACGCATCCTCTCGAAACTCCCGGCCGCACGCCAGTCGCTCTTTTTCTCGGCGACGATGAGCCCCGCCATCGCGCGCCTCGCCGCGGAACTCGTCCATGACCCCGTGAAGATTGATGTCTCGCCCGAGACGCCGACCGTTGAGAAGATCAATCAGAAGGTTATGTTCGTTGAGAAGGCGAACCGTGACGCGCTTTTGATCTCGCTTCTGAAGACGCATCCCGAATGGACGAAGGTGATGGTCTTTACGAAGATGCGTCACGGCGCGGATCGCGTCGTCAAGAAGCTTCTACGCGCCGAGATTTCGTGCGCGGCGATCCATTCGGACAAGACGCAGAACCAGCGCACGCGTGCGCTCGACGGCTTCCGCAAGGGGCTCGTGCGCGTCCTCGTCGCGACGGACATCGCAAGCCGCGGCATCGATGTCCCCGCCGTCTCGTGCGTCGTCAACATGGAGCTCCCACTCGAGACGGAAAGCTACGTCCATCGCATCGGCCGCACGGCGCGCGCGGGCTCGTCGGGTGTCGCTCTCTCGTTCGTGACGCCGGAGGAGCGCGGGCAGTTGAAGGCTGTTGAACGTCTCATCAAGAAGACGATTCCAGTCGACCGCGACCAGCCGTATCACGCCGAGGCTGTCGAGGCGAAGGCGGCGAAGGGGCCGCGCGAGGGACTGCCGCAGGCACCGTGGGTTCACCCCGCGAACCGCAACAAGGCGAACCGCAAGCGTCAGGGGCACAAGTCCTTTGCTGGCCGCCGCCAGCCCGACTTCGGTCAGCACTAATACGAGCGCTCCGTGCGCCGCGCGAGGTAGTTTCGGACAGCCTCCTTGAGGACGCGCTCGCCGCCAGGTGTCGGGTAGTTGCCTGTAAAGTACCAGTCGCCCGTCGTCAAAGGGCAGCAAGCGTGCAGGGCGTCGATCGTCTGGAAGACGACGTCGACCTGCGCTTTCATGCCGGCGGGTGTGATGAGACGCGCAATCTCGGCGGACAGCTCGCGCAAAGAGTAGTGCGCGTAGACTTTTCGGATGTCGTCCGTCTCGCGAATCGCCTCCTCGCCCGCGAGGTTGACGAGCGCCTTGAATGCGACGAGTTCGCCGAGGGTGGACATGTCGATGCCGTAGCAGTCGGGGTAGCAAATCGGCGGCGCGGACGAGGCGACGACGATGCGCTTGGGACCCAAGCGGTCAAGCATCGGCAAGATTGCGTTTTTCATGGTGTTGCCACGCACAATCGAGTCATCGAGGACGACGAGCGTGTCTGTCCCTGGGCGGACGAGCCCATAGGTGACATCGTAGACGTGCTGGTAGAATTCGCGCCTCGCCGCCGCATCCGCAATGAACGTGCGGAACTTGGCGTCCTTCACGGCGACTTGCCCGAAGCGGACGGGACGTCCCTCGGCGAGACCTTCCGTCCAAAGGGCCTCAAGAAGCCCATGGAAGGCGACTTGCGCGGAGTTGGGGATGTAGCTAAAGAAGGTGTTCTCGAGGTCGCCTTGGACGGCGTCCAAGAGGGGCTTTGCGAGTGCCGCGCCGAGGGCCTTGCGCTCACGATGGATGTCGGCGTCGTTCGCGCGCGAGAAGTAGATACGCTCAAAGACGCAACTGCGCCGCTCGGTCGGAGCGAGGATTCGCTCGAACGCGACCGCGCCATCGGGCGAGACGAGCATCGCCTCGCCGGGCTTCAGTTCGCGCACGTCCTCGGGCATGCAGTTGAACGCCGCCTGAATGGCGGGTCGTTCCGAGGCAACGACGGCGACCTCGTCCGTGACGAGGTAGTAGCCGGGACGAATGCCGTGCGAGTCGCGAATGGCGAAACTCCAACCGTCGCCAGTCATGCCGCAGAGCGTGTAGGCACCGTCGAGTTTCGGAAGAAGGGCTTTGAGCGCGGCGACGAGGACGCGGCCACGATCCGACTCGCCGCCCGTCTCAACCTTCAGCATTTCGGAGGCGAGCCATTCGCAGATGAGGTAGCCGTCCGCCGTCGACTCGGGGAACTTGCCCATCTCGACATAGGCGTCAAAGAGTTCCTTCGTGTTTGTCAGGTTGAAGTTGCCCGCGAGAAAGAGTGTTCGCTTGAGCCGCGCCGCGCGGTGAACGAAGGGGTGGCAGAAACTCTCGTCACCCTTGCCGTATGTCGCGTAGCGGAGGTGGCCGAGGAAGATCGTCTCGTCCATCTTTCGCCGCTTCGCGAGAAGGGCGAGCAAGTCCGCGAGCGGGGTCTCCGACGCGGACTTCATTTCGCTGTAGGCACTTTTGCCGGGCTCGGGATTGACCGCGAGCGTGACCGCGCCCGCGCCATCCTGTCCGCGGTTGTGCTGCTTTTCGAGCAGGAGCGAGAGTTTCGTGCCGCCAAAGTCGGTCGTCGACCCGCCGTCGGCGCGACGCCGCGCGCCCCTCCGGAGATGGAGGAGCGCGACGGCGCATTCGTGTTTGATCGCGTCCGACATGGCGTTTAGTAGACGAAGAGCATCTCGCGATATTTCGGGAGCGGCCACTTTTCATCGGCGACCACACGCTCGAGCGCGTCAACCTCTTTGCGGAGCGCCGTCATCGCGGCGAGTGCGGCTTCGGGGTCGGCGGCCTTAACAGCGGCCTCCAAATGCGCGAGGGCATCCTTCGCGCGAGTCATGCCGAGCGCGAGGCACGTCACCTCCTCGTGCAGGAGATCGATTGCGCACTTGATGTCGCTCTCATCTGTCTGGTTGTAGGCCTCAATGGTCTCGCGGTATTCGGCGCGGACGGCGGGGAGGATCATCGTCTTGACGAGGTCGATGGCGCAGTTCGCCTCGATCATCACCTTCGTGCGATAGTCCTCCATCGCAATCTCGTAGCGGCTCTCGAGTTCGCGCGCCGTGAAGACGCCTGCCTTCTCGAAGACGGCGATGTTCTCCTTGCGCGTGTAGGCCTTGAGGGCCTCTGGCGTCGTTGGCGCGTTCGGAAGCCCGCGCTTGGCGGCCTCGGCGAGCCACTCGCTCTTGTAGCCATCGCCGTTGAAGATGATGCGCTTGTGGGTCTTGACGATGTCCTCGAGGATCTTCTGGAGCGCATTGTGGAACGCGGCCGTGTGCTCGCCGGGTTTCGCCTTGCCGACGACGCCTGCCTTTTCAAGCGCGTCCGCGATGCGGTTCATCGACTCGGCCACGATCGTGTTGAGGATCACGTTCGGCGCGGAGCACGACGCGGAAGAGCCGGGCGCGCGAAACTCGAACTTGTTGCCCGTGAAGGCGAACGGCGACGTGCGGTTGCGGTCGGTCGCGTCCTTCGGCAGCGTCGGCAGCGTGTCGACGCCGATCTTCATCGTGCCGGCGTGCTTCGAGCTCTTCGGCGCCCCCTTCTCGAGCTGCGAAACGACATCCGCGAGCTGGTCGCCGAGGTAGATCGAGATGACAGCGGGCGGTGCCTCGTTCGCGCCGAGGCGGTGGTCATTGCCAGCCGTCGCAACGGATGCGCGGATCAAGTCGGCGTGCTTGTCGACGGCCTCGATGACGGCGCAGAGCGTCGTCAGGAAGATGGCGTTCTGATGCGGATCCGTGCCTGGGTTCAGGAGGTTCATCGTGCCGTAGGCGACGGACCAGTTGTTATGCTTGCCCGAGCCATTGATGCCCGCGAACGGCTTCTCGTGGAGGAGGCAGACGAGCCCATTGCGGTCGGCGACCTGGCGCAGAACCTCCATGACGAGCATGTTGTGGTCGCATGAGAGGTTCAGCTCCTCGAACATCGGCGCGAGCTCGAACTGCGCGGGCGCGACCTCGTTGTGGCGCGTCTTCGCTGGGATGCCGAGTTTCCAGAGCTCCTTCTCGACTTCGTTCATGAAGTTCAAGATGCGCGACTTGATTGTGCCGAAGTAGTGGTCCTCGAGCTGCTGGTGCTTCGCGGACGGCGCGCCGAAGAGCGTCCGCCCCGTCTGCACGAGGTCAGGCCGCGCGAGGTAGAAGTTCTTGTCGATGAGGAAGTACTCCTGCTCCGGCCCGAGCGTGATCGTCACCTTCTCGTCGCCCTTGCCGAAGCAGTGCATGAGGCGCTTCGTCGCGGCGGAGAGGGCCTGCATCGAGCGGAGGAGCGGCGTCTTCTTGTCGAGGGCCTCGCCCGTGTAGGCGCAGAAGGCCGTCGGGATGCACAAGGTCGCGCCGTTGCCGTGGCGCTTGATGAACGCTGGCGAGGTCGGATCCCACGCCGTGTAGCCACGCGCCTCGAACGTCGAGCGGATGCCGCCCGAGGGGAACGACGAGGCATCCGGCTCGCCAACGATCAGGTTTTTGCCCGAGAACGCGAGGATGGGCTCGCCGTCCTTGATCTCGAGGAAGGCGTCATGCTTCTCGGCCGTCGAGCCGGTGAGGGGCAGGAACCAGTGGGTGTAGTGCGTCGCGCCGCGATCCATCGCCCAGTGGCGCATCGCGTGGGCGACCTCGCCTGCGATGGAGGGGTCGAGCGGCTTGCCATCATCGATTGTCTGGAAGAGCTTCTGGCACGTATCCTTTGAGAGATACTTTTTCATCGTCTCCTTTGTGAAGACATCGGCGGCGTAGTCAATGTCCTTCACTTCGCAGGGTTCTTGCGGAGAGGCGGCCTTCAGTGCCGCAACTCTCTTCGTGGCCGATACGCGAGCGCAGTTGCTCATTTTCTCTTTTCCTTTCGCTTCGCCTCTCTAGACCATCTAGTTTGAGGCGTACGAAAGTCGTTTTGCAAAAATCGTGCCGAGGGCGCATTTGCTCGGCGCGGGCGATTGGGAAGGGGAATTTATGACAAATCATGAAAGTCAATTTTTGTAAAGGTTTTCAATTTTTGTAAAATCCGAGTGATCTCCTCGCGTTCCTCCGCATGGCACGATGTTTGCACCGTGTGCTTTGAATGTTTTCTGAAAGGAAGAGATGAATATGACGGAACTTAAGACGAGCGGAATGTATGATCGCGCTTTTGAACACGATGCCTGCGGTGTCGGACTCGTCGCGAACCTTGACAATGTCGCCTCGCACGACATCGTCACGCATGGCCTTACGGTCTTGAAGCGTCTCATGCACCGCGGCGCGACGGGGAACGACCCCGCGACTGGCGATGGCGCGGGGCTTCTTGTGCAGATTCCAGATGATTTCTTCCGACAGCGCGTCAAGAATCTCCCGCCGAAGGGTGCCTACGGTCTTGCCATGGTCTTCGGCGCGGTCGGCGAAGAGCCGCTCTTTGAGAAGGCCGTGCGCGAACACGGGGTCTCCGTCATCGCTTGGCGCGACGTTCCAGTCGTCCCAGAGGCCATCGGCCCGGTCGCACGCGGCGCGATGCCGAAGATTCGCCAGCTTTTCGTCGATCTCTCGGCCCTAAAGGTCGATGCGCGCGAGCGGCGTCTCTTCGTCATTCGCCGCGCCATCGAGAAGAACCTGAAGGACGGCTACGTCTGCTCGTTCTCGACGCGCACCGTTGTCTATAAGGGACTCCTCCTCGCGCCACAGGTTGAGAAGTTCTATCCCGACCTCGCCGACCCCAAGTTCGTCTCCGCCCTCGCGCTCGTCCACCAGCGCTACTCGACGAACACCTTCCC
>CAYNVE010000053.1:0-8860 GCA_964400635.1 uncultured Lentisphaeraceae bacterium
GCGCGCTCGCGATCGCCGTCGGCGACCGCATCCTGATGATGGAGAACGCGGTCTATTCCGTCATCTCCCCCGAGGGATGCGCGGGCATTCTCTGGCGCGACGGCAAGAAGGCACCCGAGGCGGCTGAGGCGCTCAAGGTGACGGCGGGCGACCTCCTGAAACTCAAGGCGATTGACGAAATCGTCAAGGAGCCTGCGGGCGGCGCGCAGAAGAACCAGAAGGCGGCGATCGCGAACGTGAAGAAGGCGGTCTTGAAGGCGATTCGGGAACTTAAGAAGTATCCCGTTGAACAGCTTCTCGAGATGCGCTACGAAAAGTTGCGCGGCTACGGCAGAACGTGAGCGCCGTCTCCCTCTCGGACTTCGGTCTCGTCTCGGCGCTCGGTTGCGGGAAGGAGGAGACTTTAAAAAACCTCCTTCTCGGCCGCCGCGAGAACATGAAGGAGATCTCGCTTGCAGGAGGCGAGATTTCCTTTTTCGGCTTCACCCCGCTTTCGCCCGAGGCATTCGCGGCCGCGCCGACGCGCGTCGCCGCGCTTCTGGATGCCGCCGCGCGCGAGCTTAACTGGGACGCGCTCTATGCGGAAGTCGATCCGCGAAAAGTCGGCGCGGTCGTGGGGACGAGCAACTCGACGATGGAAGAGTTTACCGAGAACCCCGACACGATCGATATGGCCTACCCCGCCGAGCGTCTGCGCGAGGTCTGGGGTGTTCAAGGGCCCGCCTACAGCGTTTCTACGGCGTGCTCGTCGAGCGCGAAGGCGTTTATGTCGGCGCGCCGCCTTCTTGAAGAGGGGATTTGCGACGCCGTCATCGTGGGCGGCGCGGACGCGAAGACGCGCACGGTCATCGAGGGTTTCCACGCTCTTGAGTCGCTTGCCGTTGGGCACACGAAGCCGCTCTCCGATGCGCGCGACGGCATTAATTTGGGCGAGGGCGCGGCGCTCTTCGTGATGCGCCGCCTTGGCGAAAACCGCGCGAAGAAAGACGATGTTCTCCTCTTGGGCGTCGGCGAGTCATCTGATGCCTACCACTTGACCGCGCCCGACCCCGAGGGGCGTGGCGCGGAGCGCGCGATGCGCCTCGCGCTTGAAGATGCCTCGCTTAACCCGAGTGACATCGACTACGTCAATTTGCACGGAACGGGGACGCGCTACAATGACGCTATGGAATGCGCGGCCGTTCGGCGCGTCTTTGGGTCCCGTGTGCCCGTCTCGTCCACGAAGCCCCTGACGGGTCACTGCCTCGGCGCGGCGGGCGCGATTGAGGCGGCACTCTCGGCGCTCGTCCTTCAACATGGAAGGGGCTTGCCGCCGCACGTCATTGACGCGGAAGTCGACCGTGCGCTCGCGCCGTTTCCGATTCCGCGCATCGGTGACGAAACGCCCGTTCGGACGATTCTCTCAAACGCATTCGCCTTTGGCGGCAGTAACGCGAGCCTCATTCTCTCGCGCGCGCGAAAGGGGGACGCATGACGGATCTCGAACGCCTCTTGCCGCAGAAGAGCCCCATGATTCTCTTGAGCGGCTACGACGAGTCGGACGACCCCAGTCGCGTGACGGCCTACGTCGACATTGACGCGTCCTCGCCGTTCTGCGAGGCGGAGGGCGTCCCCGCATGCGTTGCGCTCGAGTACATGGCGCAGGCGATGGCCCTTGTCGTTGGCCGCCTGCGCGCGTCGCGGGGCCTTTCCGCGCAGATTGGTTTCGTCCTCGGTTCGCGTAAGATGGAGACATTCGTTCCCTTTTTCGAGCGTGGCGCGCGCTATCGCGTGACAGCCGCGTGCACCTACGAAGACGAGTCGTTCGGTAGTTTTGACTGCACGGTTTCGTCGGTCTCGGGCGCGCTCGCCGCGCGTGCGACGATGACGGCCTACCAACCCTCGGGCGATATGACAGAGGAGAAACTTAAAGCCTATGAATAAGACGGTCATCGTGACGGGGTCGAGCCGCGGCATCGGTAAGGCGATTGCCGAGACGTTGCGCGCGGACGGCTATTCGGTTGTCACGCATTCGGTGAAGTCGGGCGGCACCGATCTCGTCTTCGACATCGCAGATCGCGCGGCGGCGAAGGCGGCCCTTGAGGCGTTCGTCGCCGAGCACGGCGCGCCCTATGGTGTCGTCCTCAACGCGGGCATCGCCGATGATAATGCGTTCCCCGCGATGGAAGATGCGCAGTGGGATCGCGTTCTTCGGACCGACCTTGATGGGTTCTATAATGTCTTGAAGCCCCTTGTCTTGCCGATGGTTCAGGCGCGGCAAGGCGGGCGCATCGTTGTTATCTCGTCGATTTCGGGTGTCATCGGCAACCGCGGTCAGACGAATTACGCGGCCGCGAAGGCGGGGCTCATTGGCGCGGCGAAGTCGCTCGCGGTGGAACTCGCGCGTCGCCGAATCACCGTCAACTGCATTGCGCCCGGTGTTGTCGAAACGGAGATGATTGAAGGCGTTTTCGCCGACGAGGTCTTGAAGGCGATTCCGATGCGTCGCTTTGGCCGCCCCGAGGAAATCGCGGGGGCTGTGCGTTATTTTCTTTCGGACGAGGCCGCCTATGTGACGCGGCAAGTTTTGAATGTGAACGGAGGGATGTTCTAAAGATGAGGCGCGTTGTTGTCACGGGAATGGGAATCGTCAGCTCGCTCGGCCACGACGTCGTGTCGGCGTTCGAGCGGCTCAAGACGAAGAGAAATTGCGTCGAGGTCTCGACGGATCTTGCGACCTACAAGGGGCTTCAGACGCACCTCTGGGCACCCGCGAAGTGGACGCGCCCAGAACGCTACACGCGCAAGGTCGTGCGCACGATGAGCCCCGTCTCGGAGATGGCGCTCGACGCGACCGAGCAGGCGCTTGCCCAGGCGGGCCTTACAGACTCGCCCGATCTCAAAGCGGGTCGTTGTGGTGTCGCCTATGGTTCGTGTTCGGGTGGCGTTGAGGCGAATGCCGATTTCTTCTCAATTCTCATGAACCGCGAGGTGCGCAACGTCACGAGCTCGACCTACATCAAGATGATGCCGCAGACGTGCGCCGTGAATCTTTCTGTCCACTTCGGGACGACGGGGCGGCTTCTGCCGACGGGCACGGCCTGCACGTCTGGCTCGCTCGCGATTGGCGAGGCGTGCGAGGCGATCCGCTTTGGCCAACAAGACATCATGATCGCGGGCGGCGCGGAGGAGTTTTCTGTCACGCAAGTTGCCGTCTTTGATACGCTCTTTGCGACGTCGCGCCTCAATGAGACGCCCGAGGCCACGCCGCGTGCGTTCGACGCGAGCCGCGACGGTCTCGTGATTGGTGAAGGCGCGGCGACGCTCGTTTTGGAGGAGCGCGAACGGGCCCTCGCGCGCGGTGCGACGATTCTCGCGGAGGTCGCGGGCTTCGGCACGAACACCGATGGCCGCCATGTCACCCAACCGAACGCCGAGACGATGGCGGTTGCGCTACGCCTCGCGCTTGCGGATGCGGCAATTTCGCCCGAGGCGATTGGCTACGTGAACGCGCACGGAACGGCGACCGACCGAGGCGATGTCGCAGAAGGCGCGGCGATGACCGCCGCATTCGGCGCGGTGCGACCCGCCGTGAGCACGATCAAGAACTTCACGGGGCACACGCTCGGCGCGTGCGGGGCGATTGAGGCGATTCTGACGATCGAGATGATGCGCCACGGGCTCTTCGCGCCGAACCTCAATCTCGTCAACCCCGACCCCGCCTGCGGCGAACACGACTTCATTATGGGCGATGCGCGCCGTCTCGAGACCGAATACGCGATGAGCAACAACTTCGCCTTTGGCGGCATCAACACCTCGCTCATCTTCCGCCGTTCATGAAGAAAGCGCATCTCCTCGGGCTACGGCGTCTCAAGTCGCTCAACGAGGCCGACGTCTCGTTTGTGCCCCCGCTTCTGCGCCGTCGTCTCTCGCCCCTGCAGCGGATTTTTTTCTTCCTCGCGCACTTTGACGAGACACTGCCAAAGCCGAAGCGCGTTGTCTTCGCGAGCCGCGATGGCGAGGATACGCTCACGCGCCGCACGGTTGAAGATTTCCACGCGGACGGCACGGCCTCACCCCATCGCTTCAGCGCGTCCGTTTACAACGCCGCACCCGGGCTTTGGAGCGTCTTCACGAAGAACACGGCGCCCTACACGGCTGTCGCCGCCGGGCGCGAGACGGTTCGTGTCGGCCTTCTGGAGGCGCTTCTCCCCGCCGAGACGCCGACTCTATTTGTCTATGCCGAGGAAACGGACGGTGGTCACGGCTTCTCCTGCCTCTATGGTTTCGACGGCGATTAGGATTTTTCGAGGCTCTCTCGCCGTCCTCTTTGGTCTCGCTTTCGCAGTGGGCGCGATTCTCCTCTCGCCGCTCATGTTCGTCTTCTCGCGCCCCGATCGCGCCCAGCCGCTCGTCCGCGCCATCTGGCGACCGCTCGTCTGGCTCTTTGAGGCCACGCGCCTCATCCGCGTCAACCGCGGCGATGTCGCGTGCCCACGCGGCGCGATTATCGTCGCGAATCATCCCTCACTCATCGATGTCGTTCTTTTCGTCGCGCTCTTCCCCAAGACGCTCTATGTCGCAAAGTCGCCTCTGCGCGCGAGCTGGATTCTCGGGCGCATCGTCCGCGCGACCTCGCTCCCTGATGACGCGCGTCTCTTGGACGAGGCGCCAGCGTATCTTCAGCGCGGGTGGAATGTCCTCGTTTTTCCCGAAGGGACGCGCTCGCCGAAAGAAGGGCTTCATCCGTTTCGGCGCGGCGCGGCGCAACTCGCCCTCCGCACGGGCGCACCGATTGTCGCGATTGGACTTCGTCTCTCGCGCCGCATTCTCGCAAAGGGGCAGCCGCTTTTTGACATGGGCGAAAGCCCCGTCGTCTATTCGCTTTGCGCGTGCGCGCCGTTTCGCGCCGAGGCGCGGGAGGGCGAACGCGCGCGCGCGGCGGCCGTGCGTGTGACGCAGGAAATCGAAACGGCAATCCGCGTAGACCTTGTCGAGTCCGAAACTAAACGCAATTTACCATAAAGAACATAAAGACCATAAAGAACGTTACCCCCGTATTCATTTCTATCTGGCGCATTGGATGGAGCCGGGGCTTTTTGTCCGTGGGTTTCTTGTCCGTATAGAACGTGTAGAGCGTGTAGACGGTGCGCGGCCTTCCCGTGTCCATTCCGTGCTTTCCGTGGTAGATGAAATGGTTCACGACATGAATTCCCCTCAAAGAGACATGAATTCCCCTCCTCGGGACGGACGCGCGGGTGGTTCTTTTGGTATAATAGGAAATACGATGAAAAAAATCACGACGGAATACCGCGTCCCCTACGCCGACACCGATCAGATGGGCGTCGTCTATTATGCGAACTACCTGACGCTCTTTGAGCGCGCGCGCAACGAACTGATGCGTGCGACGGGTTTTACCTACCGCCGCTGTGAGGAGGAGGGCTTCATGCTCCCCGTCACACACGCCGAGCTTGACTACAAGAGCCCCGCGCGCTACGATGACCTCCTTGAAATCTCGGCGTGGGTTCAATCGCAGAAGGGCGTCCGCCTTGAAATTGCGTGTGAGGTTCGGCGTCAGGGCGAGGAAAGAGTCCTCGTCAAGGGCTACACGCAGCACTGCTTCGTCTCGACGAAAACTTTTAGACCCGTCCCGCCACCCGAGGCGTTTCTAAAAACACTCGCTTAAAAAAGGCCGCCCACTCGGCGCGGTCGATTCAAAGAACCGACAGATTTCACAAGGAGACAAAAAATAATGAAGAAGATGATCACCGCTCTCGCCCTCATGCTTCTCGCCGCGCCGTTCGCCCAGGGCGCGTCGGTCAAGGCGAAGATTTCGCTCACCCCCAAGGGGACGGACGATCGGACGGCGGAGTTCCTCGCGGCCGTTGAGCGCGTCCGCAAGGCGGGTAGCGGCGAGATCCGTCTCGCCCCTGGCTTCTACCACTTCCGCTCGCCGAAGTCGATGTCGTTCTATGTCTCGAACCACGACAACCGCCTGCCGCGCCGCGTCTTTCTGCCGATTCTCGGCGTCACGAACCTCATCGTGAGTTGCAAGGGTGGCAAGGCTGAGTTCATCTTCCACGGCGACGGCCTCGGCATTGAATTGCAGGATACGAAGAACGTCACCCTGCGCGGCATTGGCGTTGATTGGGCGCGCCCCGACTTCTCCGAGGGGCGCTTCGTGCGCTTTGATGAGGGCGGCAAGGCCGTCATCTCCTTTGACCCCGCGCAGTTCCCGATGCGCATCGACGGCGGCGGGCACATCGTCTCGGTCTGCGAGGGCAAGGAGATGGGCCAGTACATCCTGCACGCTTTTGACGGGAAGGATCGCGGCTACAAGGGTGATGCGTGGTTCTCGTGCCGCGTGACGGATTTGGGCGGCGGGCTCTACCGCTTTGAGGAGGACTGGTCGCGCCGCTTTGGTCGCGGCGGACTTCAGGCGGGCGACATCTTCGTCATGCGCAATGCCCAGCGCGACAATCCGGCCGTCAACCTCTACCGCGCGCGGAACACGCTCTTTGAGGACTGCGTCATCCGCGCCTCGTCGGGAATGGGCTTCATCGCTCAGCGCTCCGAGAATGTCATCGTGCGTGGCACGAAGAAGGCCGAGGACGCGACGGCGGGCGCGTTTGCGCGTCCCGGGAATGGCCGCGTCATGTCGCTTCAGGCCGACGCGACGCACTTCTCCAACTGTCGCGGCAAGATCGTCGTCGAAAACTGCCTCTTCGAGGGCATGGTGGACGACGCGATCAATGTCCACTCGACGTGTCTGCAGATTGAGTCGATGAAGTCGCCGACGGAGATTCGTTGCCGCTATAAGCACGGTCAGTCAACGGGCTTTGAGGTCTTCCTGCCGGGCGAGCATTTGCGCGGCATCCACGCGCGCACGCTCGAGCCGACCGATGCGACAGTTGTCGTCAAGTCGGCGACGATGGTCGCGCACAATCTCGTCGACCTGACGCTTGCCGAGCCGATTCCAGAGGACATCAAAGTCGGCGATGCCGTTGAGAATGCCGACTGGCAACCGTCGGTTCTCTTCCGCAACAACATCGTGCGCTATAGTTCGCCGCGTGCGACGCTCTTCACGACGCCCGGGCGCGTCATTTGCGAGGGGAACCTCTTCGACCACATCGCTGCGCAGGCGGTCCATCTCTCGGCTGATGCGTGGGACTGGTACGAGTCGGGCGCGTGCTCGGATATCGTCATTCGCAACAACACGTTCCGCGAGTGCATGCTGGCGAGTGGGCGCGGTGTCATTCAGATCGACCCGAATGTGAAGGATCTCAATGCCCAGCGACGCCGCTACCACCGCAATGTGCGTGTTGAGGACAATGTTTTTGAGCAGACGCGCGGGCCGCTTCTCTTTGCGCGTAGCGTCTCGAATCTCGTTTGGAAGGCGAACCAGGTGCGCGGCAAGGGCAACGGCTTTGATGTCCAGTACTGCGATGACGTGAAGGGCATCCCTGGGAAATAGCGCGAAAGATTGAAATATGGTATAATGTGGATAATTGAAAGAAAGGACAACGAACGATGACAAACAAGATGTTTTGCTTTCAGTGCGAACAAACGGCTCAGGGGAAGGGATGTGAGGTCTGCGGCGTGTGTGGGAAGAACGCCGCGACGGCTTCTGCGCAGGACGCGCTCACGGGCGCGCTCGTTGCGCTCGCCCAGACCGTGACGGCGGAAAAGCCGGCGGATGCCGCGCTTGACGCGCTCGTCATCGACGGCCTTTTCAAGACGATTACGAACGTTGACTTTGACGAGGCGGAACTGAAGAGCTATGTCGCGCGCATCGAGACGGCGGGGCGGGCGCGTGGTGCGGCGGCCTCGTTCGACATGGAAAAAGTTTGGACGGCGAACGAGGATATTCGCTCCTTGAAGTCGCTTCTTCTTTTCGGTATGCGCGGTATGGCGGCCTACGCCTCGCACGCGGCGGTGCTCGGATTCCATGACGCGACGGTGAACGCCTTCTTCTACAAGGGTCTCGCCGCGCTCGGCCAGGATCTCGCGGCGGACGCGCTTCTCGCGCTCTTGATGGAACTCGGACAGGCGAACCTTGCGTGTATGGCGCTTCTTGACACGGCGAACACGAAGACTTACGGCGACCCCGCGCCGGCGACGGTCTCGCTCACGGTTGAGAAGGGGCCGTTCATCGTTGTGACGGGTCACGATCTTAAAGATCTTGAACTCCTTTTGAAGCAGACCGAGGGACGCGGCGTCAACGTCTACACGCACGGCGAGATGATTCCCGCGCACGGCTACCCGCAACTTCGCAAGTACGCGCACTTAAAGGGCAACTTTGGGACGGCTTGGCAGAATCAGCAGAAGGAATTTGACGGTGTCCCCGCCGCGTTCCTCTTTACGACGAACTGCCTTATGCCGCCGAAGGCATCCTACAAGGACAACGTCTTCACGACGGGTGATGTCCGCTTCCCGGGTGTCACGCACATCGACGAAAAGAAGGACTTTACTCCTGTCATCGAGCGCGCGCTTGCACTCGGCGGCTATTCGGAGAATCAGCCGCGCGTCGGCATGAACGGCGGCACGAGCATCCTGACGGGCTTCGGCCGCGCGACGGTGCTCTCGGTCGCGCCGAAGGTGATCGAGGCGGTGAAGGCAGGCGCGATCAAGCACTTCTTCCTCGTCGGCGGTTGCGATGGCTTCCGCACGAGCCGCTCCTACTACACGGACTTCGTGAAGAAGGCGCCGAAGGACACGGTGATCCTGACGCTCGCGTGCGGCAAGTACCGCTTCAACGACCTCGACCTCGGCACCATCGGCGGCATTCCGCGTCTCCTCGACATGGGGCAGTGCAACGACGCCTATGGCGCGGTGAAGGTCGCGCTCGCGCTCGCCGAGGCGTTTAAGTGCGGCGTCAACG
>CAYNVE010000054.1:0-8796 GCA_964400635.1 uncultured Lentisphaeraceae bacterium
GGCGCGGACGCGCTCCTCAAGGCGACGAAGGTCGATGGCATCTACACGGCCGACCCGAAGAAAGATCCGAAGGCGAAGAAGTACGCCTCGCTTAAATACGAGACCGCGCTCGAGAAACGCCTGAAGGTCATGGACTCGGCGGCGTTCGCGCTCTGCATGGATAACAACATCCCGATCGTCGTCTTCGACTTCTTCGACCCGAAGGCCCTCGAGGCCGTCGTGAAGGGGCGCGCGGTCGGGACGGTCGTCAGCTAAACGAAACGCACATTTTCTAAAAACAAGGAAGAGAGATAAGATGGAAACTGTATCCGAAGTCATCAACGACGCGACGGTGAAGATCGCAAAGAGTTTTGACGCGCTCAAGTCCCAGTTCGCGGGTCTTCGTACGGGCAAAGCGTCGCCTGCGATGGTCGATCAGATCAAGGTCGATTACTACGGCTGCCCGACGCCGATTAAAAACCTCGGCACGATCTCGACGCCTGAGCCGCGCCAGATTAAGATCACGCCGTTCGATCCGACCGTTCTCGACGCGGTGAACAAGGCTATCCTCGCCGCGAACATCGGCGTCACGCCGCAGACAGACGGCAAGGTGCTGCGCATTACCGTGCCCGAACTCAACGAGGAGCGTCGCAAGGAGATCGTCAAGGTCGCGAAGACTCAGGCCGAAGCGCAGAAAGTTGCCATGCGCAACGTTCGCCGCGACGCGAACGATGCGGTGAAGAAGCTTGAGAAGGATAAGAAGTGCTCTGAAGACGAAATGAAGCAGGGGCTTGAGAAGATTCAGAAAGCGACAGACGAGGGCATCGCGAAGATTGACGCGGAGCTCAAGTCGAAAGAAGCCGAAGTGATGGCGGTCTAACAAAAGGGAGGCGCGTGATGGCAGAAGAAGTCGAGAAGACGTCACCCGTTCAGGCGGCTGAACCGCCGAAGGTGAATCCGCTGGCGGCGAAGCCGAAGGCGCCGATTGCGCCGACCATTCGCAAGCCGACGTTGGGCGCGGGCAATGCGCTTCGCCCAGGGCTGAAGTTGCCGCCGAAGCCAGGCCTGGCGACGGGCGGGCTTAAACTGCCGCCGAAACCGGGCGCGACGATTATCGCGAAGCCCCTCATCCGCAAGCCGGGTGCGACGGTCGTGGCCAAGCCCCTGCCGAAACCCATTCAGAAGCCGGTCGTCCCCGTGGACGCGCAGGGCGTCGGCAAGTTGCCGACCGTCGAGGCGAAGCCAGTTGAGCGCGCCGAGGCCGCCGCCAGCGTTGAGACGCCGAAGCCGCTCGAGACGCTGAAGACGGTGACGCAAAAACTTAAAGGCGTGACGCAGGCTATCCCCCAGCAGGCGATTCTCCACAAGACGGGCATCATCGCTGAAACGGCGGCGCAGACAGAGGCGCAGAAAGAGGCCGCCAAGCACAAGACGGCGCGCATCTCGCTTTCCGACGCGATGGGCGTTGCGCCCGTCAAGAGCGCGGCCGCGCCGATGAAGACGATTCGTATCAAGCGTCCGATGAACCTGCCAGGGACGTCTTCGACTCTCAAGCCCGAGCCGCGTCCCGCGACGACGGCAGAAGGCGCGCCCGCTTCCGCGCCGACAGCCGCCGAGCCGTCGCTCACCCAGCGCAAGACGCTCAAGATTGCGCGCCCTGGCGCGACGATCCGTCCGACGGGCGCGAAGTTCACGATCAAGAAGCCGGGCGCGACATCTGTTCCGCCGCCTCAGGCTGGCGCCGAGCAGCCGGCCGCTCCCGCGAGCGGCGAGGTTGCCGACATCCCCGACATTCCCGATATGCCGCCGACGGCCCCCGTGCCGACTGCGGCGAAGGAGGCCCCTGCGGGCGTGGGCACGATCATCGCCATCGTGGTGAAGCTCGCCGCGACGATCGCCATGGGCGCGCTCGTCTGGTATCTCTACGAGAACGCGCAGCTGCCGACATTCTGCGGCGGTCTGGGCTGGGGCGCGTGAGGAAGACGCTCGCAATCGCGCAAGCAACGGCTCTTGAGATTCTCTCGGAGCCGTTGACTTTATTGATCTTTCTCACGTTCGGCGCGGTCGCCGTCTTTGCGCCAACGCTCCACTACCACCAGTTCGGCGAGCCGACGCGTATGGCGCGCGACGCAGGGTTCTCGGCGGTGCTCGTCGCGGGCGCGCTCCTCGCGGTCTTCTCCACGATCCGCGCCTGGCGCCGCGAGATCGAGACGGGAACGCTCGAGATGGCGCTCGCGCACCCCGTCTCGCGCACGCGCTTTTTCCTCTCAAAGTGCCTCGGCGCGTTCGCGTCGATCACGCTTGTCATGGCGACGCTTCTTTTTCTCTCGGTCATCCTTGTTGAGGGCGCGGCCGTCGGCGGACGTCTCGCCGAGCGGACGGGCGACCTCGCGCGGGTCTGGGGGCCGTGCGTTGCGCTCGCCGTCTCCGTCCTCGTCCTGCCGCTCTTGTTAAGTGCCTTCCTCAACCGATTCTTCGCTGTCCGCTTCGCGCTTTCGGCGATTCTTCTTGCCTTTCTTCTCGCGGCATCGGGCGCGCTCTATTTTCTCGCGCGTGACTTTATGCCTCTCGCGTCCCTTCTCCCCGCCGCGCTTCCGCTCTTCTTCCTCGCCGCGCTCTTCACATCGGCCGCAAGTGCCTTTGCGCTTTTCGCGAAGTCATCTGTCGCCGCGACGTGGACGGGGCTCTTCATCCTTCTCTTTTTGCCGTTCGTCGGCAACTACGCCCTTTCGGACGCACTCGCGAACGGCGGGTCAATCTCTCTCTCTTACGTCGCGCTCTCTTTTCTCGCGACTCTGAGCGCTCTTGCGGCGTTTCTGGTTCTGGGCTCTTATCGCATGACGAGGATCTGACGATGACAGACGACATCATTTGCCTCAAAGACGTCAAGAAGACATTTCGCGACTTTTGGCTTCGCCCAACCGTTCGGGCGGTTGACGGCCTCTCACTTTCGGTCCGTTCGGGTGAGGTCTTTGGCCTCCTCGGGCCCAACGGCTCGGGCAAGTCCACGACGATCAAAATGATTCTTGGCCTCCTGGCCCCAAGCGCGGGCGAGGTCTCGCTCTTTGGTCTGCCGCCGCGCGCCGTCGCCGCGCGCCGCCGCCTCGGTTATCTGCCGGAGCTCAGTTACCTCCACCCGTTCCTGACGGCCGCCGAGACTCTGCGCTATTACGCGGGACTCTCGGATCTGCCGCGCCGCGAGGCCAAGGCGCGGACAGAGGCGCTCCTCAAGATGGTCGGTCTTGAGTCTGTCGCCACGCGCCGCGTTGGGGAGTTCTCGAAGGGGATGGCGCGTCGCGTCGCGCTTGCCGCCTCGCTTATCGGAAAGCCCGATCTCCTCGTCCTCGATGAGCCGACGTCAGGCCTCGACCCCGTCTCGACGAAGGAGGTCAAAACGCTCGTCAAGACGCTGGCCCAAGGCGGCATGACGATTCTCATGTCGTCGCACCTGCTCGCGGATGCCGAGGATGTGTGCGACCGCGTGATGATCCTCAACCACGGCAAGACCGTCGCCGAAGGGCGCGTTGATGCGCTTTCAACGAGCCTTGAGGACTTCTTTCTCGCGAAGGTCGGCGAGGGCGAGACGTTTGAACTTGCGGAGTTCCTCAAGCCGTGAATGCGTTCTGGGCTGTCTTCCGTCTCGAGCTTCTCGCGCTCGTTCGCTCGAAGAGCCTCGTTCTGCTCATCGGCGCGCTTCTCGCCTATGTCGCGGCGATCCCTCTCGTCGTGACGGGCGACGGCACGGCCGAGGGGATGCGCGAAGTCGTCCTACGCTATTCGCTCGGCGGCGCGTTCGCGATTCTCCTCATCGCGCTTCTCGCCGCCTCGACGGGTTCGTTTGCGCGTGAGCGCGCCGCGCGCCGCCTCGCGCTCACGCTCGTGAGGCCCGTTCGCCCCATTGCGCTTTTCTTCGCGAAGGGCTTGGCTCTCCTCGTCGTTGGCGCCATCGCCCTCGCGCTCGCCGCTTCTTGCGTGCCGTTCACAGCCTCGGTTGCGCTTTCGCGCCCCGCGCACCACGTCCTCACTCCTCTTCTACCGAGTGCGAAGGAGGAGGCGCGCGAGGCCTATCGCGCCTATCTCGCGGATCCCAACACGCCCGAGGCTGTCCGCCGCGCCAAGAAAGAGGTCGTTCTGCGCCTTCTTGAACAGGCGGCCGTCGACCGCTACGAGAGTGTCAGGACGAACGCGACGTGGCGATTTGATTTGCCGCACGATGTCGAAAACCCGCTCGTCGTCCGCCTCCGCTTCGCGGGCGCGCTCGATCTTCGTCAGGATCTTGTCGGCGTCTTTCGTCTCGGCGCGCGCGAGGGCATCGTCTCAAATATGACGCAGTCCGTCATCGACGTGCCGCTTCATAGGATGAATGGCGCGGCGGGTGAGACAGGCGTTCTCTCCTTTGAGAATCGTTCGCCGAAGGCGGTCATGTTGCGTCCGCGCCGCGATCTCGCAATTCTCGTTCCGGCCGCGCCGTTCGCCGTGAATCTCGCCCGCGCCTACTTAGAACTTGTCGCGCTTTTAGCTCTTATGATCGCGTTCGGGCTCTTTCTCTCGGCGACCTTGTCGCGTCCCGTTGCGCTCTTCGTCGCGATGGCCTCTCTCGCGCTCGGCGAGATGAGTCCGAGCGTTGTTGAGACATGCCGCGAGGATCTTGACGCGCCGCTTTCGGATCGCGTTGCACTGACCTTGACGCGTCTTTCGTCGAACCTGACGCGCCCGCTTTCTTCCGTTCATCCGATTGAGAGCCTCGCAAGCGACACCTATGTTGAGACGGACGAGATTGTGCGCGTTCTCGCCTTCGACTTTGTTCTTGTTCCGCTTCTTCTGTCGCTTCTCGCCGCCTCTGCGCTCAGCCGCTCGCGGTGTTGATGCGCGTCACTTACATTTTTTGTCTTTATGATATAATAGACGGCACATGGAACTTGAGGAGAGCGAAAGGAGGCCGCGCGTCAGCGTGATCGTTCCCGTCTACAACACGGCGGAACGACTTTTCGGCACACTGGAGTCGCTGCGGACGCAGAATCTAAAGGAGATTGAGATCATCCTCGTGGATGACGGCTCAACCGACCATTCGCTCGACATCTGCCGTACCTTCGCCGAACGCGACGCGCGCTTCAAAGTTCTCACAGGTCCGAACGGCGGTGTCTGCGTGGCGCGCAATCGGGGACTTGACATCGCGACGGGCGAGTGGATTGCCTTTTGTGACTCGGACGACCGCGTGCGGCCCGACATCTATACGACGCTTCTCGGCCTCGCCGATCGCGAGAAGGTGGATCTGCCGAGTGCCGCGCTCTGTGACATCGGGCCGAACGAGACGCGCTCGGGAATCGTCGACTTCCCCATCGTCGGTGACGAGGGCGACGTGCGTGGCGCGCGCAACGTTCTCGTGCGCGCGTTCTACCCGCTTCTCAACGACACGAAGACGGTAAACGGCTATCTCGTCGTCTGTCTCTTTCGGCGCGACCTCGTTGAGGCGCGGCACATCCGCTTCTGCCCAGGTATCACGATGTGCGAGGACGAGATGTTCATGCTCGACTACTTGCTTTCGGCGCAGAGCCTGGCCGTCGTCCGCAAGGATGTCTACGATTATATCCGTTTTGAGACATCGGCCTGCTCGACCTACTACCGAAGCGCGAGCGATTTTAAGCGCGAGACGAACTGGTATCGCCGCGCGCGCGAGCGCGAGCGTATTTTTACGGACGGTGGGCTTGCGGCAACCGACCGCCTCACCGCACTCCGCCTCGCCTTCGAAACGCACTATCACGAGGCGCAGATGATTTGTTGCAATCGTGCCACTTCGCGTCTTTCGCGCCTGAAGGCACTCTTCGTCCTCGCCGCGCATGTTCGGCGCACGCATGAGAAACCCGTCGGTACGGCGGCGAAGATTTTTCATTATGTCCTCATCTACATGACGCCTCTTTTGCCGCTCCTCCTTTGGGCGAAGCGTCGTAAGGACGAGGCGGGAAGGAGAATCGACCATGCCCTCCGATAGCGCGCCGTTCTTCTCGATTCTCGTGCCGTGCTACAATGTTGCGCCATTTTTGGACGAGATGATGGCCTCTGTTCGAGGTCAGTCGTTCAAGGACTTTGAGCTGATTCTTTCCTGCGAGACCTCGACCGACCAGACGCTTGAGATGTGCCGCGAGGCCGCGAAAGCCGACGCGCGCGTTCGTGTTATCTCTGGCGTGCGTTCGGGTTCACCCTCAACGCCCCGTAACCGTGCGCTCGGATGCGCGCGCGGTCGCTACATTGTCTTTCTCGACGGCGATGATAGGCTCGCCGACGACGCGCTTCAGAGCCTCCACGAGGCGATCGTCGCGCATGGCGGCGTGATCGATCTCGTCCAGGGCGCGACGACCGAGTTCCGTGAGGATGCGGCGGGTCTTCGTACGTTCGTCGCTCGCCATTTCAACTACGAGGCCGAAGATGTTGGAAAGGTGAAGACGGGCCTTGAGGCCCTGACGCAGTTCGCCGAGATGCCGCGTTTCGCGATGCCGATGGTCTCGCTCACCGTCGCACGGCGCGACTACTTGCTTGAGCACGGCCTCACGTTCGTGGACGGCCTCAAATACGAGGATAACGAGTGGACGCCGCGTGCGATGACATTCGCAAAGGCCATTCTCGTCGTCGGCTTTGATATCTACCGTTACCGTCGCCGCGAGGGGTCGATCACGATGGGCGACAGCCTTCAGGAGATCTACCGCCAAAAGAGTGAGATGATCCGAAGCCTCTTTCTTTTCTTCGGCTCGCACGATCTCTCGGAGCCGCTCGCCCGCGTCTGGGCGCGGACTTACGTCTCGTTCTTCTTTGATCAAATCTTTCTCTATGGCGCGACGGATGCGAAGACGCCGATTCCCGCGCGGGACTTCACGCGCTGTTTAAGGCGCATCCTTGAGAAGGGGGGCCGCCGCGCCTTCCTCAAGCTCGCCCTCTACGCGGGGTTCCCGAAGAAGGCCGCCGCGCTCCTCGTCATCCTTTGCGGCATCACGCCGCTTCTCGACCTGCCGGCAAAATTTTATGTTCAGAAGATCTACCATCCGCTCGTGATGCGGCGCTTTAGAAAGAGGGGGAGGTAGAGCCGTGGCGTATTTCTCCGTATCCTCGGATGGATTGCCTACGCCTACTTCCGTTTTGTCTACTATCCGCTCTCGTCGCGCATCTTCCGCCGAAACAACTAACTCAAGGCGGAGACAGGGCCCGTGCAAAAAAGTCGTCGTGGAACGCTCATCGGACGCCATTTTTTTGGTATAATTCGCTCTTGTGCTTTTGACGGGTGTCGGGGGCGCAAAAACGGAAAACGGAAAAAAGGAAAAAATCATATGAACCAGTTGATCAGAAATCTGACGGCGACCGCGTCGATCGCGGCGTGTCTCATGGGGTGCTCGAAGAGTGAGTCAATGACGGAAGGCGCGGACCTCACGGCCTTTGCACAGGAGGCCGCGCGCGCGACGGGTCTCGTGCCCATTGGTGACGGCCCGAATGGCGGCGAGCTGCACATCTACACGTGGAGCGACTATATCGCGCCCGACGTGAAGGAGAGTTTTGAGCGCGCGCTCGGCGTGACGGTCATCATCGACACGTTCGATTCGAATGAAGCGATGTATGCGAAACTCAAGGCGGGCGGCACGGGCTACGATATTATCATGCCGAGTTCTTATCAGATTTCGCAGATGGCGAAGGAGGGCATGATTGACAAGATCGACCACGCGAAGTGCCCGAATGTTCGCAAGAACTTCGATACGGCGTTCGCGAGCCAGATCATCGACCCGACGTTCACCTACAATGTCCCTTACGCGGTTACCTACACGGGGCTTATGTATGCGAAGGACAAGGTTCCGGCCGGCGTCTCGGTTGATAGTTGGTCGGTTCTTGAGAACTCCGCGTTCCGCAACCGCATCACGCTCCTCGACGATATCCGCGAGGTGATCGGCGCGGGGCTGATGGCGAAGGGCTACTCGATCAACTCGACGAACCCCGCCGAAATTGATGAGGCCGTTGAGGAGGTGCTCAAGTGGAAGGCGAACGTGCGCAAGTTCGACGCCGAGAGCTATAAGACGGAGGTCGCCTCCGCCGCGACGTGGCTCGGCCATGGCTACTCGACGGACGCGATTCAGGTCATTTGCGGCGATGAGGAGGAGGGACTTCCCGCGCGCGAGGACATCGGCTTTGCGCTCCCGAAGGAGGGCTACACGGTCGCCTTTGACGAGATGGTCATCGCGAAAGACGCTCGGCGCAAGGATCTCGCCTATGCGTTCATCAACTACCTTTATGTCGGCGAGGTCGCGGCGGCCAACATGGAGTACATCTGCGGACCGAACCCCGTCAAGCCCGGCATTGACCTTCTCGATGCGGACTATCGCGCGAAGATCATTCTGAGCGCCGAGGTGCTCGCGCGCGGTCAGGTCTTGAAGGGCTTCGACAAGGCGGAGGACCGCGAGCTCTACAACAAGGCGTGGGACCGCATCAAGGCAACCGAGGCAAAATAAGTGACGCTTCCGAATATCCGAAACTTCTGCATCATCGCCCATGTGGATCATGGGAAGACGACGCTGTCGGATCGCATTCTTGAGCTCACGCACGCCATTTCGGCGCGTGAGCTCAAGGAGCAGACCCTCGACGCGATGGACTTGGAACGCGAGCGCGGCATCACGATTAAGTCGCACCCCGTTTCGATGCACTACACCGCGAAGGACGGCAAGACCTACCTCTTTAACCTCCTGGACACGCCCGGCCACGTCGACTTCGCCTACGAGGTCTCGCGCTCCATGGGCGCGTGCGAAGGCGCGATCCTCGTCGTCGACGCCGCGCAGGGCGTCGAGG
>CAYNVE010000055.1:0-2392 GCA_964400635.1 uncultured Lentisphaeraceae bacterium
GCGCCGCCTCTTCTTCAACGACGTGAGCGCGTTTGCGGGAACGATCAAGGTGCAAGGTTCTGATTTGGGTCGCACGACGATCTACCTCGGCCGCTCGCGCGATGGCTATACGAACGATGACGACCGCGACAACATGAACATCTTCATCTGCAAGGTGCTTCCTGAGGCCGTTCGCGTCGTCAACGAGCGCGGTCAGATTATCATCGCGAACGAGTTTGATACGAAGTCGATGACGGGGCTTCAAGAGAAGGTTCTCACCTGGGAGACGGTGCCGACAACGACCTGCGCGGTCGGCACGGATCTCGCGGCGCGTTGGCGCGCACAGAAGCGCACAGACGGCCTCTACCTCGTCCGCAAGAACGGCTTCATGATCCTCATCCAGTAAGTTGAGGCGCTTTCTCGCCATCTTCGCGCTCGCGCTGCTCGCTGCCTCCCCGTTTGAGGCTTGGGCGGCCGAGCGCGCGCGCGCACCGCTCCCTCAGGCGATTTCGGAGATTCTGCCGCACGCCGTCAAGGCGATTGGTATCTTCCGTCGGGCGAGCGAGCGGCAGGCGGCGCACGAGGCGGAACTTCGTCGCAAGGGGCTCGCCGAGGTGCCGCCGAGCGAGGGCGAACGCCATGTCGTTGAGATGGCGGGGCTCGGCAAGTTCATTTTCGACGACTGGGGCGAACTTTCAATCGACCGCCGATTCGTGACGGACGAGGAGATGAAGACCGTCATCGCGATTGAGGCGTGGATCGCCAAGTGGTTTCCCGAGGAGACGAAGGCGAAGAAGACGAACCCGAAGCGGCTTTCGAGCGTCGCGGCCGTGCCTGTCTTTCGCGGGTTTGAGGACGCGCGTTACCAGCGGCATGACGCGCTCATCGTGAAGTTGACGGCCGAGTTTAACGCGAACAAGGCGCTTGGGTGCGGCGGCACGGCGGCGCAGGCCGAGAAGATTCCCGACCTGACGCCCGCGCTCGTCAAGTCGCAGATGATTGAGGAGTCGGGCGGCAACGGCGCGCGTTCAAAGGCGGCGTGGGCGGTCGATCCTCTGCAGGTCAATGTGCCGGGCGACTGGGGCGACGAGAAGAAACTCGTTGGGCTGAAGAAGCCGCGCGCGCGGAATGAGGGGACGGCCGAGGCGAATATCCGCGCCGCGATCCGCTATCTCTCGCGCAAGGGCTTCTCGTCGGCGGCGCGCCCGGCCGCCGAGCGACCGAGCGGCTTCTTCGACGGTTGGTACAACGCGCTTCGCCGCTACAATGGCCGCCGCGACCGAACGGAGACGGATCGCTACTACTCCGATGAATACGCGAACAAGATCCGCCGCCGCGCCAACAACCCCGACCGCTTCGTTCCGATCGAGATTCGCCTCGCCCCGTGATCGCGCGGTGGGATATGATATAATGGTCTTAAATCTAAAGAAGGGGTGACAACGATGATTGAAAAGAAAGACTGCTATGTGATCGACTCGCTGAAAAACATCGGCCAGTATGCCACGCTGGGGCCGAACTTTAAGACGGCGTGCGACTTTCTGGCGAAGGGTGATTTCTCGTCGCTCGTTCCTGGCAAGAACGTGATTGACGGCGAGAACGTTTACGTCAACCGCGTTGAGGCGTCGTATGTCGCCGAGAGCGACCGCCCGACGGAGTTTCATAAGGACTACTTCGATATTCATGTGCCGCTCGCCGCTGACGAGAAGATTGGACTTGGCGTCTACGAGACAACGGAAGGCGAGACATTCAACGCGGCGGACGACTGCGGCGCGAACCGGCAGACGCTCCCATTCTTCACGGTGGCGCGCGGCGAATTCGCGATCTGCTATCCCGTGACGTGCGCCCACGCGCCGGCCGTGACAACGGACGTGCCGAAGAAGGCGCTGAAATTGATCGTCAAGGTCAAGAAGTAGGTCTTCGCTTCTTGGACCGTACGGATGCCCGCCGGGAATTCTCGGCGGGTGTATCTTTTATTGTCATCATCCACTCAAATAAGAAAGGGAACGAACATGGCACGAGAAAAGGGCATGGGGAATCTACAACGCGAGAAGGGCGGTCGCTGGACGATGCGCGTCTCAATCAACGGCACGCGATATTGCCGTTCAACGCGCACGAAAGATCGTGCGCAGGCCGAGCGCACGCTTGAGCGGTTCCTCGCGCCGCTCGGACTCGGCAAGCGGCGCTTGCCGCTTGCCGAGGTCTGGCGCGCGTACGAGGTTTCGCCGAACCGCAATGAACTTGCGCCCTCAACACTCGCCTCAAAGCGCGTGACGTGGATGCACTTCGCGCGCTGGATGGAGGAGCAATACCTGCCCATCAAAGACCTCGGCGAGGTGACGCGCGACATGATTGGCGAGTATCTTGCCGCGCTTCGCGTTGATGTCTGCGGCTCGACTTACAACGGTCGCGTCTG
>CAYNVE010000055.1:2492-8634 GCA_964400635.1 uncultured Lentisphaeraceae bacterium
GAGTGGCGGACGCTCTTTCTGGTCGGTCTCTACACGGGGCTTCGTCTCGGCGACTGTTGTCGACTCGACTGGGCGGACGTGAACCTCGCCTTGGGTGTCATTCAGGTTGTGCCGCAGAAGGTGAAGCGCCATCGCCATGGCCGCCCCGTCACAATCCCGATTCATGCGAGTTTGAGGGCGGCGCTTGATGCCTCGTGTGGTGGGCGTATTCCGCCGACGACGGGCCCCATCCTCCCGCAAATCAAAGAACTCTACACGACGGCGCGGCATCGGGTGAGCGACGAGCTCTCGCGCATCTTCAAGGCGGCGAACATCACAACGAGTGTGAAAATCGACGGCCGAAAGCGGAAGACGCCCGAGGCGACGTTCCATTCGCTGCGGCATACGTTCGTCTCATTCGCCGCGAACGCGGGCATTCCGCTTCACTTCGTGCAGGCCATCGTCGGGCATGAGTCGACGGCGATGACGCGCCACTACTATCACGAGGATGTTGAGGGCCTCCGCCGCGCTGTCGCCGCGATTCCGCCTATTGATATTTAGAAGCGTGGCACGAAAGAGCCCCTGGCTTGCTTGTGACACGACATTTGCTTGCTTTTGTTTCCTCGTTGGTGGTATAATGAAAATATTAACCACCAATCAAAGGAAATGTCGAAACATGTGTGACAACGCATTGTCCCCTGCGGCGACCGAGAAGTTCGCCGAGTTGGATGCGTTCATTGACGGTCTCAACCTTGACCTCAGTGACGAGCGTCGGCGTGGGCGCCTCATCCAGATTCTCCACAAGGCCCAGGCGATCTTCGGCTACCTGCCGCGCAAGGTCCAGCAGCACGTCGCGGCGAAGATGGCCATCCCCGAATCGGCGGTCTCGGGTGTCGTGAGTTTTTACAACTACTTCACCACGAAGCCGAAGGGCAAGTATGTGATCGACGTGTGCCTCGGCACGGCCTGCTATGTGAAGGGTTCGGAGGGTGTTCTCCGCGAGATCGAGCGCGTGCTCGGCGTCAAGGCCGACACCGACCCGACGGCGGACGGCCTCTTCTCGGTCAACGCGCTCCGCTGCGTCGGTGCGTGCGGACTTGCGCCCGTCATGGTTGTCAACGGCAAGGTTTACGGCAAGATGACGCCCGCGAAGGCCGTCGAAGTCATTAACGAATACAAGGCGAGAGGGTAACGGACGATGAACACGATCAAAACAAAGGCCGACTTGCTGACCGTTTACGAGTCCGCGAAGTCGAACCTCGTCAAGCGCCTCGTCGCGGGCAAGATTGACGCCGAGAAGAAGGATATCCTCTGCTGCGGCGGCACGGGTTGCCATGCGTCGAGCTCCAATGTCCTCATCGAGAACCTCCGCGCCGAGATCAAGGCGGCGGGTCTTGAGAGCGATGTCAAGGTCATCCAGACGGGCTGCTTCGGCTTCTGCGCCCAGGGCCCGATCGTGAAGATCATGCCCGACAATGTCTTCTACGTGCAGGTCACGCCCGAGGACGCGAAGGAGATCGTTGAGAAGCACATCAAGGGTCATCAGATTGTTGAGCGTCTTCTCTATGTCGAGCCGACCTTGAAGGAGGCCATTCACGACTACGCGAAGATGCCGTTCTACGCCAAGCAGCACCGCATCTCGCTACGCAACTGCGGCCTCATCGATGCGGAGTCGATTGAGGAGTATATCGCCCACGAAGGTTACCAGGGTCTCGCGAAGGCCGTCTGCGATATGAAGCGCGCCGATGTCGTGCAGGAGATTCTCAACTCGGGTCTCTGCGGGCGCGGCGGCGCGGGCTTCCCGACGGGGCTTAAGTGGAAGATTGCTGCGGGCGTCGAGGCCGACGAGAAATACATCGTCTGCAATGCCGACGAGGGCGACCCGGGCGCGTTCATGGATCGCTCCATCATGGAAGGCGACCCGAACTCCGTCATCGAAGCGATGGCGATTGGTGCCTACGCGATTGGTGCGCAGCAAGGTCTCGTCTACATTCGCGCGGAATACCCGCTCGCCGTCCAGCGCCTCCAGAACGCGATCGATCAGGCGCGCGCGTGTGGGCTTCTCGGCAAGAACATCTTGGGCTCGGACTTCTCGTTCGATGTCGAGATTAAACTCGGCGCGGGCGCGTTCGTCTGCGGCGAAGAGACAGCCCTCATCCACTCGATGGAAGGCCAGCGCGGCGAGCCGACGACGAAGCCGCCGTTCCCGGCGAACGTCGGTGGCGGCTACTGGGGTTGCTCGACGAACGTCAACAACGTTGAGACGTATGCATCGATTCCGTGGATCATGGTTCACGGCGCGAGCGAATACGCGAAGATTGGCAACTGGGTCGCCGAGCGCGACGAGAAGGGCAACTGGGTCAAGACGATCTCGGGCAATGCGGGCACGAAGGTGTTCGCGCTCGCGGGTCAGATCAACAACGTCGGCCTCGTCGAAGTGCCGATGGGCACGACCCTGCGCGAAATCATCTACGACATCGGCGGCGGCATCTCGGGTGGCCACCAGTTCAAGGCCGTCCAGACGGGCGGTCCTTCGGGCGGGTGCATCACGAAGGAGAACCTCGACACGCCGATTGACTACGCGAACCTCGGCAAGATCGGCTCGATGATGGGCTCGGGCGGCATGATCGTCCTCTCGGATAAGGACTGCATGCCGGCGATGGCGAAGTTCTACCTCGAGTTCACGAAGGACGAGTCGTGTGGCAAGTGTACTCCCTGCCGCATCGGCACGCGCCGTATGCTGGAGATGCTCCAGAAGATTTGCGACGGCACGGGGACGGAGGAGATGCTCTCCGAACTCGAGGACCTCGCCAACACGATCAAGGATACCGCGCTCTGCGGCCTTGGTCAGACGGCGCCGAACCCGATTCTCTCGACGTTGCGTTACTTCCGCGACGAATACCTCGCGCACGTCAACGACAAGAAGTGCCCGGCGGGGACGTGCACGAAGCTCTACTCGCTGAAGATCACCGACGCGTGCAAGGGCTGCACGAAGTGCGCGCGCAACTGCCCCGTCTCCGCCATTTCGGGGACGATCAAGCAGAAGCACGTCATTGATACGAAGAAGTGCATCAAGTGCGGCGCGTGCATTTCGGCATGCCCGTTCAAGGCAATCGTCAAGGAATAATCACTCTTTCGGGAAAACGCTATGGCAAACGTGTCTATTACAATCAACGGCAGCAAGGTCGACGTGCCCGTCGGGTCGACGATTCTTGACGCAGCGAACAAGCTGAACATCCACATCCCGACGCTGTGCTACTGCCCAGACGTCGGATGCGGCACGGCGAACAAGCCGGCCTCGTGCCGCCTGTGCCTCGTTGAGGCGACGGGCATTCGCGGCCCGCGCAAGATCCTCGTCCCGGCGTGCGCGACCCCGGTCTCGCGCGACGGCATTGAGGTGTGGACGAACTCCCTGCGCGCGCTGAAAGCGCGTCGGACGGTTTTGGAGCTCCTGCTCTCGGACCATCCGCAGACGTGCCTCACGTGCACGAAGAACCAGAGCTGCGAGCTTCAGAAACTTGCGCACGAGTTCGGCATCCGCGACATCAAGTATAAGGGCGCGGTCAACGACCTGCCCATCGACGAGTCGCCGGCGCTTGTGCGCGACATGTCGAAGTGTGTCATGTGCCGCCGTTGCGAGACCGTGTGCAACAAGGTCCAGACGGTCGGCGCGCTGACGGGCAATGGGCGCGGGTTCTCCGCGAAGGTCGGCACGGCCTCGATGATTCCGCTCGCCGACAGCTCCTGCACCTTCTGTGGCCAGTGCGCGAACGTCTGCCCGACAGGCGCAATCGTCGGCAACAACAAGGTCGCCGAAGTCTGGAAGGTTCTTCACGACCCGACGAAGACGGTTGTCGTCCAGACGGCACCGGCCGTGCGCGTCGCGATCGGCCAGTCCTTTGGCTTCAAGCCGGGCGCGCCCGTCACGGGCAAACTCGTCGCGGGTCTGAAGCTTCTCGGCTTTGACAAGGTCTTCGATACGGACTTCTCGGCGGATCTCACGATCATGGAAGAGGGTCACGAACTCGTTGAGCGCGTCAAGGCGGGTAAGAACCTCCCCATCCTTACGAGCTGCTGCCCGGGCTGGATCAACTTCCTCGAGCATCACTACCCCGACCTCCTCGACATCCCCTCGAGCTGCAAGAGCCCGCAGCAGATGTTCGGCGCGGTCGCGAAGAGTTATTACGCCGAGAAGACGGGCATCGCGCCGAAGGATCTTATCGTCGTCTCGATTATGCCGTGTCAGGCGAAGAAGTACGAGGCCGCGCGAGCCGAGTTCTCGCACGATGGTGTCAAGGACGTCGACTATGTCGTGACGACGCGCGAGCTCATCTCGATGTTCCATGAGGCGGGTGTCAACCTCGCGAACCTTGAGGACGCTGAGTACGACAACCCCTTGGGCGAGTCGACGGGCGCGGGCGTCATCTTCGGCGTGACGGGCGGCGTTCTTGAGGCGGCGCTTCGCAGCGTGACCTTCATGCTCACGGGCAAGAACCCCGAAGGCGACAAGATCAACTTCCGCGCCGTGCGCGGGCTCGACGGCGTCAAGGAGGCGAAGGTCGAGGTCGCGCCGGGGCTCAGCGTCAACGTCGCGATCGCCTCGGGTCTCGGCAACGCGCGCAAGGTGCTCGACATGGTGCGCGCCGATCGGAGCCGCTTCCAGGCGATCGAGATTATGGCGTGCCCGGGCGGGTGCATCAACGGCGGTGGCCAGCCGCTCATCTCGGGCGAGGAGGATCGCCGCGCGGCTCTTGAGAAGCGCATGGCGGGCATCTACGCCGAAGACGAGGGCAAAGCTGTCCGTCTCTCGCACGAGAACAAGGACGTCCAGACGCTCTACAAGGAGTATCTGGGCGAGCCTGGCAGCGAGAAGGCTCACCACCTCTTGCACACGTGCTACCACGTCAACGCGCGCGCCTAAAAAAGAAACCGCACTTCTATCAAAGAAAGGTCTGAACAGAAAATGGAAATGAATCGTCGGGACTTCCTTAAAGGAACCGCCTGGATGGGAACGGCCGCGCTCGCGGCGGGTTGCCACATGAACCGCCTTGGCTTCGGCGAGGGCGGCATCATGCAGAACTACGTCTATCGCAAACTGATGGGCAAGAAGATCCGCGTCGGTTTCGTCGGCGTCGGCTCGCGCGGGTCGGGCGCGGTGCATCGCGTCGCGCAGATTCCGGGCTGCGAGGTGACCGCGCTCTGCGACACGAAGGAGCGCAACCTTGACGCGAACCTCAAGTGGCTCAAGGATCATAAGCATCCCGTCGAGACGAAGAAGTATCTGGGCCCTGATGCCTACAAGGATCTCTGCGATTCGGATGTCTGCGATGTCGTCTACTGCGCGACGCCGTGGGCGCTCCATGCGACGGTCGGCCTCTACGCGCTCAACAGCGGCAAGGTCGCCCTCATCGAGGTGACGAGCGCGCTCACGACCGATGAGTGCTGGGAACTCGTCGAAGCGTCCGAGAAATGGCGCGTCCCGTGCATGCAGCTCGAGAACTGCGTCTACGGCGAGATTGAACTTCTTGAGCTCAACCTCGCGCGCTTGGGGCTGTTTGGCGAAATCAACCACGCCGAGGGCGCGTACATTCACGACCTGCGCGAGATCATTCCGTCGACGGGCACGATTTACAACTCGGAGTACGCATGGCGTTACGACGAGAACATGAAGCACAAGGGCAACCGCTATCCGACGCACGGCCTCGTGCCGCTCTGCCAGACGATGGGCATCAACCGCGGCGACCGCCTTGACTACCTCGTCTCGCTCGAAAGCGGCTCGTTCAACTCGAACTACGAGCGCTTCAAACGCGAGTACTTGAAGGAGACCGACCCGCGCAAGTTCGACAAGCCGGCCGAGATGGGCGAGATGAACACGACGCTCTTCAAGACGGTGAAGGGCAAGTCGATCATGATTCAGCACGATGTGAGCTCGCCGCGCCCCTATTCGCGCATCCAGCTCATCTCGGGCACGAAGGGCATCGTTCAGGACTATCCGTTCAAGTGTACGTTCGAGTCGACGTGCTGGGACGGCAAGGGCCACAGCTGGTTCAGCGACGAGAAGGCGGAAGAGATCCGCGTCAAGTACATGCACCCGCTTTGGCGCGACGTCTCCGAGATGGCGAAGAAGGTCGGCGGCCACGGCGGCATGGACTTCATCATGGAC
>CAYNVE010000056.1:0-8368 GCA_964400635.1 uncultured Lentisphaeraceae bacterium
GCTTTCCGCCACACGCCTTTGTAGTAAAAAAGCAAAGGTAAATTGCGTTTAGTTTCGAACTCGACAGCGACCCGTTATGCGCCAAACGGCGGCCTCTACGGGGCGGCGATGTAGCGGCGAACCATCTCCTTGACGGCGGGCCAGCGGAGCGAGCGAATGCGCTTCAAGTCCATCGTGAGCGCCATGCGCTGCGCCTCGGCCGCCGCGTCGCCCGCCGACGGCAATTCGCCACGAAGACGCCGCAGGCGCGCCTCCCAGAGAGAGCGGACAAAGTCTTGCGCGATGGTCGCCGCGGGAAGCGCACTTTCAAGCACCTTATCCTGCCCCGCCAGAATCGCGTCAAAGCGGTCGCGGTCGCGCGCGTCGAGCGTCTCGCTCCACGGCGCGAGGAGATCCTCGCCCTTCGCGACCTCGTCGCACCAAACGCGCACGAACGCACGCGTGAAGGGATGCGTGAAGACATCCTCGGGCAGGAATTCGCCGACGATCTCCTTCACGACCTTGGCATCTTCGTCCTGCTCGTGGCCAAAAAGAAATTCGCAAAAGGCCGTCTCCTCCTTGGGCGGATCGATGGACGCTGCGGCATCCTCACCCGTCTCGGCGGCGGCCGGCGCGGCGCGCGGAAGAACAATCTCCTCGTCGTCCACCTTCGGCGCGAGTTTGGGCGGCTCGACGCGGATACCGCCGACTTCCGCCTCCATCGCCTCAGACGGCAAGGAAAGAAGCCCCGCCGCCTCACGCGCCATCGTCGCGCGCAGGATGGGGCTCGGACACTGGGCGATCGTGAGGAGGATCTCCTTCGTGACGCGGTTGACAGCATCGACCGTGTCGGGTTTCTCCTCTTTCGCCCGCTCGGCGCGTACCTGAAAGGTCATAATCGACTCAGCCGCGTCGAGCATTTTCTGAAAGTCTGCCGCTGGATGCACGCGCAAAAACGAATCGGGGTCATCGCCGTTTGGTAGCGAGACAACGCGCACGGGCAGATCAAACGCAAGACAGAGCCGCGCCGACTTGATCGTCGCCTTGTGCCCCGCGAGATCGTCGTCATAGACGAGGACGACCTGATCGGCGACCTTCTTGAGAAGCCGCACATGCTCGGCTGTGAACGCCGTCCCCTGCCCTGCGACGGCGTTCATAAACCCGCTCGTCTGAAGGCGAATGCAGTCGATCTGCCCCTCGCAGACGATTGCCTCGCGGTTCTTGGCCTTCGTAATCGCGCCCGCCGCCTTGTCAAACCCATAGAGGACATTGGACTTCTTAAAGACGGGCGTCTCGGGCGAGTTCACATACTTGCCCGAGTTTTTCGAGGCGACGAGTTGCCGCGCCGAGAAACCGACGACGCGCCCACGCGGATCGCGAATCGTGAAGACAAGCCGCCCGCCAAAACGGTGGTAGCCCGCGTCCCTTGGACCATTCGGCGCCTTGACGACGCCTGCCTCGTCGAGTTCCGCGTCGGTGTAGCCGTACTTCGCGGCCCAGCGGCGGATGTTGACCGCGCCGCGCGGCGCGTAGCCGATGACGTAGTCGTCGATGATGGCGGGGGTCAGCTGTCGCTCGCGGACATAGGCGCGCGCCATCTCGCCCTCCTTCGCCTGGAGGAGGCAGCGGCGATAGAACTGCGCGAGCTCTGCGAGAAGCGCGTAGAGGCGCGCACGTTTCTTGAGCGCGGGATCTTCCTTCTCCTCAATTGTGACGCCCGCGCGCGTGGCGAGTTTTCGGACGGCCTCGGGAAAGGAGAGAGAGTCCATCTTCATCACGAACTTGATCGCGTCGCCCGACTCGCCGCAACCGAAGCAGTGGTAAAAACCTTTCGCGTCATTGATGTTGAACGACGGTGTCTTCTCGTGGTGGAACGGGCAGCACGCCTTCTTCGACGCGCCCGCGACGCGCACGGCGATGCCATACGAAGAAACGAGGTCGCTTAAGTCGATGCGCGACTTGATTTCCTCAACGACCGCCTCCGTAATACCCTTCGCCATCAGCGCACCTTCAAGATGATGAGAAGAAGAATCGGCATGAGGACAAGTTGCAAGAGGACGAAGCGCATCAGGACCTGCGCGTTCGACCAGCCGAGGTTTTTCTTGCAGTGATCGTGGAGCGGAAAGCGGATCTTGCGGATGACGTTTTCCTCGCCGATGTGGAAGCCGAGACGCTTGGCGACGCGCAGGAGAACGAGTTTGCCGAGGCCGCCGCCGCCGTTCACGAGCACGACGGGCGAGAGCGCGAGGACGAAGAGGAGGTTGCCCGTCATGAGCGAGGCGGCCGCGACGAGGATCCCGAGGAAGCGCGAGCCCGCGTCACCCATCAGAACGCGCGACGGTTCGGCGTTGTACCAAAGGTAGCCACCAAAGCCGCCCGCGACAATCATGACGACAATCGCCCAACGCGCCGCATCGGGAATCGCGGGCAACAGGAAGTAGTGCGCGACGGGGCGGTAGCCCACGACGACGTAGAGGACGACCGCGAGCATAACGAGTGTGACGAGCGTGAGCGTGCCCGCGAGGCCGTCAACGCCATCGGAACAGTTCGTCGCGTTCATCGTGAACCAGAGAACGAATGTCGCGACAGGCAAGTAGATGAACCACGGCGCGAGGTAGATTGTCTTCACGAAAGGAAGCCACTGAACCATGACTCGACACCCCGTCTCGGCATCGACTTCCGCATGACCCCAGAAGAGGAAGAGCGCGACGAGGAACGAGACGACGAGGTCGAGAAGGCCCTTCTTGAGTTCGCCCCACGGCACGAGGGCGCGGTCATCGAGATAGCCGAAGACCATCGCGCCGTAGAGCGCGAGAACCGCCGCCGCGTCCCAGAAGCGGAGCGGCGCGAAGAGGACGAGGACAGGCAGGCAGACGAGCGAAACGAGAAGCCCCGCGCCCGTCGGCTTGCCGGCGGACTTAAGCCCGCCTAAATCCTGACAAATCACTTTGCCTCGGTCGCGCGGCAGACGGTTCATGAGGCGCGGCAAAAGAAGCCACGTCAAGATGGCGGCCATGAAGGTGCCACCCGCGAGCAAGAGCGCGTGCGACTGAAGCAGACGGAACGGGCCGTAGACATTCTTCAAATAGTCAGCGAGAAAGTAAAGCATAAGATAAGGTCTTTTAGATTTAAGCGGAAAGACGCCCAATCGCGACGGCAAGAAGCGCCGAGACGGCGTAACCGAGGATGATCGCCCAGAGAACACGGTCGGAGAGGAGGATGCGCTCGGGGCGGCCGACATCGCTGCCGCGCCACGTGAGGACGAGGTAGCGCACGATGCCGAGAGCGACAAAAATGGAGGTCATCCAGAGGAACTCAAAGCGGTGACCCATCGCCGAGCGGAGCGTGTAAACGAGATATTCGCCCACGCTCGCGGCGGCGGCGAGGAAAATGAGCGCGACGAGGATGCGCGGGTGGTAGTGCTTCAACGAGGCACGCGCGGCGCGTGCGACCTCCATCTCGTTCTTGCGCTTACAGAAAGCGAGGAACATGGAGAGCGTGAAGGTGCAGACGAGAAGCCACGGCGAGATGTAGGCCGCGATAATCGCCGCGCCCGCAACGGCGCGCAGGACGAAACCAGCCGCGAGCGTGAAGACGTCGACATAAGGGAACTTCTTGAGAAAGCCCGTGTAGAAGCACTGCAGAAGCGTGTAGCCGAGAATCGTCGAGAAGGCCGTCATGCGCGAAGGCAAGTGCATGACGACGAGCGACGGGTAGGCGAGGCCACAGGCGAAGAGAACGAGCGCCATGCGCACCGCCTCAAAACGGCCGATCTGCCCCGAAGCAACGGGGCGGAAGCGCTTTTGCGGGTGGAGGCGGTCTGACTCAAAGTCGGCGACATCATTCAAGAGATAGAACGTCGAGGAGATCAGCGAGAACGAGACGGCCATGCCGAACGCCATCAGAAATGACTGCCAACCGCGCGCAATGTCGCGCTGGGAAGCGTCGGCGACCGAGAAGAACCACGCGAGCATGACGACGCCGTTCTTCGTCCACTGCTCAACGCGCATCGCGCGCGCCCAAAGGACGACGCGCCTTGAGAGCGTGCCCATCATTCGCGCGTCCTCCAACGGATGATTCCCCAAAAGAGCGAATGCGCCGTCTCGCCGTCCTTCTCAGCCGACTCGTAGAGCGTCCAGAACTTCGCCCAGTTGCGGTCGACGGCGGGGACATGGCGAATCGGGAAGAGCGAGAAAAGGCGCGAATACAAGGTGCCGTCCGCCGCGCGCGCCGACTCCCAGAAAGGCCAAAAGCGGAAGTACGCATCGTCCGAGCGGCTCACCCAAAACGGAAAGACGCGCGTCTCGTCAGGGTAGAGCTCAACAAGTTTCCAACCGAAACGCCAAATCGTCGATGTCTCAACAGGGAGAAAGTCCTCGCGCGAATAAGACTTGAGCGTCGTCTTTTCATAGAGAGGAAAGATCGAAAGCCGGTCGCGGCGCGTCGTCATCTCATACTCGAAAAGCGGCCACGGCGCGCGCAGGCGAAAGCCCGTCTCCTCCCCGTCCCTCGGCACGCCGCGGTTCCATGTCTTCGCGTACGAGAAAAGCGGCGGCAAAAAGAGTTGCTGCTCCTCACGCGCACGATCGACGCGCCCGTAGAGCGGAAAGACCATCCAACTCGACCCCGCGCCCGCGGTGTCGCGATCTTCCTCGTACGAGGCCCATGTGACGAGCGGCCAAAGCGCCGTCTCGTGGCGCGATTCGCGCGCCTGGTTTAGGACGTAGAACGGGAAGAAGCCCCAACTGCCGTCATCGCGCCAGTGAATGAACGGCCAAAGAACCGCGTGCGTGCGAAGGCGCGGAAGTTCGTCGAGCGCGCCTTCGCGCGGCGCGGCGCGCGGCATCTCGTAGCTCATCCAGAGTGGCCAGAGCGCGAACGAGACATCGTGGAGAAGAAGAACATGCGGGTGATTTCCGTAGATGGGGAAGAGCCCGCCGTAACTCGTCTCGCCCTCGCGTCCCCACCAGAAAAGCGGCAGAAGATCAAACTGCCAGCCAGCGTCATTCGTCTGATAATGAAGAAAGAAAAGCGCGCGCCACCAGTCACGATGCGATGTGAAAAGCGGCCAGAGGACATCCGTCGTCTCCTGCTCGCGCGACCAAACGGGGCGCACGGCGTAGAAGTCGCGCGCCGGATTCTGCTCGTAGAACGGCAGAATCTGGAAGGCCGCGGCGAGAAGGACCTCACTGAACACGCTTGCGAATCTCCTCGTATTCGCGACGCTCGAAGTCCGAGAGGCTCTTGAGCGCGCGCTCCACGCGGCGCAGAGAAAGTCGCGCGGCCTTCTTGTCGCCGCGCATCTCCTGAACGCGCGCGAGCGCGATAAAAGGCCGCGCATCCGCCGCCTCGCCGTTCGCGCTCTTCGAAAGGTCGATTGACTTTAAGATGCTCGCCTCGGCCTCCTCGAGATTCTTCTTCTCCTCGATCAAGATTTCGCCAAGCGTCTGGTGGAGGATGTAGAAGTTGGGCGCCTTCTCAAGTGCCGTGCGCACAAGAGCCTCCGCCTCGGCGGCGCGATTCGTGCGACGCAAAACCTCCGCGAGGTCGTTGTAGGCGAGAATATTCGCGCGCGGCGAGTCAACCGCACGACGGAGGAACGCCTCCGCCTCCCCATACGCGCCGCGCCCGACGGCGAGCGAGCCCATCACGTAGTTCGCGAGCGGCGCGTTGCGATTGCGGCGCAGAACGTCGCGCGCGTGGCTCTCGGCGTTCTCCTGGTCGGCAAGCGAGATGTCGAGTTCAAGAACGAGATCTTGCGTCGCCTCGACATTCGGGCGCGCCTTTGCGGCGAGCGCGAGCGCGTCGCGCGCGTCGCGGCGGCTTTCCTCGCCCGCGCGCAGAAGCATGAAGGCCTTTGTTGACTGGACGAAGAAGTCGAGCGGGCTTTCGGCCTGAAGTTCCATCGCGGGGATGATGCGCTCCTTGACATCGGCGAGGAGCGCGGCCTTCTTCTTCGCATCTTTCTCTTGGTCAAATTCCTGCAAAACGACCGACGCGAGAAGGCTCCACGCCTGAAGATCCTTCGCGTTCGCGCTCGTCATCTCCTCAAGCGTCTTGCGCGCGCTTGCGAGGTCGTTCTCCATGAGCGCGAGCATCGCGCGATCGATCGCCGCCTGACGGCTCGCCTCGGGCAGGAGCGACGCGGCGCGCTCAAGATAGCCGCGCGCGGCCGCCTCGTCGCCGTCGGAAAGTTTAATGCGCATCATGCCCATCAGAGCCTCGCGATTCTTCGCATCCTTCGCGAGAATCTGCTCGTAAATCTTGCGCGAAGCGGCCTTGTCGTTCTCGGCCGCGTAGAGTTCGGCCATCATGTTGAGATAACTGAGGCGGCGCTCGCCCGGGACGATGTCGGCGGCACGACGAATCTGCGCGAGCGCGGCCTTCGGACGGCCAGAACGCGCCCACGTGATGCCAAGGCGCACGAAGATGTCGGGGTTCCGGATGTAGCCGTAAACGGCGGAGAGCCGCCAAAGGACGTAGCGGCGCGCCTTGTCGTCGAGAATCGTCTTGAGGCGGCGGTCGAGTTCGCGCTTCTTCGAAATCGCCTTCTCGTAGTTCTGCCCCGCCATCTCGACCTCGTTGAAGAGTGCCGAGACATTGTCATGATCAATCTCGTTTAAGACCAATTCGTAGAGCGCGAACGCCTCATCCGCCCGACCTAAGTCTTGAAGGTAGACGCCACGGTTGTTCGCGACAAGCCCCATGTGACGGCGAAGCGCGAACTTGAGGCGGTCGACGGCCGAGAGGTCCTCGTCGACGCGGTAACTCCCCCAGCGTTTCGGCGCGGCGAGAATCGTGTCAAACGCCTTCCACTGGGACCAGTCGGGGACGCGCGTCTCGTCGCCACCAAAGAAGAGAAACTCGGGGACGCTCGTCTTCCCGGCCGCGTACCAGAGGTCGCTCGCGCCGAAGATGACGACTTTTTTCGCCGCATCAGGGTCGAGGGCGAGGAAGTCCTGCACAAACGGCAAAACGCCAAGCGTGAGCGAGAGGGCGAGATCGCCGTTGCGCGTGCCGCCGATCCCCTTCTCGATGACGCGCGCGCGCAGGCTCTCAAGATAGTCGGGTTCAAGATCACGCGCGAGCGAGACGAGGTTCAATTCTTGATGGCGCGCCTTCGCGCGGAGGAGGAGGTGGTCATCCAAGAGTCCGTCCGAGACGAACCATGTGCGATCACCCATGTCGTCGAGAATCTTGTCGGCGAGACGGTCAGCGAACGCGCCGCGCTGAGCGTCGAATGTGAAGAGATTCCACGCGAGCGCGAAGAGGATGACGAAAGACGAGGCGACACCGACCGCGAGGCCGACGGGCGTAACGCGCACGAGAAGGAGGAACGAGGCGAGGTAGCCAGCCGTCATCGCGACAAACGCGCTCGTCGCGACGGGGCTCAGGCCGTAGGGTGCCATCAGGGACGAGGGCGAGAGCGGCGTTGCGACCGCCAGGATGACGGAAAGAAGCAGTGCGAGATGGAGAACGAAAAGAGCGAGCGAGGTCTTGCCACGCAGCGTGCGCGCCGCCGCGACGAGCGAGACGAGGAATGGACAGGTCGCGACGAGCGCGACGAGAATCCAGCCCGGGACGCGGGCATAAAACTTCAAGCCCCGCGCCGTCGCGCGCAAAAACGGCGTCAACTCAAGACCAAAAACCTTAAGGCCAACGAGGAGCGCGACGACGAAGGCGAATGCGAAAACAGTGAGCGAGAGGTAGGGCTTCGCGCCACGACGGATCTCAACAAAGACGATCGAAATGACAAGAAGCGGCAGAAGCGCCAGAAAAAGCGGCGAGTCGCAGAGGCCCACGGCCGCGAGCGCGCCGATGAGAAGCGCAAAAAGCGCGCCAGGAATCGCCGAGCTGAGGTATGGGATAAAGAAGAGAAAGATGAAGAGCGCCCAGCCCGCATCAAAGAGGCGCGCGTCAGCGTGGGTCGCGGCCTCACGCACGCACGGCGTCAGCATGAAGACGAGCGCGGTCACGATGCCCGAGACCGTACCGAGCGTCCCGGCCTTCTCGCGCGTCTCGTCACCGTCGCACAAGAGCGAGACGAAGAAGCGAACGAGAACAAAGAGCGCGACGACGGCGAAGACACCCGCGATCGGCGCGATCAAGTTGCCGCCCCCGAAGAGGCGGGCGAACGCGCCGAAGAGCGGATACGAGGCGTTTGTCGCGGGCGCGAGACCCTGCCAAGAGGCGAGAAGCGCGGCGCTCTCGCCAGGGAAGGCGTAGTCCGCGAGCGAGGAGAAGTAGAGGACGGCGGCAACGAGGCCGAGAACGAGCGCGACAAACGACTTCTTCATCATGGTCAAACCCTTTCGAGTGCCTGCTTGAGGTCTCCAATCAAATCCTCAGGATCTTCAAGGCCGACCGAGAAGCGGATGAGGTCTGGCGG
>CAYNVE010000057.1:0-8329 GCA_964400635.1 uncultured Lentisphaeraceae bacterium
CTAAGTTGTTTTGACTGTCAGGCTTCACCCGAAGCCCTGGGTCGCGCCGCTCTCCAATCACCCGATTGTGTCGGCCAGCCCGTCCGATTCACGGTCGAACGGTATGTCAAAGATCAAATCAGCCTCGCAATGACGATGCTCAACACGGCACCGACAACGGCCCAGACGAGCTTATCGGCAAGACTGTAAATCAAGTTGCGCCGAGCCTTGGTCTTCGCACGTCCGACCTCGGGACTCGACTGAAGATTTCGGAGTTCATCGGCAATCGGGAGAATCTCCTTCCATTTCGAGAAAGCCTTGCCCCACTGCTCCGAATCAATCGTCCCAGAGAGTGTCTCAAGTGACCGCGCCTCGCATGAAATCGCGACTGCCTTTGCCCACAATACGTTCAACTCCTGATGAAACTGACCGTCATGCACGTCGCCATATCGACGGTCGCTGAGCGATATATAAGGGTCGTGCACGTTCTTTTTGAAAATCACCTTGAACGCATCGAATGTCGCGCGCTTGATGTGCCCGACGATCTTCTCAATTTCGTCAACGGAAATGGAATCGGGCGATGTCGCGCTCTTGCGCATCAGATGGTCAAAGGCGGCGGCAATCTCCGCATGAAGTTCCTGCGCCGAGGCGCCTTCTGTGACGAAACGATTATAAAGCGGACGATACTCCGCCAGATAGAAATCGCGTAACTGCGAAAATGTCGCGGCCTTAGCCATGCCGTGATAGCACTCCGTCGAACCAGATTTGAAAACGCCTGAGAAGCGGGATGCGCAACGCCTTATTGAACATCGTTTCGCATTCCTCGTGCGTATAGGGTTCATGCTCGACAGATCCACGCCCGATCAGCGGATAGGCGCGATAAAATCGAAAAGGTTTGCCCGTGCGCCTTTCATACGCGCGCCAGGCATCCCAGATACCCTGTAGCTCCCCTGAACAGTACATTTACCTCTCTCCGCCAACCACAACAACATCCATTATTTTATCAGTTCTGGTCTCGCCTGTAAAGCGGTTGGCGAGACTGATTCGGCGAGGGCGCGGAATGTGGGTAGGGCGTGCGCGAAGAAGGCCTTCCAACCATCGCACAGGACGGAGCGGCCGGCTTTGCGGTTGCGCGGGCAGTCGCCCTGACAGAACACGCGGTAGGCGCACGCGCGGCAAGCGGGCGAAAGCGTGTTTGTCTTCGCCCGCGCGAACGCTTCGTAAACGGGCGAAGAGATGAGTTCTTCCCAACTGTGCGTCATGATGTTGCCGAGTTTTAAGTCCTCTCGCACGTGGAAGTCGCACGGATAGACCGACCCGTCGTGCTCAACGACGAGATACTGCCGACACGAGGTCGCGAACGAGCACTGCGTCGGATAGCCGCGCAGAATCTGCGAGAGAATCGAGTCGAAGAGGCGGATTGAGATGACGCGCGTGTCGGCCTTCTTCCATTCGTCGAAGAGGTCAATAAGAAACGTGCCCCACGCCGCGCCCGTCACCTCATCGCGCGGGCCCGTGCACTCGATGAACTGGTAAAAGCGCGTCGCGAATGTCTCACGGAAGAAGCGGTAGATTTCCTTCGCCTTCGTCGCATTCCAACGCGAGACGACGGTGAGCAGATTGTAGTCGACGGCGAAGTTTTCGAGAAGGCGCGCGGCCGCGACGATCTTCTCAAAGACGGCCTCATCCCCACGCCCTCGGTTGAGCGCGGCGGGCCCGTCGAGCGAAAGTCCAACGAGATAGTTGCCGCGCTTGAGCCTATCGGCCTTTTCTGGCGTCAGTGAGATGCCGTTCGTCTGGAGGGAGCGTTCAACATTCGCCGCGCCAAGGGCCTCAAAAACAGAGTCGGGCGCGAGAAGCGGCTCACCACCCTGCAGTGCGACGGCCTTGTTCGCGAAGGGCAAGGCGTCATACGACGAGAAAAGGCGTTCCGCGACGGCCGGCGACATGACGCCCGACGCATGCTCGCGGTAGAAGCAGTAGGAGCAGGCGAGATTGCACGCGCCACCGACGGGCTTTACGAGAAGAGAGAATGGCCTCATGACGAAAGCGTCGCAATCTCGCATGCGCGACCATGCGTTCCCTGAACCGCGCCCCGACAGAAGAGGAAGAGTTCCTTCGGGTCATAGCCAGGCTTGTTGTGGATGTCGACGTGACTCGCGAAGTCGGGTGCCTCGCGCGGGTTCGTCCACCATTCGTAGCCGCACCAACTTTCTTTCTCCGCGAGCAGAATCTCGACATTTGGAAGCGTTGTCGCGGGGCGGACATAGCGACCCGTCGCGAGCAATTTCTCAGCCGCCTTCGCGCGCGCCTCGCCGTAAATGAGACAGAACTCGTGATCGCAGAGGGCGAACGCCGTCGACTCGTAGAAGTCGGGATACGCCCGCCCGCCGACCGTGCGTGTTTTGAAAAACCCCTCGCGCCGCAAAAGGACGTTCGGCTGGCACGGCTCCTTTGTGACGGGCGTGATGTCGTAGTCGCCCTTCACGACAAGGCGCGCGCCGCGCGACTCGGCGATTTGGGCGAGGCGTTCAATTTGGCGTACGAACTCTCGCGTGGCCGCCTGTGCGGCGCGCGAGGTGGGACCCTTCTTCTGCGCGGCGTAGTCGAGCGTCGGCAAATAGAGATACGCTTCATCTACATCGTGAATCTGCGTCATCTCCTCAAAATACGAGATGCACATGCGCCCGACCTTCGGTGAGGCAAAGGGCCCCCAGTAGCGATGAAGCGGAAAGCGTCCTAAAAGTCGCGCGAGGACATCCGCCAGGCCCGACGGTTTCGTGTAGCAACTCATCATCATGCCGCCACCGTGCTTGTGAATGGGCGCGGGCGAGACGATGACGTCGGCCGACTCGCCGAGCGACTGCTGGAAGAAGAAAAGCCCGACGCGCGCGCCCGCCTGCCGCCGCGCCTCCCAGATGCGTGAGCCCTTGACGAGCGCGGCGCTCTGCTCCCAGAAGAGCGGCTTCTTGAGGCCGTCCATCCAAAATCCGTTCGAGAAAACGCCGTGCGCGGCGGGATCAAGCCCCGTCCGAAGCGAGGCCTGCGCGACGCACGTGACCGCGGGGAAGACACTCTTCTCGGTCGAGGTTGAGAGTCCCGCAATCGACGTGAGGCGGCCGCGCTCGAGAACCGAGCGGCCGAAGCCCGCCGCCATCACGACGAGCGACTTCATGACGCGTTCACCTTTGGGAAGAGTCGTTTCGCGAGGCGCAGGATGATGAGCAAGATCGCTCCCGCAAGAAGGAGATTGCGCGAGAAGACGGTCGGCGAGACAAGGTAGACGGCGAGAAGCGCGAGCAGTTGGCCATAGACGAGCGCACCGATGAGCTGACCCGTCACGGCGCGACGCGCAGGATCGGCATCCTCGTTCTTTGAGTAGTGCGTCACGAACGCGATATAGAGCGTCCAAAGAAGTGCGACCGAAAGAAGCGGCACGAGCTCGCGCGCACTGGCGCGACCGTCCAAGAGAAGCGCGCCGCCGAGAAGGACATTGAGCCCGCGGCAAAGCCCCATCCAAAGTGCGTTTCGTCGGCGGTTATAGAGAAGTGCGAGCGCGAAGAGGACGAAGGCGAGTGCCCACCACACGCTCGGCAGCGCGCCGAGCCAGCCGAAGGCGAACGCGAGAAGAAGCATGAGAAGGCGCGCGATGCGCGCGGTCGCCATCGAGATCTCGCCCGCGGGGATCGGTCTTTCCGCGCCGTCCGTCGCCGCGCCCGCGATGTCATTATCGGCAAGCGCGTGGAGGTAGAGCGCGCACGAGGCGAGCGCGGCAAAGACGAGGCGCGACGGCGCGACAGCCCCCGCCGAGACACCCGCCGAGACGCCTGCGAGCGCGGCCCCGACGAGGACATCGCCAGGGACCGTCGGCAGGTTGACGATGCGGAAGAGCTTAAGAAGAGCGCGCATCGAAAATCCTTAGAGTTTGTTGCGCTGAATTTTGCCCGAGACGGTCTTCGGAAGTTCGTCCTTGAAGACAACGATGCGCGGGTATTTGTACGGCGCGGTGTGCTTCTTGACGTAATCCTGAATTTCCTTCTTAAGCTCCTCCGTGCCCTCCTTGCCCTTGACGAGTTTGATCGTCGCCTTGACGACCTGGCCGCGAATCGGGTCGGGCGCGGCCGAGACGCCGCATTCGACGACGTATGGTAGCTCCATAATCACGTTCTCGATTTCGAACGGTCCGATGCGGTAGCCCGACGATTTGATGACGTCATCGGCGCGGCCGACGTAGTGGTAGTAGCCGTCCTCGTCCTTCCACGCGAGATCGCCCGTGTGGTACATGCCGAAGCGCCACGCCTCGGCCGTCTTCTCTTCGTCCTTGTAGTAGCCGACGAAGATGCCTGGGTGCGGGTTCTCGCGCGGCGTCCGAACGACGATCTCGCCATGCTCGCCGGGCGGCACGCTCTCGCCTTTGTCGTCAACGAGGTCGATGTCGTAGTCGGGAATCGGCTTGCCCATTGAGCCCGGGCGCAGTGCGTCGCCGAGCAACACGGCGAGCGCGCATGTTGTCTCGGTCTGACCGAAGCCCTCGTGAATCTTGAGTCCCGTCGCCTTCGCGAACTGCGTGAAGACCTCGGGGTTGAGCGCCTCGCCCGCTGTCGTTGCGTGGTGGACGGACGAGAAGTCGTACTTCGAGATGTCCTCTTTAATGAGCATGCGGTACATCGTCGGCGGCGCGCAGAACGTCGTGATGCCGTACTTCGCGAACATCGGCAGAATTTTGTCGGCATGGAAGCGCGAGAAGTCGTAGACGAAGAGCGCGCCCTCGCACATCCACTGGCCGTAGAGTTTGCCCCAACTCGCCTTCGCCCAACCTGTTTCGGAGATTGTGAAGTGGAGGCCGTCGCGCTCAACCTGATGCCAGTATTTCGCCGTCACGTAGTGCCCGAGCGCGTAGGTGTAGCTGTGAAGTGCCATCTTCGGATAGCCCGTCGTGCCCGACGTGAAGAACATGAGCATCGGGTCCTTGCCACCCGGCGCATCGGGGCGACGACCGTAGACGCGCGAGAAGCCGACGTACTCCTTGTCGAAACTCCGCCACCCTTCGCGCGTGCCGTTCACGATCATCTTGATGAGCGAGAATGCGCCCTTCGACGCGAGAGAGGTTTCCGCCTTCTCGGCCTCGGCGGCGACGTCGCCGTCCGCCGTGCAGACGAGCGCCTTCACATCGGCCGCCTGGAAGCGGTACGAGAAGTCGTGCTCGAGAAGCTGGCTCACCGCCGGAATGACAACGGCGCCAATCTTGTGAAGCGCAAGGATCGTCGGCCAATACTGGTAGTGACGCTTCAAGACGAGCATCACCTTGTCGCCGCGACCGATGCCAAGCGAGAGGAAGTAGTTCGCAATTTGGTTCGATGTCTCGGAGATTTCCTTGAACGTGAAGCGACGCTCCGTCATGTGGTCGGAGACGTGGAGCATCGCGAGTTTTTCGGGATACTTCGCGGCAATCGCGTCGACGACATCAAAGGCGAAGTTGAAGTGCTCGGTATTCTTGAACTTGATGTGTTCAAGGCACCCGCGCTCGTCCTCGAGGACATCCACGAACGCATCCGCGACGAGTGGCGTCTTGTCCGTGCGCGGACGAATCGTTTCGAGACCCAAGTGGCTGTCGCCATCTTCGCCCGCCATCACCATCGCGAGGAACGTGACACCCTGCGGCGTCGCGGCGACCATGCCGTGCGGCGTCGAAGACTGGTAGTAGATCGAGTCGCCCTCGTTCAAGAGCTCGACGTGGTCGCCGACGCGCACCTTCATCGAGCCTTTGAGAACGATGTCGAACTCGTGCCCCGCGTGCGTCGTCGTCGCGATTGGCTGATCAACGAGCCGTGCGTCGTACTTGTAGGTGACCCAGTAGGGCGTCCCGAGGCGGTTCTTGAACATCGCCGCCTGATTGCGAATCGTCATGTGCGATTCGGCGGCTGTGACGGGGCCCTGCCCCGCGCGCGTCACCTCGTAGCCCGACAGGTGCGCGGAATGCCCTTCGAGAAGCGCGTTGATGTCCACGCCGAACGTAATCGCGCACTGGTGCAAAAAGTTGAAGGTCGGGTCGACCTGCGCCGCTTCGACTTGGGCATATTCCTCAACCGTCACGCCCGTCGCTGTCGCCATCTGTTCGACCGTGTAGCCGATGATCTCGCGCATCTCGCGGATGCGCGCGGCCATGTCTCTCAATTTTCTCTCTGCCTCTTCGTCCATGATGATTTTTTCTCTTTCCTTAAATCTTGATTTCTTTCTCGCCCGCGTCGTCTCTTCAGAATCCGAGCACATCGCGCATCGTGTAAAGCCCGGGCGCGCGTCCCTTCGCCCAGAGAAGCGCGCGATGCGCCCCCGCCGCGAACGCCGCGCGATCCTGCGCCTTATGCGTCAGTTCAACGCGCTCAAGTTCGCCCGCAAACATGACGGTGTGGTCACCGACGACCGAGCCACCGCGCAGCGCGTGAATCGCAATCTCGCCGACGGGCCGCTCACCGACATCGCCGTGGCGGCCAAAGACGGCCTTCTCATCGAGCGACACGCCGCGCCCCTGGGCCGCCGCGCGCGCGAGCATGAGGGCTGTCCCCGACGGCGCGTCCTTTTTGTGGCGGTGGTGCATCTCGGTAATTTCGATGTCGTAGGTGGGCCCGAGGATCGTCGCCGCCTTCTCGGCGAACGCGACGAGCAAATTGACGCCCAGCGAGTAGTTGCCGCTTTGGACAATCGGAATTTTCTTCGCCGCCGCGTTGACTCTTTCTTGCTCCTCGGCCGTGAGCCCCGTTGTGCCGATGACGTAGGCAAGACCCTCTTCGGCCGCCTTCTCGACAAACGCGGGAACACCCGTGTGATAAGAGAAGTCGATGACGCCCTCGCTCTCGCGTGACCACGCCTTCTCAAAGCCCTCCACAATGTCGACCTTCGAGACGACGTCCATCCCCGCCTCGGGTGCGAGTTCAATGAGTTTCTTGCCCATGCGGCCAGCCGCGCCGACGATTGCGATCTTCATATTTTCTCTCCAATTAGAATTTGCGGATGCGCTTCTAAAATCTTGATTGAGACGCGCGCGCCGAGGATGTCTAAAGCCCCTTTCGGCTCCCAGACGACGATGCGGTTGCCGCCGTCGCGTCCCGAAAGCCGAGCCTTGTTTCGCTTCGACGGGCCTTCAACGAGAACGTCGCGCACCGTGCCGACGAGTGCCGCGTTGCGCTTCAGTCCGCGCGCCTCTTGGTCGGCGAGGAGAATCTGGTTGCGACGCTCTTTCTCTTCGGTTGGCACATCATCTTTCAAGGCCGCGCTGCGCGTTCCTGGGCGAGGCGAATACTTGAAGACGAACGAATTGTCAAACCCCGCCTCCTCCATGAGTGTGCGCGTCGCCTCAAAATCTTCTTCCGTCTCGCCTGGGTATCCGACAATGACATCCGTCGTCACGGCGAACGTCGGGTCAAAGGCGCGCAACTTCTGGACGGAGTGAAGATACTCCGCGCGCGTATAGTGCCGCCCCATCTCTTTCAAGATGCGATCCGAACCAGACTGAACGGGCAGGTGAATGTGGCGGCAAACCTTCGGACAGTCGCGATAGACGGCAAGAAGTTCATCGGTGCAGCCCTTTGGATGCGCCGAGGTGAAGCGGATGCGCTCCAAGCCGTCAATCTCCTGTAAGGCGCGCAAGAGTCGCGGGAACGCCTCTTGATCTCCGTCATCCCACGCCTTGTTGCGAATGCCATATCGAAGGACACTCTGCCCGAGAAGGCAGACCTCTTTCACGCCGCGCGCGGCGAGGCATTCGACTTCGGCGATCACCTCCTTCGCGGGGCGCGAGTATTCGTGACCACGCACATCGGGGACAATGCAGTAGCTGCAGCGGTTGTCGCAACCGAGAAGAACCGTGACATAACTTTGCACGGCGGCAAACGTGCCCGCGCGCGATGTCACGGGATGCGCATTGAGCCCCGTCGGTACGTCATCGTCGCCGAGTTCAAGGAGGTGTCGCTCGCCCGACGCAACGCGCGAGAGAAGATGCGGCACGAGGCCGAAGCGGCGCGGGCCGACGGCGAAATGGAGTTTCGGGAGGCGGCGAAAGACGTCCGCGCCGAGGCGCTTCACCGCACAGCCCATGAGCCCGACAATCTTACCTTCAGCGAGAAGGTTCCCCGCTTTGCCAATCGCTTTTTCCTCCGCCTTCTGGCGCACCGTACAACTGTTGACAATGACGCAGTCGGCCTCGTCCTCGCTCACGGCGCGTTCGTGGCCTGCCGCGACAAGGAGGGCTTCGACCGCCTCCGAGTCGCGGACGTTCATCTGACAGCCGTAGGTGTGAATCAGAAAGCGCATGACGCGCGGCCTACTCCCACTCAATCGTGGCCGGCGGCTTCGA
>CAYNVE010000058.1:0-8018 GCA_964400635.1 uncultured Lentisphaeraceae bacterium
ACAAGGTAACCGTTGGGGAACCAGCGGTTGGATCACCTCCTTTCTAAGGAGACAGGGTTCGAAAGAACCCAAGGTGAAACGAGTCCAAGAGGTTCGCCTCTTCGCTCGAACAAAAAAAATCCTGTTTCGCACAAGCGTCTTTCTGTTCCATTTCTCTTCCACAGAGATGTTGGGCTTGTAGCTCAGTTGGTTAGAGCGCGTCCCTGATAAGGACGAGGTCACAAGTTCGATTCTTGTCAGGCCCACCAGCCATCCCATGTGGGGGTATAACTCAGTTGGTAGAGTGTCTGCTTTGCAAGCAGAATGTCGCCGGTTCGAATCCGACTACCTCCACCAACGTCGGCTCTCTCGCGCTTCTCTCGGTCAAGACCTTTCTTCCTTGGCGAAAATCGGCAAGGAGTTTTTTTTATGTCGCAAATCAACTATCTGACCGTCGCCCTGCTGGCTGTCTCAAACCTGGTCATGCTTTATGCGTGGTACGGTCATTTGCGTTCACTTTCTTCCGCGAGCGTCATCGTCGCCATCTTCTCCTCGTGGGGAATCGCGCTTCTTGAATATTGCATTGCCGTCCCGGCGAACCGCCTCGGCGCGCGAACGATGTCGCTTGAGCAATTGAAGATCGTCCAGGAGGCCGTCTCGCTTCTCGTCTTTGTCCCATTCTCGATCTTCGTGATGAAGGAGAGCCTCTCGTGGAACTACGCCGCGGCGGCTCTTTGCATCCTCCTCGCCGTTTATTTCATTTTTCGCGGTTGACCTCACACGGCATAATTTGATATACTATATAGAAATCAGCTTTTCGTGGGCGACCACAAGGAAAGCGATTGATGAACAAAACTAAAGGAAAAGAAATGGAAGCATACGCAGTACTCGAGTCCGGCGGCAAGCAGACGCTTGTCAAGGTCGGCGACAAGATCGAGATTGAAAAGATCGCGGTCGAGGCGGGTCAGGATGCCGAGCTCACGACCGTTCTCGCGGTCTCGGACGGCACGACCCTCAAGGTTGGCAAGCCCTACGTCGAAGGCGCGAAGGTCACGCTCTCGATTGATGGCGTCATCAAGGGCAAGAAGGTTCTCAATTTCAAGGCGAAGCGCCGCAAAGGCTCGCGTCGTCTCGTCGGTCACCGCCAGCAGCTGACCGTTGCCACCGTCAAGGCGATTGCCTAAGCAGAAAGGGGAATTTTAGAAAATGGCTACTTCCGCATCTGCACGTAACGGCCGCGACTCGAATCCGCAGTATCTCGGTGTCAAGGCCTATGACGGCCAGTTCCTCACGACGGGCTCGATCATCGTCCGCCAGCGCGGCACGAAGATCCATCCTGGCAAAAACGTTGGCCAAGGGCGTGACTTCACGCTGTTCGCCCTCAAGGACGGCAAGGTGAAATTCATCAAGGACGGCAAGGTCGTCACGATCGTCGAAGAGACGAAGTAAAAGGAGATCTCATGAAGAGCGACATTCATCCGAAGTATGAAGAGGCGACGATCACGTGCGCGTGCGGCAACGTGATCAAGACGCGTTCCACGAAGAAGGAGATGACGGTCAACACCTGCTCGGCCTGCCACCCCTACTTCACGGGCGCGAAGACGATGGTCGACACGGAAGGCCGCGTTGACTCGTTCAAGAAGCGTTACGCGAAGTTCGCCAAGTAATCTCGCGTGATCGATCCGAAGCAGATCGAAAACGTTCTGGGTCGCCTCAGCGCCGTCGAAGCGGAGCTCGGCGACCCGAATGTTTTAGCCGACCGTCGGAGATATCTGACGGTTCTCGCCGACTACAAGTTTCTCAAGAAGCTTGATTACGTTTGGTGCGCCTACCAGCTCGAGGAGGCAACAGAGAAGGATGTCTCGGAGGCGCTTCTTAAGCCCGACCCGCTCGATTCGCGAAATGCCGTCCTTGAGATCCGCGCGGGGACGGGCGGCGACGAGGCCGCGCTCTTCGCGGGCGACCTCTTCCGCATGTACAGTCGCTACGCCGAGCGCGTCGGGTGGAAGATCTCGGTTATGCACGCGAACGCGACGAGCCTCGACGGTTTTAAGGAGATCATCTTCACGGTCTCGGGCGAGGATGTCTACGGCGCGCTGCGCTTTGAGTCAGGCGCGCATCGTGTCCAACGCGTTCCCGTCACCGAGGCGCAAGGGCGCATCCACACGTCGGCGGCGACGGTTGTTGTCTTTCCCGAGGCGGACGAGCGTGATGACATTGACATCCCCGAGAAAGACATTCGCATTGACCTCTTCTGCGCGGGCGGCGCGGGCGGCCAGCACGTCAACAAGACGGAATCGGCCGTGCGCATGACGCACCTGCCGACGGGCCTTGTCGCGGTCTGTCAGGACGAGCGCAGCCAGATCCGCAACCGCGAGAAATGCTTCGCGACGCTCAAGGCGCGCATTCTTGATCATCTGCGCAAGGAAGAGGAGGCGAAAGTCGGCGCGAGCCGTCTGTCGCTGCGTGGGTCAGGCGATCGTTCCGACAAGATTCGCACCTACAACTTTCCGCAGAATCGTCTCACCGATCATCGCATTGGGCTCACGCTCTACAATCTCGATCGCATCGTTGACGGTGAGCTTGATGAGGTCCTCTCGGCGCTCAAGAGCCACGATCTTGACGAACGCCTCAAGGCCGCGCTCGAGTCAAAGGGCGCCTAACGACTTTAAGTCTCCGTCTTTTTGATTCTCCGCCGATGCACCTTTACAGATGCGGTGGAAACTGATAAAATACGCAGAAGAGTGCGAATGCTCGTCATTCTTTAAGGAGAGAATATGATGATGAAAAAACTGAGAAAGGCGCAGACGATGGTTGAGTACATCATCATCGTTTGTCTTGTGGCCGTTTCGCTAATCGCGGTCTTCACCTACTTGTCGCGCGCCATCGGCAAGAAGGCGGCGGGCGCGACCGAGGCCCTGTCGAGCGAGGAAGGCCAGAAGGCAAAGTCGGCCGCCGACGCGATCAACGAGGACTCCATCAAGAATCTTGGTGAGTAGTTGTCCTTCGCGCGCGCGAATCCCGGGCAGGCGATGGTCGAGACGGTCTTGGCCGTCTTGTTCGTCTCGCTCGTTTTTCTCGTCCTTTTCAAGCTCTCGCACCAACTGATGGGGAAGATCCTTCTCGAGCACGCGGCGATGCGCGTCGCGCGCGCGCGCGCGGTCGGGCTCAACGACTTCATGTGCGAGAAAGCGGCGCGCGTGGCCGTCCTGCCCGTTGCGGGGCGACGCCTCTGGCCGACGGGCGAGGACGCGCTCAACTGGGACGAGGAACGTCATCGCGTCTCGGACTACATGGCGAGCGAGGACGAGGCGCGCGCGCGCGGCATCCTAGAATACGAGGGGTGGCAGACGCTGGACGTGCGCCCGGGGGACGGACGCGATGCGCGCGTCTCGCTCGGTTTCTCGCTTTTTGACGGCGCGGTTCAATATGACCTCGAGGGGCGCGCGGGCGTTGAGTCGAGCGCGTCACTCTACATGACGGATCAAGGGCTTTAGAGACGATGACGGAAAGAAGGGGACAGGTTGCGCTCTATCTCGTCTTGGTGCTCGTTGCCCTGACGTTCCTCTTCCTCATGAACGTGGGGGCCTACCTCGGTGTTTCGGCGCGCAATAAGACGATGAATGCGGGCGATGCCGCCGCGCTCGCCGTCGCGCATCGCCAGGGCGAACTTCTGAACGAGGTTGGCGAGATGAATATCCGCCACTTGAAGGCTGCGCTTGACGGCGACGGGGAGATGTGTGCCGAGATTGCACAAAAGCAGGCGCGCGCGGTCTTCTTGGGACCTCTCGATGGCATCCAACTTGGCAACGAGGCGGCGAAGAAGAACGGAGCCGAGAGGGACGCGGGCATGGAGGAGATTTTGAAGCGGCACGTTTCCGACATTCGCCTCTACTACGAGACGAACCTCGACGCCTACCCCGAGCCGTGGGTGGGCGCGTGGGAGGAGTACGCGAAGACGCTCGAGGCGGCGATTGCGACGGGCGTCTGGGCGGGTCCTGACAACATCGACTTCATGGATGGGGCGAATGACCACCTTCTCCTTGAAATCGCGTTCTACGAGGCGATTGCGGGGCGCAACTGGTGCTGGTTCTACTTTAACGCCTCTGGCCTTCTTGAAACCTACTCTTCCTTCCGCGATTGGGCGCCGCTCCCCTTGGCAGACATCGAAACGCGTGACGCGCGCGCCTACAATTCGGAGGTCTACTCCTTAAATCTCACGCGCGTTTGTGGCGCGGCCGTTGAACTTCTCGGCACGAATGTGATCCGCCGCCTGACGGGCGCGACGGCGGAGGAGATCGGCGCATCGCCGCTTCTGGCCGACAAGACGCAGGCGTGGTTTTTCTACGACACGAACGGCTTCTGGCGCGCGTGGCGCGAAATCTCCATCGATTCGGGCTTCCCTGCGATGGGCGCGGTTAAACCCGAATACGACGTTCTGGGCGCGTCCGCCGTCTGCCGCACGACGCGCACATTTTCGACGCTCGTTCGCGACGCCACGACCACGAAGAGCGTCTGGTCGGCGGCGGCGAAGTGCTTCGGCACGATCGAGGGGGAAGATGGAGATCTCGCCTGCGTCACGGCGCTTCGCGGCTTCGTCGTGGGCGGATTTACGGACGTTCGGCTCGTGCCGCTCGATGCGGTGGCGGGTGGCGACCTCTCAACGGCCGATCCCGAGTGGATGACGCACGTTCACGACCATCTCGGACCCTACCTTCTGTCGGGCCCTGGGCTCTTTCCTTCCTGCTGGTACTGTCAACAACTCGTTGACTGGGAAAAACCGAACCTGCGCTCGACCGGCAGTCGCTGGCTCAAACTTTATTCATCGAGCTGCTCCCGACCGACGGGCGGCGGCCGCGGTGGACGCGGAGGCTCCGCGCATGGACACTAGGGCGAAAAGGGGACAGTCGCTTCTTGAGCTGACGGTCGGGCTCTTCGCTCTCTCGCTCGTTGTGAGTGCGCTCTCGGGGTTTGCGATTTATATCGTCAAGTCCCTCGAGATGCAGAACACACTTCGCACGGGCGCGTCTTCGCAGAGCGCGCGTCTTGATGTTTCCGAATTCGCAGGCGAATACGTCTTCGGAACGACCACGCTGCCAATCCGCGAGTCGGTCGAGATGCCGCCGACCACAATCCTGAAATGAGAACGAAAGAACTGATAGATGTCGCGAAGAAGCAGAACCTCGACCAAGCGCTCGTCATCACGGTGCCGAACATTATGGCCTTAACGGGGCTGAATTGCGACAACGCAATCCTCGAGGTCGTGCGCACGAAGACGGGTCGCGCCACCGTGACGTTCTACACCGATTTCCGCTATGTGCCGATGGTTCATCGTCTCGCGCCAGGTCTCCGTTGCCGCGACATGAAGGACTTCAAACTGACGGGCACGCGCATCGGTATCGAGTTCGCCGTCACGCATCGTCAGTATCTCTCTTTCGCCGCGAAGGCACCGAAGGGGGCCGCGTTCGTTGATCTGACGGAGGAGCTTTCCGAGATCCGCGCCGTGAAGACGCCCGAGGAGATCAAAAAACTGCGCGCGAGTGAGGCGCTCGCTTGCGACATTTGGAACAAGGCCTCGAAGAAGTTCAAATCGGGCATGACCGAGCGCGAGATGGCGGCCGTCATCAAAAAGATGATGATCGACTTGGGCGAGGGCGAGGCGTTCTCGACGATTGTCTGCGTGGGGAAGAATGCGGCCGAGTGCCACCACGAGCCAGATGACACGGTCTGGAACGGCAAAGAGCCCGTTCTTGTCGATATGGGCGTCAAGTTGGGCGGCGTCTGCTCGGACTTGACGCGCAACCTTGTTGTGAAGCCGACGACGCGCTATCGTGCGGTCTACGACCTTGTCAAGAAGGCAAACCTCGCGGCGATTGCGGCGGCGAAGCCCGGGATGACAGGGCGCGAACTTGACAAGGTTGCGCGCGATGTCATTGTGGCGGGCGGCCATGGTCCCGCCTTTGGTCACTCGCTTGGGCACGGCGTGGGGTACGAGATTCATGAATCCCCAATGGCCTCGACGAAGAGCGAGACCGTCTTGAAGCCCGGAATGACCGTGACCATTGAGCCCGGCATCTATCTCGAAGGGGACTTGGGCGTGCGCATCGAGGATCTCATCCTCATCACCGAGACGGGCTGCGAGGTTCTCTCAACGCGCGCGAAGAAGTAGGGGAGGGTCAGCGTATGCGCATCGGCTTCGGCTACGACTCACACCGTTTTGAGGAGGGGCGTCCACTTGTCTTGGGCGGCGTCCGCTTCCCCGGCGAACGTGGGCTTAAAGGTCACAGCGACGCAGATGTCGTCGTCCACGCGCTCATTGACGCGCTTTTGGGCGCGGCGGCTTTGGGTGACATCGGCTCGCACTTCCCCGACACGGACGAGCGATGGCGGGGCGCGGTCTCGACGAATCTTCTTTCTTCGGTCGTGCGCGACGTGCGCGCGGCGGGTTTTTCGATTGGGAATGTGGATGTGACGGTGATCTGCGAGACACCGCGTCTTCGCCCGAAGATCGATGAGATGCGAGAGAGTCTCGCTTCTGTTCTCGGCATTGATGTTTCCCGCGTCTCCGTCAAGGGCAAGACGAACGAGCAGATGGACGATGTCGGTGCGCGTCTCGGCATTGAGGCGCACGCCGTGTGCCTACTCGAGAACTGAAAGGCGGTGTTCGCCTTTAGAGTGCGCAGAACGACTCGAAACGCGCGAGGCGTTCGCGATTGAGCGTCTCGCAGTGCGCGCGGTAGTCGTCGTTGACGAGCGCGTCGCGTGCGGCGCGGTCGGCGAGGAGTGGCTCGAGTGCCGCCGCAATCGCCTCGGCCGAGATGTCGCAGAGGACGCCCTTGACGTGAGGCTCGGAAAGTTGCTCGATGCCGCCTTGTGTGCGCGTCGAGACAACGGGGCGTTTCAGGAGGAGGGCTTCTGCGATTGAGAGCCCTAAGGCCTCCTTGCGGCTTGGCTGCAGGTAGATGTCGGCGCGTGCCATGAGCGGATAGGGGTTTTCCGCGTGGCCGTGTAAGGTAACGTCATCGTTGAGGCCGAGCGCGGCGATCTGCTTTCGGTAGAGGGCTTCTTCGCGATCCCAGCCGATGACGTGATAGTGGAAGGGGGCGACGCCCGCATGGACGAGTTGCGCCATCGCATCGAGCGCGAGATCGATGCCCTTGGACGGGTCGAGCCGCGCGCAGGTCACGATGTGGATCTTCTCTCGGTCGAGCGAGACGGGACATTCCGCTTTCGCCATCTTAAGGATGCGCGCGATGTCAATGAGATTCTCGGCGACGGCTACCTTGTCGCGGAAGGCGGGATACCACGCGCGGATGTCATCTGCGACGCGCCGCCCGACGGAAAGAATCGTGTCGGCCGCCTCGAAGCCCATCTCCTGGTGATAGACCTGTTCGCGTTCGCCGTTGTGGTAGACGACGAGGAACTTTTTCCATGTGAAGGCGCGCACGGCCTCCTCCGTCGCGAAGGGGTGGTAGAGGACGACGACATCAACGTCGGCATCATCCCCGAGATTCTTTCGGATGTCGCGTGCGTAGAGTTTGGCCTCGAAATCAAAGAGCGCGCGGCCGATTGGTCTGAGGACGCGCGGCAGGGTGCGCCAGAGAAAGCCGCCGACGCGCCGAATGAGGTTGAACGGGTAGCGCTTTTTGAACGACACGCATTGCGTGCGATCGGCGACGAAGACGCGCGCGCGCGGATCAAGACGGGGGAGAATCGACGTGCCGTCGTAGTCTTCGTTCGTCGTGAAGAGAACGGAGACATCGAAGCGGTCATAGTCGAGGTTCTTGAGAAGCGCCGCGAGCGCGACCTCGATGCCGCTCACGCGCGGCCCCCACAAGACAAAGGCGAGACGGGTCTTCTTCATTTTTTTCGATTAGCCGCGCATCTTCCGAATCTTGCCGATGACTTTCTCTGAGACGGCGGCGATGAAATCGCGGCCATCCCGCGTCCAGCCGTAGAGCGCGGCGAAGGCGAGGGCGTAGGCGAGCGCGAGGGCCGTTGCGTAGGCGAACCAGCCGACCCACGACTGCGGCGCGTAG
>CAYNVE010000059.1:0-7997 GCA_964400635.1 uncultured Lentisphaeraceae bacterium
ATTGTCAAGTTTCACATTACCATCAAAGATGCCGCCCTCGATATTGACCGTCGAGTCGGACTTGCCCTGCACGGCATAAGACGTGTTATCGCTACAGCAAATGCGCCCGGTTTCATTCTCGCTCGAGTCGGTGATCGTCAGTGTAGCACCGCTTTTCACTACAATAACATCGCCAGAACTGTACGACATCTTCTGTCCGTTCAAGTCAAGCACGAACTCCGCAGAGGAGTTGTCCCATGAGAACATCGACGTCAACGAGACTTCCTCTGTGAGCTTGACCTCAACCTTCGACGTTGCGTCACGAGTAAACGAATTAAGCATATCCCAATAATCAAGATCCATCGGGGTGCCGCCGTCAACCGTGACAGTCGCGACCGCCGCGTGGCTGGTCCAGGCCATGAGGCCCAGCGCCGCCGCCGTAATCATTGTGATTATTCTTTTCATGTTCGTTTTCTTTCTTGTGCTTTGTTTTAAGTTTTTAGTGTTTCAATGATGATACTGCAAAATCGTCAGCCGCACGGCCGGTAACGAACCGCGTCAGCCGTTTTTAACCACGAACCGAACGCGACGACATCGCGCGGAACGCGCGATGCCCGCGGCTCTAGTTCGTGGTTAGAAACAGCCCCGAGCGAGAGAGCGGTGCGCAGAACACGCGTTTTCGCACGTCTTGCGTGGCGGTGACCCGCCCCAACCATCCTCATCTCGCTCGTCATAATCCCACTTCGGATTGATTGGGCGAATATTATACCAAAACGTCCGACGCCCCGCAAGGGGGTGGCGAGGGCGAAATTTTCCGCCGATGATTCTCAAAATCTCAGACGCAACAATGGCGACAGCCTCGCGAAGGATCTCACCCGACGTCAAGGATCAGCCTCGTGGCGTCACTTGCAGGAGTGGTGTCATGTAGACAGGTATCGAAAGACGGCGATCGCCGCGTTCGAGGTTCTTCTCGTGAATGACGACGCCTTCGTCCAAGAACGCATCATACTTGCGCATGAACTTGTCGAGCGACTTCGTCGCGTATTCGCCCGTGCCCTTCACTTCAATCGGCGCGACATTGTGCCGCCGCTGCAACGTCGCCTTCGCGACGAGGAAATCAATCTCCATGCGATTGGCGGCGTTTGTCGCATCGTTGCTCATGTAGAAGAAAAGCTGATGCCCCGCCGCGCGCAACATCTGCGCAACGACCGTCTCCCAGATCATGCCGAAATTGCCTTCAAGCCGCCCCGTCAAGATGCGCTGCTGCACCTCGCCCGCCAAGAGCTCGTTCTCCGAGAACGCCATACTCACGAAAAGCCCCGTGTCCGCCAGATAGCACTTGAGCGCATGATGGTCGCTCGACAGTTCCAGCCCGAGGTTCGGCTCCGTCGCGTTATAGGCCAGATTGACCGTCATCGCGCTCGCCAGCCACTGGAACGCGCTCTCGAACGTGCGCATGCCCGCGCCCTTGCGGACAGCGCCCGGCGAGAACACCTTAGCATGATGCTGCAGCTCGCCCGGGATCGCATTGAAGATCGCCAGGATCTTGTGCCGGCTCACCCCACCGAACTTCATGATGTCCGCCCGATAGAGCTCGAGAATGTCTCGCTTCTCGGCATCGACGGCGCGAAGGTCGTGCGTGGCGACGAACTTCTTCACGACCTGCGGCATGCCGCCAACGATCATGTACTGGCGAAAGACGTCCATCGTCCATCGATGCAGACCGGCCTCGACCGCCTGACGCCGCTCATAGGCCATACGGACGAGCGGCCACTTCGCTTCGTTTCCCGTTGCCCAGAGGAACTCCTCAAAGTCCATCGGGAACATCTTGACGTGATGCTCTTCGGACGGAATCACGATGTTCTTCACGTTGCGTCCGATGGAAATCAGCGACCCCGTCTCAATATAGTCGTAGCGTCCGTCCGCAACAAGATACTTGATCGCCTCGCGCGCTCGCGGGAAACGCTGAACCTCGTCGAAGATGATGACGCTCTTGCGGCGCGGCAATTCGACATTATAGGCCGCCTGAAGATACATGAAGAACGTGTCGAGGTCTGAGAGATAGTCCTCGAAATAACGTTTCACCTCCTTTGTCGCCACGGCAAAGTCAATGAGCAAATAGTTCTCATATTCGTTCCGAGCGAATTCCGCGGCAATGTAGCTTTTTCCGACGCGTCGTGCCCCGTCCAGCATCAGCGCAGATGTACCGCCACTCTTGTTCTTCCAGTCAAGCAGAACATTGTATATTTTGCGTCTCATACGCGTATTATACCATATTCTTGCTCGCCGTGCATACAGAACGGCCAGAATAATTGATATTCACGAAAGCAAAACTACCAAAACAAGAGCGATTAACGTGTTTGCCAATTGCCAAAATTATGAATTTTCTGGATTTCCCGCCCCCTTGGCCTGACGCGCATTTGATCCGCGCCGCTTCAAGGTTCTGATTCAAGGGCGTTACACCCTTAGGCCAACAGCCGTATCGCCCGAGGCGAAGCCAAGTCGCCCATGAGCGAGACGACGGCCTTACGAGCCGTCGCGAAAGCGAGCGTCAAATTGTAGCCGCCCGTCGGCCCGTCGACATCCATGACCTCACCCGCAAAATAAAGCCCCGGAACGATCTTTGACTCCATCGTGTGCGGATCAATCTCGTCGGTCGAGACGCCGCCAATCGTCACGATGGCCTCCTTGACGGGGCGCGGCTCGAGGTTTGAGAAGACGAGGCGCTGGTGACCGAACCACACTTCGTAGGAAAAGTCGGCGCGCGTGAGCCGCGCATCACGGCGAAGAAGCCGCTCGACAAACCGCTGGGCATTGTAGATGGCCCCACCACTCAGACCGAAGCGCTCGCAGTCGACCTCGCCATGCACATCAAAGAGCGTCTCGCCGCGCCGCCCCAGCACCTTGACGCGGCCGTCCTCCTCAAAGCGCCGCCCCGCAAGGCGCGTGACACGGCCCTCGTCCGTCTCAAGCCCAATGAGCCCCGGGCGATACGGCACGACCTTGTGGCCGAGCGCGCGCGCGAAATTCTGCCCGTCGCCGACCGAACCCGTCTTTGGGTAGCTCACGCCGCCCGTCGCGAGGAGGACGTTCTCGGCAAGGACATCAAAGGCCTTCGTCTGCACGAGAAAGCGCGCCTCGCCACGACGGCGCGGTGGCGGATCGACGCGACGGACGGCCTTGACGCTCGCGTTCGTGAGAATCGGCACCTCGGCCTCGCGCAAGAGGTCGCCAAAGGCGTGCAGGATCGTCGCCGCCTTGCCGTCCGCGGGGAACATGCGCCCATCTGGCCGACGGCGCAGAGGGACGTGCAAAGACTCAAAGCCTCGAATAATCTGGCGCGGCGGGCATTCGCGAATCGCCTCGGCGGCAAAACGCGCGACCTGGTCGTCCTCGCCACAGACGAGATCGCGCAAAAACTGATCGGGCGAGATATCCTTCGTGAAGTTGCAACGCCCGTTCGCCGTCATGAGAACCTTCGAGCCAAGCCGCGCCTTGCGCTCGATGACGAGGGCGCGGATGCCACGCTCGGCGGCGACCGAGGCGGCGAAGAGGCCTGCGGCACCTCCACCGACGATGGCCAATTGAACGGGCTTGATGCTCTCTTTCATGCACCGAACATCAGGATGACCAACACGTCAACGCGGAACGATCGCCTTCTACCGCATGCGGTATTCGAGCCGCGCCGAAGAAGAGGCATCGGCCGCGGCGCGCGTCAGGCCGCCCCAGAACGCACGACCCCACATCATACCCATCTCGCCCGAGAAGAGGCTCGACCAGTCAACCGTCCGCTCATAGCGGTAGATGCGAATCGCATCGGCGTGCGCGAGTTCGGCCGCCTTCTTCCAGACATCTTCGTCGTAGCCGAGCGCGTCAATGAGCCGCGACGCGAGGGCGTCCTCGGCCGCGAGAACACGGCCGTCGGCGATCGATCGAACGATATCCTCGGGCAAGTTGCGCCCGCGCGCGACAATCGCGACAAAGCGCGCGTAGTCGCGCTCGACCGCGCGGCGCAAGATTTCGACGTGCGCGGGGTTGATTGGTTCAAGGGGGTCGAGGAGCGCCTTGTTCGCGCCCGAGGCGATGGCAACCGACTTAACGCCGATCTTCTTCGCGAGCTCCGAGGCGTTGAAGCCAGACATGATAACACCGATGGAGCCGGTGAGCGTCGTCGGATAGGCGATGATGTAGTCGGCCTCGGCCGCGATGTAGTAGCCGCCGCTGCAGCAGAGGCTCCCCATCTGGACGAGGACGAAGCGGCCCTCACCCGCCGCCTTGAAGCGGCGCAGGGCATCCGCCATGACGTCAGAGTCCGTCACGGTGCCGCCGGGCGTGTTGAGCTTAAGGACGAGACCTTTAACCTTCTCGTCCTTCGTGGCGACGCGGATTGCATGCAGAGCCTTCGCATAACTCGAAAGCGGCTCCGTCGAGAAAAGTCCCGTCGAGGCGGACGCGCTTTCGATCACGCCGCTCAAGGAGATAAAGACGACCTCGGGGGCCTCTTCGCCGCCCGTCCCGCACATCCAACGCTTCTCAAGCGGCCGATCGCATTCGGGTCTCTCCGCGCCGTAGCCCGACGACTCTTCGCCAGCCATCTTCACGACGGCACCGATGAAAACAAAGAGGAGGAGAATCCCCGCCACGACGAAAAGCCCGATGAGTGCCAGAAACTTGACGAGGCATCCATAGCCCGACTTGAGACATTCCACAATTTTCATATTCGTTTCCCTAATTCGTCCTTTTGTTTTTTTTGTTTCGCGCCCTCTTTAAGCCGCGCCATACTGAATCATTATACCATATTGTCTTTTAAGCCGCGAAACTATGATATAATACATGCCCATGAGAACGATAGAGGAAATCCGAAAGGCGATTGACGACGTCGACGACCGCATCATCGCCGCGCTCAACGAACGCTTCGCCCTCGCGGCGGAAATGCGCGAGACGAAGAAGGCCCTGAACCTGCCGCGTATCGACCCCGTGCGCGAACGCGCGATCTTTGACAAGGCCCTGGCCGCGACGCCGGCGGCCGAGCGTGACACGATCTACGGCGTCTACGAGCGCATCCTCTCGGGCTCGCGCGGCGTCATCGAGACGGTCGCGCGTGGCATCGCCATCAACGACGGCAAGGTTCTCCTCTGCCATGCGAAAGGGTCTCCGCGCTCCTACCTACCGGGTGGCCACATCGAGTTTGGCGAGACGGGGTGTGCGGCACTCGTGCGCGAGGTGAAGGAAGAACTCGGCGTCGAGGCGTGCGTCACGGGCTTCGCGGGCGTCGTTGAGTCAACGTTTGTCCAAGACGGCAAGCAACACGCCGAAATCAACCTCGTCTACACGATGACCGTTGAGGGCTTCCCGACCGAAAGCCGCGAAGACTGGATTACCTTCTCATGGCATCCTGTTTCCGACATCCAAAACGCCACGCTCCTTCCCGAAACGATGATCCCCCTCGTGGAGAAAGCATGAAGAAAATCGATTACAAGTGGACCGCGCTCGCCCTTCTCTGGGTGGCCTTCTTCCTTCAACAGGGGACGCGCCAGCTCTTCGGCCCGTCCGTCCCCGCTATTTGCGGCTCACTCGGCATTGACAAGGTCGCCATCGGCGTCGTCGGCACGGTCTTCGCGATGATGTACGGCGTGTGCGTCCCGTTCGCGGGTCTCACAGCCGACCTCTTCAACCGCAAGTGGATGGTGACGGCCGGTGTCGCGATCTTCTGCCTGGGCATCTTTCTCTCGGGTTTCGTCGCTTCGGTCGGGCTTCTCGTTATCACCTACGGCATCTTGAATGGGCTCGGCCAGACGTTCTACTACCCCTCCGCGAGTTCGCTCATCTCGCAACTTCATAAGGAGTCGCGCGCGACCGCGATGTCGATTCTCCAACTCGGACTCTACATCGGCATCGTCGGCTGCGGCGGCCTTGCGGGCTTTCTCGCGGGGCGCGGGGGTGAGAGTTGGCGCACGCCGTTCTGGATCTTCGGCGGCGTTGGTCTCGCGTGGGCCGTCGCGCTCGCCGTCTTCTTGAAAGACACGAAGCCCGCCGCCGCGCGCGAGGGCACCGCCGAGAAGAAGCCCACGATTGGAGACGCGTGTCGCGCGATGTTTGAGAAGCCCACCGCGCTCTGCATCGCGCTCGGCCTGGCGATGATGATCTACGTCGACATTGGATTTAAGAACTGGATGCCCTCGCACCTGCAGTCGGCATTCCTTGAAAGTGTCCCCTCGCTGAAGCAGTGGGCGGGGCTTCACGCCGTCGTTTGGCACTACCTCGGCGCGGCCGTCGGCATCCTCGCGGGGAGCCGCCTCGGCGACCGCTTCGCAAAGACGCGCCCCGGAATCCGCCTCGAGACGGGCATCCTCGGCCTCGCGCTTTCCATCCCCTTCATCGTTTGGATGGCGCAGACCGCCGACTTTACGACATGTTGCGTCGCCATGCTCGGCTTCGGGTTCTTTCGCGGCATCTACGACTCGAACTTTATGGCATCGTTCTTCGACGTCGTAAGCCCCCGCTACCACGCCTCGGGCGTCGGCATCATGATGTGCATCGCCTTCCTCTTCGGCTCGCTCTCCTCGACCATTCTGCCGTGGATTGCGAAGGCGTTCGATGGGAACATGGCCTATTCGATGTCGTCGCTCGCTGCGTTCTACCTCGTTGGCGCGCTCATCCTCGTCGTCGCGCGTATCGCCTTCTTAAAGCGCGACCTCGCCTAAAAAAATCTCACCCACCTTCTCGCCTATCGGCAGAGCTCGAGGGCGAGGAGCGCGAACGAGGTCGCGAGAATCTTGTCGCCCTCCCAGAAGCGGTTGTTCTCGTTCATCCACGATCCGTCCGCGCGTTGGAGCGAGATGAGCTTCTTCGCGAGCTCCTCCTTCCAGATGTGACCGCCGACCGTCTCGACCTCCGCCGCAGCGAGTGCGCGCGCCATGATGTCGTAGAAGTAGTAGAGACCCTGACGACCCATCCCCGGGTTCTCGTCGAGCGTCCAGTGCCGCGCCATGTACGAAAGGGCCTCGCGAACGCGCGCATCGCCGCGCGTGAGGCGCGCCGAACAGAGCGAGAGGACGGCCGCATATGTCATTGAGCCGTAGGCGCGCAAGTGGACGCGCCCCGTCGCATTCGTCCGAACGCCCGCCTGCGCCGTCGTCTCGTTGTAAGCCGCGCCACCGCGCGCATCGCCTTCGCGCTCAAGAAGGCCGTCAACAAACTGAACGGCCTTCTTCCAGTCGAGATCCGTCCGCCTCCCGCCCGGGCGCAACTCTTCGAGCGCGGCCGTCCGCGCCATCGCCGAGAGCGCGTATGACGTATTTGAGAGATCCGCATATCGGCGGCGCCAAGCGCGGTCGTAGCCAAACCCGCCCGCGAGCGTGTCGTCACCCTGAAGTTGCGACGCGGCGAGGTAGTCGCGCGCACGAAGGAGCGCGGCGACGTTCGTCGTCCCCGCATCGTAGAGGGCGGCAAGACAGACCGACGTATTGTAATTGCCGAGCCCCGATCCACCGCGCCCAGGCTTTGGAATGTAGAAGCCGCCGTCCGCGCGCTGGGTCGAAAGAACATAGGCGACGCCCCGCTCGACCGCCGCGCGAGACCGCGCGTCGAGTGTCGGCGATGAACCGTGGATCGCCCAAACGGGTAGCGCCGTCAAGGCGGGCATCTGGCGGTCGCTCCAGAAGCCCTCCTCAGTCTGACGCGAGAGAAGAAAACTGACGCCGTTCGAGATCGACGATTCAAGACCGAGGATCGCGGCGAAAAAGAGCGTCAGCATAGGAAGGCTATCGGACGACGAAGTTGACCATGCGCTTCGGAACGGCGATGACCTTCACGATCGTCTTACCGTCAAGGAAGCGCGCGACATCTTCGTTCGCCTTGGCCAGGGCCTCCATCTCCGCCGGTGTCGCCGTCACGGGGATGCGAATGCGGCCGCGAAGCTTGCCCAAGACCTGCACTGGAATCTCGATCTCGTCCTCGACAAGCGCCGCCGCATCAACGGTCGGCCACGGTTCGTAGGCGAGCGACTTGTCGTGCCC
>CAYNVE010000060.1:0-7983 GCA_964400635.1 uncultured Lentisphaeraceae bacterium
TATGCGAAGGCGGACGACTTCGCCGCGCTTTCGAAGTGGCTCTACGGCTCGCTCGACGCCGTCACGCCCGCGTCGCTCGCGATCGGCGCGGTGACGCTTGTCGTCGTTCTCGCGACGCTTCTCGCGCTCGCGCGGCGGCTCAATGTGATGGAATTGGGGCGTGCCGAGGCGGAGGCACTCGGCATCGACACGCGCACGACGACACTTATCGTCCTCGGCGCGGTGTCACTCGCGACGGCGGTCTCTGTTGCGCTCGCGGGCGCGATCGGCTTCATCGGACTCGTCATTCCGCACGCGGTGCGCCGCAAGGTCGGGCCGCGCACGGAGCGCGTGTTCGTCTGGTCGGCGATTTTGGGCGGCGCGTTCTTGCCGCTCGCGGAGGTGGCGCGACATCTCCTGCCGAAGGGCGAAGGCGTGCCAGTCGGTGTCGTCTGCGCGATCTTGGGCGCGCCGTTCTTTCTCTGGCTTCTCGTCTCCCGACACAACGGCGAAGGCTGGGATGTGTGAATATAGCAAGCGAAGGCGGCGTAATATTTGATACAATAGGCGTCATCTATGAGCACTAAGCGTCTTCTCCTCCTCACACCGCCGCTCCTTCAGACGAACACGCCGTATCCAGCGACGATGCACCTGACGGGATTCTTGAAGTCCCATGGGTGCGACGTCTTTCAGCGCGATCTCTCGATCAAGGTCGTCCGCGACATCCTGCTCGAATACGGCGACGAGACGACGGACGAGCTTCTTGAGTTTCTCGGCGGCCCTGCGCCCGCGGAGGCGAAGCGCGAGGCGAGTGAGGTCATCGACGAGCTTGCTATCGGAATTCGCGACAACGTTGACCCTGAGTTCGGCTTCTCGCGCTACGCCGAGCACCTCTGCCAGGCCGTCACGGACTTCGGCGAACTTGAAAAGCGCGTCAAGAAAAGGAGCATCCTTGATAAGCCGCTCGAACGCCATCTCAAGGCGGCCCTAGACGAGACGAAACCCGACATCGTCGGCGTCAGCTGTCCGTTCCCGGGCACGCTCGTTGGCGCGTTCAAGATCGCGCGTTACGTGAAGCGGCACTACCCGGGCGTGCGGCTCATCCTCGGCGGCGGCTACGTCTCGACCGAACTGCGCGAGATGACGGACAAAAGGCCCTACAAGTATTTTGACGTTTTCCAACTTGACGAAGGTTACGCGCCACTCTTGCGCGAGGTGAAGGGACTCGCGGCGGACGCGCCCGTCGAGGTGCCGCCGTTCGTCGCGCCAAGTTACGAAGGCATCGACTGGGACGACTATTTCGACGTTGTTGAAACGGACAACTTCGTGACGAGCCTCTGGAGCACGGGCAAGTGGGTGAAGCTCATCATGGCGCGTGGCTGCTACTGGCATCGCTGCGCGTTCTGCGACGTGCGATTGCCCTACATCGGCTGCTTCCTCATGCCGAAGGCGGCGGAGATCGTCGATTCAATGGAGTCGTTCGCGAAAAAGAACCGGCGCTCGTTTCATTTCGTCGACGAGGCGATGCCGCCGAAACTCGTGAGCGAGGTGTGCGACGAGATTTTGCGGCGCGGGCTTGAAGTCGAGTGGTGGGGAAATGTCCGCTTTGACCTCGCGTTCACGCCCGCGCTCGCGAAGAAGATGGCGAAGGCTGGGTGTCTCTGCGTGACGGGCGGCTTGGAGTGCGCGAACGACCGGCTTCTCGCGCTGATGAATAAAGGCATCACGCTCAAGTCGGCGGAGAAGGTCTTGAAGGCATTCAAGGCGGCGAAGATTCTCGTGCACGCATATTTGATGTACGACTTTCCGACGGAGACGAAGGCCGAGCAGAAGGAGGCCGAGCGCTATGTGAAGGGGCTGGGCAAAAAGGGCCTCATCCAGAGTTGCTACTGGCATCGCTTCGCGCTCACGGTGCACAGTCCGATCGCGCGCGAGCCTGAGAAGTTTGGCATTGTCGTTGAGCCGCCGCCGCCGAAGTCGAAGCGCGTCTTCGCGCGGAACGAAATCTCGTATTGCCGAGTCCGAAACTAAACGCAATATACCTTTGCTTTTTTACTACATGCGCCGCAGAAACGCGCAGCCCTCTCGATCCGCCCCGCCGAAGAATGCGGTCGGTTATATGGTTCATTGATTTTCCACTTGCGCATTTCGTCGAAATACGATATACTGTTTGCTTATTTTTACACTCAGGAGAATAAAAACATGACGAAATCACGCACAGCCATGACGCTCTTCGCACTCGTGTTCGGCGCCTTGACGACGCAGGCGGCATCAACGCCTGTGGCTGTCTGGGATCGCAACTTCAACACGGCGACAAGCGGCATCTATACGCTGAACCTCAACGGCAATACGGCGGATCTCTCGGAGGACAAGAGCACCACCAACGCGCTCACGATCTCCTCGACGAACGGCATTCTGATTGATAGCACGGGAACGACGCTTAACAACCATACAATTATTGTCCGTTGCTCGGGCATCAACTTGAAGGCTTCCAAAAAGCAGACGCTCTGGACGACGCAAGGTGATGCCTACAAGGATGCCACGGGTGTTGCCTTGAATGCGAACAACGCGAGCGTGTGCGGAATCAACGGTTCCAATTATTCCGACTATTCTAAATCCTCGGAAATTCAAGTCTCGGTGGCGATTCCGACCAACTATACCTCCCTCGTTTTCCAGTACAAGAACAACGAGTACACGAAAGCCTATGCCATCACGACCGATGGTGTCACGAACATTTATAAGGCAACGGGTCTTCGTTGGTCGAAATGGTCTTCAACTCAGCTTGCCCTCGGCGGACTTCGCGGCACGAATTCGAATTACTCGGCGGCAACGGGCATGAAGATCACCTCGATTGCGATCTTCAATACGCAGATGTCCGAGACCGAGATCGCCGCTTACCTATTCCCGATTGAGGCCGCCGCGGCGGAAGAGGAAAAGCGCAAGGCGGAAGAGGAGGCCAAGAAGAAGGCCGAGGAAGAGGCGAAGGCGCGCGACGAGGCGACGCGCAAGGCGGCCGTGACGATTCCGACAGTTGCCGTTTCAAACGTGACCGTGACGACGACCAGCGACGCGACGCTCGCCCTTGACTTCGTCGTCTCGGGTGCGACCGACTACGCAGCCGACTACCTTATTTGCGTCACGGCGACGAACGGCGAGACGGTGACGAAGGCAACGACGCTTTCCGGCGCGACGAACTGCGTCAACGGCGCGCACCGCGTCTACTGGGATATCAAGACTGACAACTACACACACGACGCGAACGCGACGATCGCAATCACCTTCAAGCCGATTGCCTACTACGTCATCGACCTTGCGGAAGGCACGAAGGAAGGCGCGACCTACCCTGTCACTTGCTACACGGAAGAGGTTGAAGGCGGGTTCAATAAGGACGAATACAAGACGTCGAAGCTCGTCTTGAAGCGTGTTGAGGCGGGGCTCTTCGAGATGGGAACGACCTCGAACCTCGTCGCGATCACGAAGGCCTTCTACATGGGCCTCTTTGAAGTCACGCAGAAGCAGTGGAACCTTGTCACGGGAACGAACCGCACATACAAGACGTCCGAAATTTATACAGGCTCGACCATGACGGGTGATGCAAAGCCTGTCTTTGAAGTGGCCTATTCGGAGATTCGCGGCGCGACCAATGGTGCGGCCTATCCAGCAACAATCGCCGTTGACGAAGATTCGTTCCTTGGTCTTCTTCGCAAGCGTTCGGGCATCAACTTCGACCTCCCAACCGAGGCGCAGTGGGAATATACGTGTCGCGCTGGGACTTCGACGACCTACAGCTGGGGCGACGAAGTCAACGATGCGTATCTCTGGTATATCGGTAACTCAACGAATGCAAATAATAGCACGATTTGCGATGTGCACAATGTTGGCACGAAACTTCCAAATGCCTGGGGTTTCTACGATATGGCGGGCAGTGTGACTGAGATGTGCGCCGACTACTACTCAAACCCGCTCACGACTGTTGGCATTGACCCTGTCGGCCCTGAATCAGGAGGTAGTCGCGTGTATCGAGATGGTGGATTTTACAGCGATGCCGACTATTGCACGTCTTTCGTCCGCGGAGAGCAAAAAGACAAACCCTCTTTTGCTGGCTTCCGCCTCGCGGGTCCGATCATGACGACGGCCGCATTCGAAGACCCCGTTCCCGAGATCTCTGCGAACGCGACGACGAGCGAGATTGCCGCCGCGCTTGAGGGCGCGGGCGACGCGACGCTCGTCAAGAAGGTGACGACGCGCGAAGCGTACAACAACTACCGCGCGTGGGTCAAGACGATTGCGGGCGATGTGATTGCCAACCGCAAGAACGTGAAGGCGTCGGCGCACGGCTACTTCGGCTATGCGCTCAACCTTTCCGCGCTTCCGACCGCGCTCCCGCAGGACGGTGACCTCACGGTTGCGAGCCTCGCCGCGAGCACGACCACGGCGGGCGCGTGGACGCTCGCCCTGTCGCTCAAGGACTGCGAGATCGGCTCGGGCGCGCTTTCGACGAACCTTGAGGATCTCTTCACGGTCGAGTGCACGAAGGATCTCTCTTCGACGAGCGCGTGGACGACGGATCTCGTCGAGACGACCTTCGAGACGCCCGAGAACGGTGACGCGATTCTCTCGGTGAAGCCGAAGGATACGGCGGCGACCTCGCTCTTCATTCGCCTCAAGCTCTCGCTCTAAGGCGAAGAGCGGCACGACATTTGGGCGGCGGCAGAATATAATGGGCGGAGGTTCTTAAGTCGGGTGAGAGGAACGAGGCATGAATGACTTTTCGAAGACGATTGCCGCGCTCGTGCGGCGCGGATACGAGGCAACGGCCGTTGCGACGAAGGAGGAGGCGGCTCGTCTCGTGATGGAGGAGGCTAAGACGGCGAAGTCCATCGGTTGGGGTGGCTCCGAGAGCGTGAAGGCGCTTAACGTTCGTGAGGCCATCGCCGCGGCGGGCAAGGAGATTCGCGACCACGAGACGCAGATGGATCTCTTTCTCCTTTCCGCGAACGCGCTCACCGAAGACGGCGTTATCGTGAACATTGATGGGACGGGCAACCGCGTTGCGGCCTCGATCTTCGGGCCGAAGCGTGTCCTCTATGTCGTTGGCCGAAACAAGCTCGTCAAGGGCGGCATCCTTGAGGCCATCGCGCGTGCGAAGCGTGGCGCGTGCGGGCCGAATGCGCGCCGCCTCGGCAAGAAGACGCCGTGCGCAGAGACGGGGCTGTGCGCGGACTGCGATTCGCCCGACCGCATTTGCAAGGTGACGGTTTTCTTCGACCGCTGCCCCACGAGGACGCCGACGCGCGTCATCCTCGTGGATGAAGACCTCGGCTACTAATGCATCTCCGAACGCTCGCATTCGCGTGCGTCGCCCTTGTCGCGCTCACCCTTGTCGCGCTCGCCGCGCTGTGGCTCTGTGTCGGCTGGACGGACGAGGGCGCGGATGATTACGCGGGCGGCATTGTCCTGCGCGATTCATCGGGCGAGATTCTCCGCGTCTCACTCGGCGAGGGGGATGTCGATTCGCGCCCGTTCTACCGCGCCTCGCCCGATGATTGGATCGTCCGCGCCGTGGTGGCCTCCGAGGACGGCGCGTTTTGGGAGCACCACGGCGTGCGTCCGCTGAGCGTTCTGCGCGCGGCGTTTCAGAACGTGACATCGGCGCGGCGCGTCTCAGGTGCCTCAACAATCTCGATGCAGACGGTGCGCCTTATGCGGCCGCACCCGAAGTCGCTCTTCGAGAAAGCGAAGGAGGCGATTCGCGCGATGAAGATGGAGCGGGAGAAGGACAAACTCTGGATTCTCTCGCAGTATCTCAATCGCGCGCCGTTCGGCGCGAACTTCGTCGGCATCGAGGCGGCCGCGCACGGCTGGTTTTCGAAAAGCGCGAAGGATCTCGGTCTCGGTGAGGCGGCGTGCCTCGCGGGTATGTTGCAGGCACCCTCGCGCTTCCGCCCCGACCGTCATCTTGATGAGGCACTGAAGCGGCGCGACTACGTCCTCGGTCGAATGCTCGCTCTTCGCCTCATCACGCGCGAGCAACTTGAGGCGGCGCGCGCCGTGCGCCCCGTTGTTCGTCGCGAGGCGCGCCCCTTCGCCGCGCCGTTCTTCTGCGACTGGGCACTGACGCTCCCCGAGGGTGCGCGCGCGTCGCGTGGCAAGGATCTCGTGACGACGCTCGATGCCGATGTTCAGGCCTTCTGCGAGACGGCGGTCAATCGCGCCGCCGAGGCGGGCGGCTACTCGTCGGCGGCCGTCGTCCTGCGTGTCCGAGACGGCGCGGTCATCGCGATGGCCGCAAGCGGTGACTACTTCTCGAGCGAGAGCGGCCAGGTGAACACCGCGCTCGCGCATCGCCCCGCGGGCTCGACGCTGAAGCCGTTCCTCGTCGCGGCGGCGATGGATCGCGGCTTCGTCACGCCCGAGACGCGCCTCAATGACTTGCCGCGCGTCTACCGCGGCTATCGCCCTGCGAATTTCGACGGCGCGTATCGTGGCCTCGTCACCGTTCACGATGCGCTCGTCCTTTCGCTCAACTTGCCGTTTGTTGCGCTCCTTGAGCGGACGGGCGTTCGCGCGTTCGGCACGACCTTGCGCGCCCTCGGTTTCTCCGACCTGCGCGCGGGCGATGCGTCGTTCGGTCTCGGTATGGCGGTCGGGAATGTGGAGGCGAGCTTGTTAGAACTTGTCGCCGCGTCAGCGACGCTTGCGCGAGGCGGCCTCTACCTGCCGCCGACCGCCTTTCCGCGCGCGTTCGACGCGACGCGCGGAAAGCGCGTCTTCTCGCGTGAGGCGGCGTATCTCGTCTCGGACATCCTTTCGGGCGACGCGCGTAGCGATATTGCGCTCGGTCATGTCGCCGATGCGCAGGTGCCGCGCTTCGCTTGGAAGACGGGGACGAGTGCGGCCTATCGTGATGCCTGGACGATCGCGTGGAACCCCGAGTTCGTGGTCGGTGTTTGGTGTGGGCATAAGTCGGGCGGCTTCGGCGACGAGACGCTTGTCGGTGCCAAGGCGAGCGCGCCCGTCTCGTGGGAGATTGCCCGCCGACTCTATCCGCAGAACAGGGGGCCGTGGTTCGAGGAGCCGACGGGCATCGTCCATCGACGCGTCTGCTCGAAGACGGGGCTTCCGGCCGCGCGCGACTGCCCCAAGACGGAGGAGGGGCGCGCCATCCGCGGCGTGACGCCAACTCGGCTCTGCCCTGGGCACATGCGTGAGGAGGAACCTAAGCGACTCCAAATTGCGCGACCCGAGGCGGGCGCGGAGATTCTCCTTCTGGCGGGTGAGACGGCGCAGGCCGTCGTCTTGCGCGTCATCAACAACCCGCGCGCGCGAACGCTCTGGTGGTTCGCGGACGGCGCGTTTAAGGGCGAGTCGGTCGGCGAGGAGCCGTTTGTCGTTGACCTCTCGGCAGGGGCGCACACGCTCACATGCACGACGGAGACGGGTGAGACGGCATCGGTCTCGTTCGTTGTCAGATCGTGCTTGTGAGGCGTCTTCTCATTAAAGAGAGGCGCATGGTCGGACTGGCGGGGTTCGGACCCGCGACCCCAACATTAAAAGTGTCGTGCTCTACCAGCTGAGCTACAGTCCGAGGTCTTGATAAGCGTCTATTATATCATATTCGTCCGCCGTTGTGGTATAATGTTTCCTTTATGCGACAGATGTCTCTCATTGAAGGCGCGGCGGGCGATGACGCGGATTTCGCGGGCGAGCCGCTCGCCGCCCGCATGCGCCCGCGCGATCTCTCGGAGTTCGTGGGACAAGAGCATCTCGTTGGTGAGGGAAAGATTCTTCGCCAGATGATCGAGCGCGACCAGATTCCCTCGATGATTCTCTGGGGCCCCCCAGGCGTGGGCAAGACGACGCTTGCGAATGTCGTCGCCAATATGACGAAGGCCGAGTTCGTCAACTACTCGGCCGTGACGAGCGGCATCAAGGAAATCAAGGAGATTATGGCGCGCGCCGAGTCTGGCCGCCGCATGGGCATTCGCACCGTTCTCTTTGTGG
>CAYNVE010000061.1:0-7851 GCA_964400635.1 uncultured Lentisphaeraceae bacterium
GACTCAAACTCTCAAATATGAAGTCAATCGCTTGCCTCGCCACATGCGCGGGCGTTGTTGCGGGTTGCTGTTGCCCGCAGAAGGCTGAAAAGGGGCAGGTGACGGTTGCCTCGTCCGATGGACGCAATGAGATTCGTCTTTCGCTCGGCGCGAAGGACATGACGTACGAGGTTCTGCGCGACGGCATCGTTCTCGTCGCGAAGACGCCAATCAATATGACCGTGAACGGGCGCGACCTTTTTCACGCGGGCGCGGCAGAGACGGCGTCCGTCACGTTCGAGACGCGCGCGGGGCGCGAGACAGCCGATGTCTACAAAAAGGATGTCCTCGACCTTGCCGCGAACGAGGCCTTCGTTGATTTTGGCGTGTGGGGCGTCCGACTTGTCGCGCGCGATGACGGCGTCGCCTACCGTTTTGAGACACGCTTTAATGGCGAGATTGTCATTGACGGCGAGACGGCATCTGTCACGATCCCCGCGCAGGATGCCGTCACGTGGGCGAACTTCGGCACGGACATCGGCTGCGAGGAGACAGTGCCGCAGCGTGTCGTTGCGAAGGACTTGAAGGACGGCCTAATCTACCTGCCGTTCGTCTACGCGCTCGGCGGCAAGACGGTTGCTGTCACCGAGTCGAATGTTCGGGCCTATCCGATTTGGGATTTGAAGCCCGCAAAAGCGGCGGCGGGCGAGGGCGTCGCGCTTACGGCTGTCTTCGCGCCGCGTCCGACGAAGACGGAGCGCCGCGAGCGCCACAAGTGCGTTCTTGAGGTGGCCCATGACCTTGCGAAGGGGGCGGGCACGCGCACATTCCCATGGCGCACATTCATTCTCGCCGACGCGCCGTCGAAGCTCTGTGAGGCGGACATCGTTTCGGCGCTCGCCGAGCCGCGCGACGAAAAGGCCGACTTCTCGTGGGTGAAGCCTGGCAAGGTCGCGTGGGACTGGTGGAACGCTTGGGATAATCAGGGCGAGACAAAGGGTTGCACGACGAAGGGCTATGAGCGCTTCATTGACTTCGCGGCGAAGAACGGCGTTGAGTATGTCATCCTTGACGAGGGTTGGAGCGAGCATCTCAACATCTGGAAGTTTCATCCGAATGTGGATGTGCCGCACCTCATCCGATATGGCGAAGAACGGGGCGTTGGCATCATCCTCTGGATGGCCTGGTCGTTCGTTGAGGGCGACGAGGCGCGCGTCGCCGAGCATTTCGCAAAACTCGGCGCGAAGGGTTTTAAGGTCGACTTCATGGATCGTGGCGACGAGGCTGTCGCCGTCTTCCTCGAGACGTTCGCAAAAGCATGTGCGAAGAATAAGATGCTCGTCGACTACCACGGTATCTACCGCCCCACGGGTATGCAGAGGGAATACCCGAATATCGTCAACTACGAGGGCATCCACGGCCTTGAACAGATGAAGTGGTACGATCCCTCTATCGACATGATGGCGAACGATGTGCGCGCCGCTTTCTTGCGCATGACGGCGGGCCCGATGGACTACACGCCAGGCGCGATGGATAATTACGTGATCGGCCAGTATCGGGGCATTGGCACGAATCCTGGCTCGGTCGGCACGCGTTGCCACCAGATGGCGATGATGGCGGCCTACGAGGCGCCGCTTCAGATGCTTTCTGACGCGCCGACGAAATACGAGCGGAACATGGAGTCGTTCTCGTTCATGGCGAAGGTGCCGACGGTCTGGTCGAAGACGGTCGGTCTCGGCGGCTCGCCCGACGACTTCTTCGCGGTTGCTCGCGAGGCGAAGGATGGCGTGTGGTACGCCGCTGCGATCGGCAACGCCGACGCGCACGATGTCACGATCGATACGTCGTTTCTCGGCGCGGGCGCGTGGACGGCCGAGATCTTCCGCGATGCGCCCGACTCTGACAAGCATCCGACAGCCTACGTCCATGAGACGAAGCGGGTCCAGGCAGGCGACCGCCTCACGTTCCATCTCGCCCCTGGCGGTGGCTTTATCGTGCGATTTGAGGGGAAATAAAATTTTTAAAATTTCCCCTTGACAAAGTGCGGATGTTTTTGATAAACTACTCGCTAACACTTGACAAAGTGCAAGTGGGCGTATAGTATACTGGAGTAAATATGGCGAAAGCCCAAAAGGTTATTTCCAAGAAAGCAAAGAGCGCGTCGGCAACAAAGAAGCCGATCGTGAAGAAAACCGCAAAGAAGTCTACTCCAGAAGATTCCGAGAAGAAGACTGTCGAGAAGAAGCCTGGCAAGAAGGGGCGCCGTCTGGACGAGGTTGATGATGACTTGTCGTCTGACGATCTTCCGCCCGAGGATCTCGAGAAGGAAGCGCAGGGTCTTGACGCCGATAGGCTCGCGAGCGAAGTTGAACGTGCGGAGGCGCGCGGCAATCTCGCGGATGGCGAGGAGGGTGCCGAGGACGATGATTCTGACGCCGCCATCGACGACGAGGCTGCTGCCGACATCCCGTCTGGGGCGATCAACACGACGGGTGTCGAGCCCGATCTTTCCGGTGACGATGTGATTCTGCCTTCGATGGAGGGCATGTCCATTCTGCGCGAGGCCGAGTTCAACGATGTCATTCAGGATGTCAAGCGCCGTAGCGACTCAAACGGCGGCTATGTGACGTTTGAGGAGCTGAACCAGATTCTCCCCGCGCACATCGTTGATGAAATCAGGTCTGACAACTACCTGAAGGTCTTGGCGATGCTCGGCGTGCAGGTCATGCGCGAGGAAGATGTCGCGAAGTATCTCGCCGCGAAAAACGCTAAGCAGGTCGACCCGAAGCTGCGCGCGGTCGAGATGATCGAAGACCCCGTGCGCATGTATTTGCATCAGATGGGGCAGGTGCCGCTTCTGACGCGCGATGAGGAAGTCAACATCTGCAAGATGATTGAAGAGTCCGAGGAAGTCCTCCAAGACTGCTTCAACCGCTTTCTCTTCGTGCCGCGCATGTACGCCCGCCAGCTGGATCGCCTTGAATCGGAAGATGAGCGCTTCGACCGCATCGTCTCCGACTCCGACGACTCCAAGCGCGACGAGTACATCGCGCGCATCCCCGCCTTCCGCAAGCGTCTCGCCGATGTCGAGAAGCGCCTGCGCGAGGCGAGTGAGAAGGTTCGCGACACGCTCACGCTCAAGGAGAACGACGCGCGCCGCCGCGGGGCCGAGAAGGCTCTCGCGAATGCGCGTCAGGTGCTCCGCGAGCTTTTCGTCGCGCTCAACTTCAAGCAGAAGATTCTTGAGACCCTCTGCGAGGATGCCGACGAGCGCATCTATCTGCCTTACAAGAAGCTCGTCGCCGAGCACAATCGGCTCAGCACCGAGCATCCGTCGAAGCGTCGCACGGCCGACCTGAAGACGGTCAAGGAGAAGATGGCGCGTTTTGAGGCGGTCTTCGGTATGCCGGGCGAGGAGTTCATCGAAACGTTCGCACGGATCAAGAGCTTTCTTCGCTACGGTCAGGCGGCGCGCACAAAGATGGTCGAGGCGAACCTTCGTCTCGTCATTTCGATCGTCAAGAAGTACATGAACCGCGGTCTCTCGTTCCTCGACCTCATTCAGGAGGGCAACACGGGCCTCATGAAGGCGGTTGAGAAGTTCGAGTACAAGCGCGGGTACAAGTTCGCGACGTACGCGACCTGGTGGATTCGCCAGGCGGCGACGCGCGCGATCGCCGATCAAGCGCGGACGATTCGCATCCCCGTGCACATGATCGAGACGATCAACAAGCTCATGCGCGTACAAAAGCGCCTTGTCCAGAACCTCGGGCGTGAGCCCGACGAGAACGAACTCGCCAAGGAGATGGACATGCCGCTTGAAGTCCTCAAGTCGGTGCGCCGCATGGCTCAGCAGCCGATCTCGATTCAGACGAAGGTCGGCGACAATGATGACGCGCAGTACGGCGACTTCATTGCCGACCAGACGAGCGAGAACCCCGTCGAGGTGACGGAGGGCAACCTTCTGAAGGAACGCCTTCACGACATCCTCCACACGCTGACGACGCGCGAGCGTCAGGTGATCGACTACCGATTCGGTCTCAGCGACGGCTATAGCCGGACGCTTGAGGAGGTCGGCAAGCAGTTCAACGTGACGCGCGAGCGCATCCGCCAAATCGAAGCGAAGGCTCTGCGCAAACTGCGGCATCCGAGCCGCATGAAATCCCTCGGAGACTATGGCCATCGCTGAGGCCTCCGAATAAAACGAAAGAAACGAAAAGACACAATAGGAAGACGAGAAGTCTGACTACCCAATAAGGAAAGAAGAGGAAAGAACCATGGAATGCACCATTGAACATATCACGGAATTCTACAAGATCTTTGAGAACGAGGCAACGTGCTGCGAGGCCGTGACGGTCGCCGTCCTCGCGTTTTTGCTGGGCATCATCGTGATGTGCCTTCTCTGCAAGATGTGCCGGAAGCCCTGCGGCGCGAAGGCGTGCGCTCGCGGCTCGAAGACTTCCGCGCGCCGCGCGAACGAGAAGAAGGGCGAGGAGAAGCCCTTTGAGAAGCGCAAGCCGCACCCCGCGCCGGCCGACGGTTCCATCGAGATCTACGTCGGGAATCTGAGCTACGATATGACCGAAGATCAGCTGCGCGAGACGTTCGCCGCGTTCGGCACGATCAACAACGTGCGCCTCGTGATGAATCGCGCGACGGGCAAGTCCAAGGGCTTCGGCTTCGTTCAGATGCCGAACCGCGACGAGGTTGACAAGGCGTGCGAGGCGTTGAACGACAAGGAGATTATGGGCCGCAAGATCAAGTGCAACGTGGCCAAGAACACGATCTGATGGCGATGCTCCGGCGTCTCTCCATCACGTCGTTTAGGTTCTTCCTCGCGGGGAAGGGCCTTTCTTTTCGAACGGGCAAGTTCTTCGTACAGGCCTTGCTCGTGGGCGTTCTCTCGGGGCTTGTCGTCTCGGCGTTTCACGCGCTGATCGTCCTCGGCTTCGACTGGATTTTCGTCCCCGCGCAGACGAGTGGGCTTAAGTGGATTTTCCTCTTTCTGCCTGCCGTCGGCGCGCTCCTCGGCTACCTGCTCATCCGCCGCTTCGACTCGCTTGAGCACGCGCGCGGCACCGATAGCGCTATCCTCGCTTTCCATCGCCGTTGCGGCTATGTGCCGCCCGCCGTTTTGCCGGTAAAGTCTGTCGCCTCGGTTCTGACCGTTGCTTCGGGTGGCTCGGCGGGCTACGAGGGCCCCGTCACGCTTCTGGGCGCGGCGTGCGGTAGTCTCGTCGCCTCGTGGATGGGCCTTCCCGCGCGCGCCCGTCGTATCCTCATGACGGCCGGCATCTCGGCGGGCATCGCCGCGCTTTTCCAAGCTCCACTCGCGGGCGCGATTTTCGGCTTCGAGGTGCTCTACTCGTCGAGCGATGTCGAGTATGACGCGATTCTGCCGTGCTTCACGGCGGCGACGGTCGCCTACACGATCTACGCCTACTTCTTCGGCTGGGGCTCGCTCTTCACGATGCCGACCGACATCGTCTACGCGAATGGCCTTCGACTCTTTCCCTATTTCGTTCTCGCGCTCGTGATCACGTTCGGCGCGCGCTTCTACATTCGCTTCTTCACAGAGACCGAGCGACGCTTTGCCGCGCTGCCCGTCTCAGGTTGGGCGCGCGTCGTCTTGGGCGGTCTCCTCACGGGGCTTATCGGTCTGCTCGTCCCCGAGATTCTCGGCACGAGTTACCCCGTCATTCAGGCGACGCTCTCGGGCGAGAAGGCGCTCGCGGGGCACGAGGTCACGATTCTTGCGCTCGTTGTTCTCTTCTTCGCAAAGGCACTCGCCACCTCGTTCACCGTCGGCAGCGGCGGCTCGGGCGGCGTCTTCGCGCCCGCGATTGTTTGCGGCGGCGCGCTGGGTGCGGCGGTCGGCCTCGCGTTTCAGCGCCTCCTGCCCGACTCATTCGGCATTCATCCCGAGGCGTTCGCGCTCGTCGGTATGGCGGGCTTCCTCGCCTCGTCCATCCGTACGCCCATGGCGGCCATCGTGATGGTCGCCGAGATTTCAGGCAACCACGGTCTGCTCGTCCCCGCGATGTGGGTGTGCGGCATTTCGTTCTGGCTCAATAGCGGTTGGTCGCTCTACCGTAGCCAGCCGCACAGCCGCGAAACGTCGCCCGCGCATATGGTATAATGGTTCAAATGAGGGACTTCTCACAAGTTGCGATTCTCCGGGGCTGCGGCACGTCGGTGGCCGCGCTCCGCGCCGCGCTTGAGAAGACGACCGAGCCGCTCGTCTATGTCATCGACGGCGACATCGCGGGCAACGAGATGATGCTCGGCGCATTCCTTGAACGACTCAACGAGACGAAGGCTGACATTGTCGTTGGCACGAAGAGAAGCAACCGACTCCGCAACCGCCTCTACTACGCGCTCATTCATTTTCTCTTAAGTCTCCCCGTCTCGGATACACAGACGGGCGCGCGGCTCTACCGCCGCGAGACGCTCCGCTATGCGCTCGATCGCGCGCTCTCGAAGTCGAGCGCGTTCGACCTTGAGTTGCTCACGATTGCGGCTGGGCGTGGTGCGAAGATTGCGGAGGTCGAGATGAAGGAGCAGGCCGCGCACGCGACGATGGGGCGCGTCTCGATGGCCTTCGCGCGCGCTGTTCTCACCGACACGCTCGCCGTCTTTTACCGCTCGCGCATCCTCGGCTACTACGCGAAGTGCCTCGTCCCGACACCGCTCGATCATGAGGTCTTCGTCTCGGTCGTCATTGCCTGCCCGCGTTCAAGTTGGATGCTAGATGAATGCCTTCATGCACTCGCCCTCCAGACGCACCGCGCCTTCGAGGTGATTGTCCTCCCCGACGAGGACGACGCGACGATAAGCGCGCGCCACGCGGCCATTGAACGTCTCGCCGTTATTCCCACGGGAAAGGTTCGCCCCGCCGAGAAGCGCAACCTCGGCATCCGCGCGGCGAAGGGCGAGGTTGTCGCCTTTATCGATGATGACGCTTACCCCGAGGCGCATTGGCTAGAGCTCGCCGTGCGCTACTTTGGCGAAGCGTCCATTGGTGCCGTGGGTGGGCCCGCCGTGACGCCCCCAGGCGACCGCTACCTCGCGCGCCTCGGCGGGCGCGTCTACGACAATTTCCTCGTCTCGGGCTCGTGCCGCTACCGCTACCGCGCAGGCGGCGTTCGGCGCGACACCGAGGACTATCCGAGTTGCAACCTTTTCGTGCGCACGTCGCTCCTCAAGAAGATCGGTGGCTATCGAACCGACTTCTGGCCCGGGGAAGATACGCTTCTTTGCAAGGATGTGATTGACGACTTTAAGCGCATCGTCTATGACCCGTGGGTCGTCGTCTACCACCATCGTCGACCGCTCTTTGGCGCGCACCTGCGCCAGCTCGGTCGCTACGGCTTTCACCGCGGCTACTTCTGTAAGCGCTTCCCGTCGAACTCGCTGCGGCTGTGCTACTTCGTGCCGTCGGCCTTCGTCCTCTACTTGTTCGCGCTCCCCGCACTTGGGCTTCTTTCGCCGCTCTTCGCGCTTCCGCTCGCGGCGTATCTCGCGCTCGTTCTTCTGACGACGCTTTCGCTCAATCCGCTGACGTGGCTTCTCACGGCGCTCGGCGTCGTCGCCACGCATCTTACCTACGGCGTTCAGTTCGTGCGCGGGCTTCTCGCGCGGCGCGCGCCGTGCGAATTCATCGGCCGTGACCATGGCACGGCGCGTTCCTAAAAGGAGATTCAGAAAATGGACATGACGGCAATGGCGTGGATTTTCGGGGCCTATTTGGTCGGCGGCATCCCGTTTGGCTTTCTGATTGGCAAGATGCGCGGCATCGACGTGCGCACGGTCGGCTCGAAGAACATCGGCGCGACAAACGTCTTTCGCACCGTCGGCAAGAAGTGGGGGCTT
>CAYNVE010000062.1:0-7543 GCA_964400635.1 uncultured Lentisphaeraceae bacterium
TTTTTTTCGCCTTCATCGCCTTAATCTGGTCACGCAAATAAGCGGCGCGCTCAAACTCGAGGTTATCGGCCGCCTCCAGCATCTCGCGCGTCATCTCCTCAAGCACCTCGCCCTCATCCGCCGCCACCTCGGCCTTTGTGCCCTTCCATTTCTCCGTCTTGCCGCTCTTAAACACATACGCCGACTCGTTGATAGCGCGCCGAACCGTATGCGGCACGATGCCGTGCGCCTCGTTGTAGGCAATCTGCTTCTCGCGATGGGACGCGGTGATCGCCCTAAACTCGCGCATCGCGTCCGTCTCGTGGTCGGCGTAGAGAATGACGCGCCCCTTCTCGTGACGCGCCGCACGCCCCGCCGTCTGCAGAAGAGATGTCGTTGAGCGAAGAAAGCCTTCCTTGTCCGCATCGAGAATCGCAACGAGCGCAACCTCAGGTAAGTCGAGCCCCTCGCGCAAAAGGTTGATACCAACGAGAATATCGAACTCGCCCTTGCGCAGGCGTTGAAGAATCGCAACGCGCTCAATCGCGTCAATGTCCGAGTGGAGATACTCCACACGCAGCCCCGCGTCGTGGAGGTAGCTGGCGAGATCCTCCGCCGAGCGCTTCGTGAGCGTCGTGACGAGGACGCGATCCTTCTCGGCAACAACGGCGCGAATCTCGCCGATGAGATCATCGACTTCGTTCTTGAGTGGCCGCACCTCAACGAGCGGGTCGAGAAGCCCCGTCGGGCGAATGACCTGCCGCGCGACGACACGCGAGAGGTTATACTCGTAGTCGCTCGGCGTCGCCGAACAGTAGACGATGGGCCCAACCTTCGCATTAAATTCGTCGAATGTGAGCGGGCGATTATCCTTCGCGCTCGGCAGGCGGAAGCCATAGTCAACGAGCTTTGACTTACGCGCCTGATCGCCGTTGTACATCGCGCGCACCTGCGGAATCGTGACGTGGCTCTCGTCAATGATGGTGAGGAAGTCCTTCGGAAAGTAATCAAGCAAGCACTCGGGCGGACTTCCCGGCGCGCGCCCCGTGAGCGGGCGAGAGTAGTTCTCGATGCCGTTGCAATAGCCGAGCGTGCGCATCATCTCAATGTCGTATTCCGTGCGCTCCTTGAGCCGCTGTGCCTCCAGAAGCTTGCCATGCGCCTGAAAGAACGCGAGCCGATCGGCGAGTTCCGCCTCGATCCGCCCGAAGGCCGCCTCCATCTTGTCGCGCCCCATGACGAACTGTTTCGCGGGCGTGATGACGACCGACGGCATCGCGACGCCGCACGCAAGCGTGAGCGGGTCGAGCGCGCGAATGGAGTCGACCTCGTCACCAAAGAACTCAATGCGAATCGCCTGCGTCTCGTAGGCGGGAAAGACATCCAGAATGTCGCCGCGCACACGGAAGACGCCTGGCTCAAAGGCAACATCGTTGCGCACATACTGCGCCTCGATGAGTCGCGCGATGACGGCCGACCGCCCGCACGACTCTCCTCGCACAATGCGAACGGCGAGGTCGCGGTATTCGTCCGACTCGCCGAGGCCGTAGATACAACTCACCGACGAAACGACGATGACATCGCGTCGCGCGATGAGCGCGTTTGTCGCGGCGAGACGATAGCGCTCAATCTCTTCGTTGATCGCCGCGTCCTTCTCAATGTAGGTGTCGGTCTGCGGAATGTAGGCCTCGGGCTGATAGTAGTCGTAATAACTGATGAAGTATTCAACGGCGTTTTCGGGGAAGAACTCCTTCAACTCCGAGAAAAGTTGCGCCGCGAGCGTCTTGTTGTGCGACAGGACGAGCGTCGGCCGAGAAGCGGCGGCGATGAGGTTCGCCATCGTGAACGTCTTGCCCGAACCTGTCACGCCTTGAAGAACGAGGTGGCGCTCGCCGCGCGCAAGGCCGTCGGCGAGGGTCTTCACGGCCTCGGGCTGATCACCCGTCAGGCGGAAGTCGGAGCGGAGAGAAAAGACCTCGGCCATGCTCGGAACGCCAGGCCCTTGTAGGGGCAGTTGCGTGAAAGAGACTTAAACGAATCAAGCGAGACGGCGCGCGGCTCGGCGAGAAGATCAACCGTTGTCTCGCCGCCAATAACCGTCCCCTTCGGCAAAATATGACGCGGCATCTTCCACCACGCCGCGGCCCACGCCTCGACGTTCATCCCCTCTTCCTCGACCATCACATGGTAGGTAATCGGAATCGCCGTTTCAAGTCCAATGATGCCGTTGGCCGCCTTCTCGTAGCCGACCTCTTTCGTCGCGGCCACATGCGGCGCGTGATCGGTCGCGAACATGAGAACGCCGTCCTTCACCGCACGGCGCACCTCGGCGCGGTCTTCGCGCGTCGCGAGCGGCGGTGCCATTTTGAAGTTGCCCGCCGCGCGCGCGTCGCGCTCTTGGATGTCGTCCTGCGTGAGGAGAAGATGATGTGGCGTCGCCTCGGCGGTGACGGCGAGGCCTTCTTTCTGCGCGTCGCGGACGAGCTGGACGCCCGCCGCCGTCGAGAGGTGCTGAACGTGATACCGCGCGCCCGTCACGCGGCAGAGCGAGAGATCGCGGCGAATGCAGTCCGCCTCGGAAAGGCCCGGAAAAAGTGCGTGCTGCGAGACGACGAGGTCGAGCGCGGCGGCGCGGCGAAACGCCTCCTCCATCACCTTCGCGTCGGCGACATAGGCTCCGTCGTCCGTGAAGAAGGCCGCACCTGCGGCAGCGAGCGTCTCAAGGTCGGCAACCTCTTTTCCAAGCCGCCCCTTCGTGATGCACGCAGAGGGGAGAAGAAGCGGCCAAGAGGAGGCGGCCGCCTTGCGCTGGTAGTCCATCACCTCGGGCGAGTCGCACGCCGGCGTCGTATTCGGCATCGTGACGACGGCGGCGAACCCGCCGTGCGCCGCTGCCTGAAGCCCGCTCGCCGTCGTCTCGGCAAGAGGCGTACCTGGATCACGAAAGTGGACGTGGACGTCGACAAACCCGGGGAACGTCCAGCTTTTCTCAATACCCGGCATGGTTGCCTTCCTTCTTCGGGAATGCGACCTGGACGCCCTTCTCGTCAATCGCGTAGCGAATGTTCGACTGGGCAATCTTCATGGAGTCGTACGACAGCGTCAGCGTTTTGTTCGCGAGGTTCCAGCGGTAGGACGACTTGTCAATTCCGCCATAGGGACGCAAGGCCGCCTCGACGCGCGCGACATCAGCCTCCGTCAACTGAGGCATCGTCACCGTCATCGTGCGGATGTCCTCGCGACGGCACCCCGTGAGCGCGAGCGCGAAAACGAGCGAGAGAAAAATCGTTTTCTTCATCTTCTTCACCTTTCTACTGGTAGGTTGTCACGTCCATCCCCGGCCCAAACGGCGAGAGTGCGCGCAACTCACGGATGACGCCCGGCACATGCTCAAGCGCGTAGTCGATGTCATCCTCCGTGTTGTAGCGCGAGAGCGAGAAGCGCACCGAGCCGTGCACCGCGATAAACGGCACGCCCATCGCGCGAATGACGTGGCTCGGGTCGAGCGAGCCCGACGCGCACGCCGAGCCCGTCGAAACGCAAATGCCCAGGTCGGAAAGGCGGTAGGCAATGGCCTCGCCCTCGATGTACTCAAACGAGAGATTGAGCGTGTTGGGCAGGCGGTGGGCGCGGTCGCCATTCACAATCACATCGGGACACGCCTTAAGAAGCCCCGCCTCGAGGCGGTCGCGCAGGGCCCCAACCTTCTTCTCTTCGTCCGCCATATTGAGACGCGCGAGTTCGCACGCCTTCGCGAGGCCGACGATGTAGGGGACATTCTCGGTCCCCGCGCGGCGCGCATGCTCTTGGTGGCCGCCGAGCATGAAGGGCTTCACCTTCGTCCCCTTGCGGACATAGAAAATGCCAATTCCCTTCGGCGCGTGGAACTTGTGACCCGACATGGCGAGCATATCAACGGGCGTCTTCTGGACATCGACGGGGATCTTGCCCGCGACCTGCACGGCGTCCGTGTGGAGAATCGCGCCACGAGACTTGACGATCTCGGTGATTTTCTCCATCGGAAAGAGAACACCCGTCTCGTTATTCGCGTACATGATTGAAACGAGGACAGGGCGCGAGCGAGCCGCATCAATCTCGGCGGCGAGTTGGTTAAGGTCAATTTGCCCGATCGAGTTGACGGGGAGCTCAACCGTCTCATGCCCAAGCGCCTTCAAGTGGCGGACCGACTGAAGGACGGCGGGATGCTCGACGGCCGTCGTGATGATCTTCATGTCCTTGCCGTAGAACTCCGCCGTGCCACGAATCGCCGCATTGTCCGACTCAGTCGCGCACGAGGTGAACAGGATCTCGTCGGGATCGGCGTTCAAGAACCGCGCCACTTCTTCACGCGCCGCCTTCACATATTTCGCGACCTCCCCGCCGAACGCGTGCATTGAACTGGGGTTCCCGTAGAGTTCGCCAAAAAACGGCATCATGGCGTCCCGCACTTCGGGCGCGACGCATGTCGTCGCATTGTTGTCAAGATAGACGATTCTTTTCATTTTACCTTCCCTGCACATTCCATGAGGCGCGATTGAGCCGCTTGGACGGCGCGGCAAACGGCACGCGAGGTCATCGTCGCCGATGTGATGGCGTCGATCTCGCCGCCGTCCTTGCGCACCTTGACGGACGCACCGTCACGCCCCGCGAACTGGCCCAAGAATTCGCTCGTATTGAGCTTCATGCCGAGACCCGGCGTCTCCGCCGCCGCGAGCGTCTTGTAGCAGACGATCGTCTTCATGTCCGCCTCAAAGCCAACCATGAGTACGATGTCTCCTCCATAGCCGCCCGCGTCCGAGCCCTTCGATGCATAGCCAAGGATCGCGCCAGACTTGTCCCGACCGACAAAGACATCCGCGCCGAGCGACTCGACGGTGACAACACGCGGCGGCATGACGGCCTTCACGGCCTTTTCCTCGTTGGCGGCCTGCGTCTGCTTGATCGGCTCAGCCGTCCGTTTGTTGACGTAAGCAAGAACACCCGCGCACACCGCCGAGATGAGCGTGAGCGAAAGAACGAGAGAAAGAATCTTCATATCCCGTCTATTATACCACAACGGGACGTCTTTCACCCACGCGGGTGGTAGCGGCGGTGGATCTCGCCGAAGCGCGCGTGGTCGATGTGCATATAGACCTGAGTCGTGCCGATGTCGGCGTGACCGAGAAGTTCCTGAATGGCGCGGATGTCCGCGCCGTGCTCGAGCATGTGCGTCGCGAAGCAGTGGCGGAGGACGTGTGGCGAGATGCGCTTTAAGTCAATGCCGACCGCCGCCGCGCGCGCGCGAACAATCTTGAAGACACCCTGGCGCGTGAAGGCGCGGCCGAGGCGCGTCACAAAAAGATGCGTTTCGCCAAGATTCCCATGCGTGAGGACATCGCGCGCGGTGTTGAGGTAGCGGGTGAGCGCGCGTCCCGCCGCGCCACCGATGGGGACGAGCCGCTCCTTCGAGCCCTTGCCGAAGACGCGAAGAAGTTCCCCTTCCGCGACAATGTCATCGAGAGTAAGGGCGCAGAGTTCCGAGACACGCAACCCCGAGCCGTAGAGAATCTCGAGCATCGCGCGGTCGCGCACATCGCGCACATCCTCGCCTTGAGTGGCATCGAGCATCGCGAAGACCTCCGCCTCGGAGAGCGTCTTGGGGAGCGCGCGCTCCTTCTTCGGCGCATCCAAAAGCGCGCTTGGGTCGTGCGCAAGAAGGCGGCGCGAGGTCAAGTACGCGAAGAATGCACGAATCGCGACGGCGCGGCGCGCGCGCGTCGTGCCGCGAAGCCCCGCCTGACGCGCCGCATCGAGAAAGTCGACAATCGTCTCGCGCGTGACGTCGGCGGCGGAAGAGACGTGATGCGCAGCCAGAAAGCGCGAGAAGGCGCGGAGGTCGCGCGCGTAAGCCTCGCACGTATTCTTCGCGAGCCCCTTTTCAAGGCTGAGCGAGACGAGGAAGTCGTCGATCTCAGAGTCGATCAATGAAGTCCTCGAAAATCGCTTTCATGAGCGGCTTCGCCGCCGCGCCCGCCGCCATCACCTCGCGATGGTCGAGCGGCGCGGAAGAAAGCCCGGCGGCCACGTTCGAGACGAGAGAAAGCGCGGCCACATCGAGTCCGCACGCATGGGCGAAGGTCGCTTCAGGAACGGTCGACATGCCAATCACGTCCGCGCCGAGCGCCTTGTATGCGCGGATTTCGGCGGGCGTCTCGTAGGTGGGCCCAAGGCGGTAAGCGTAGACGCCCTCCATCACGCGCGCGCCACAACGGCGCGCCGAAGCGAGGAGACACTCCGAAAGATGCGTCGAGTAGACGTTCGTCATGTCGGGAAAGCGCGCGCCCCACTCCGCGCAGTGCGGCCCAACAAGCGGATTCGAGCCCAAAAGATTGAGATGATCTTTTACGACCATGAAGTCGCCCGCCCGCAAGGCGGGGTTGATGCCGCCCGCCGCGTTCGTGAGAAGAAGTCTCTTCGCGCCCATGCGGCGGAGAATCTCGACGGGCGTGACGACGCACTCCCACGAGACGCCCTCATAGCGGTGGCGGCGACCGCACCACGCGGCGACAAGTCGCGCGCCACGACGGTAGAGGACGAATTCGCCCGCGTGACCTTGAACGGTTGAGGCTCCAAGCCCCGGGAGATCCGCGTACGAGGCGCGGAAGAGGACTTCGTCCATATCAAGCGCGTCGCCCCAGCCCGAGCCGAGCAAAACGCCGAGATCGGGCGGACGCGCGAAGCACACATCTGGCAGATACGAGGCCGTCTTATCAAAGTCCGCAAGATTCATCGTATCACCCCCTTTTTTAATGCTCCTTGATCGTACCCTTCAAGACGGCGATGAACGCCGACTGCGGCACGTTGACGTGACCAAACTCCTTCATGCGCGCCTTGCCGCGCTTCTGCTTCTCCAAGACCTTCATCTTGCGCGTGACGTCGCCGCCGTAGAGCTTCGCGAGGACGTCCTTGCGGAACGGACGAATGTCCTCGCGCGCGATGATCTCCTTGCCGATCGCCGCCTGCACGGGGATCTTGAACTGGTGCGGCGGAATCGTCTCCGCGAGCGCCTTGCACATCTGCAGTCCGCGCGCCCGCGCCTTGTCGCGGTGCACCATCGTCGCGAACGCATCGACCGTCTCGCCGTTGAGGAGAATGTCCATGCGCACGATGTCCGACGCCTGGTAGCCCGCCGGCTCGTAGTCCATCGAGGCGTAGCCGTGCGAGACCGACTTCAGCGTGTCGTGGAAGTCGATCAGGATCTCGTTGAGCGGCAGGTGGCAGTGGAGCATCACGCGCTTCGCGTCGATCGTCTCCGTGCCCTCAACGAGCCCGCGGCGATCCATCACAATGCGCATGACGTCGCCGATCGACTCGGACGGCGTGATGATACGCGCCTTGAGGACTGGCTCAGAGATGGTCTCCAAAACGGACGGGTCGGGCATCTGCAGGGGGTTGTCGAGATCCTTCTCCTCGCCCGATTTAAGCTTCAGCTTGTAGACGACGCCCGGCGACGTCGAGATAATATCAAGGCCGAACTCGCGACGCAAACGCTCCTGCACAATCTCCATATGGAGAAGACCCAAGA
>CAYNVE010000063.1:0-7437 GCA_964400635.1 uncultured Lentisphaeraceae bacterium
TCGTCTCGACCGTCCAGCCCTGCCAGCAGGCCGAGCGCGTCTTCGCCGACCTCGCGCGTGAATACAAGATTGAAGATCGGCTCTACTCGCTTCAGACGCCGATCAACGCGCATTCGCGCAACGCCGTCGAGGTCATGGCGGATGGGCTGGCCGAATCTGTCTTCGAGATGGAGAAGGCCTTCGGGCGCAAGATGGATTTAGGTCGGCTTGAGGAAGCCTGCGTCCTCTCGAACGAGGCCGCCGCGCTTGCGAAGAAGTGTCAGGAACTCCGCTTCACGTCGCCGCCACTCGTGCGCGGGAGCGAGGCGATTTATAACGCGATTGTCTTCTCGCAACTTTGGGGACGGCAAGATCTCGTCGACATCCAGAAGGCCTACTACGAAGAACTCCTCATGAAGAAGGAGTGGGCCGAGAAGCGCTACAAAATCGGCGACACGCACCGCCTCCTTTGGTTGCACCTGCCGCCGTTCTACGATACGCGCCACCTCGATTTCATTGAGACGACGTGCAACGCGCCGATTGTCTTTGAGGAGACGAACTTCGTCGGCTGGGAGCCGCTCGACCCGAAGGACCCCTATCGCTCGCTTGCGAAGAAGCTCCTCCAATCGGGCTTCCTCGACCCCGCTTTGCGCGTTGAGTACGTGAAGCGCGCCGTTCCGGCAGGCCAGTTCAACGGCGTCATCCTCTACACGCACGGCTTCGGCCGCTGCTCGCTCGCCGACCGCGCGCTCTCGAAGCATCTGCGCGAGGAGCTTGACGCCATCCACGTGCCGCTTCTGACGCTTGAGGGCGACTGCATGGATGCGTCGATCGACCCCTGCTCGACGACGACGAAAATCGCCTCGTTCGCCGAGGCCCTGAACCTGAATCGCTACGGGAACATCTTCGGCAAGCTCAACGAGACGAAATGACCGTCCTTTTCGCCATCGCGCTTCTTCTGGCGGACGCCCCCCTGACGGATCGCGAGGTCTGGAACGAGGGCGTTTCGTTCTATGAGGCGCTTGACACGACGAACGCCTTGCGCGTTCTAAAACCTCTCATGCTTTCGAAGACGCATGGCGCACGCGCGGCCGAGGTTGTCGCAAAACTCGAATACGAGAAGGGGAATCAGGAGGCGGCGGCCGAGGCGGCGCAGATTGCGCTTCGCGCCAATCCAACCGACGCGAAGGCGAACCGTAATTTCACGCGCGCCGTGAGCGGTCTTTTGGAGCGTCGCGAGAAGGAGCACATTGATGCCGTCTTGAAGGCCGCCGAGGGTCAAGATCCGGCGTCCATCTTGAAAGGCGCGATGGAGGAGTCGCGCCGTCTTTTCGCGGAGGCGGCAACCTATCGCACGAACGAAGCGTTTCGCGCCGTCGCGGCGGCCGACCGCCTCTCGCGCCGTGCCTCGTCCATCGCCGATGCTTGGATTCCCGTCCGCGAGGCGATTGCCCAGTCCGTCACGAACGAGGAGGAGGCCGCGACGATTCTCCTTCAGATTTCGAACGCGCAGGAGAAGACGAAGAAGGCGGCGCGCCTATTTGCTGACTTCGAGGCCGATGCCTATGGCGCGATGAGCGAGGTTGAGGGCGACTTCACGCGATTCTACAAGCGCGTCGTCCTGCCGCCAGCGGCGATGGACGAGTCTCTCGTCGCCCAGTCGAACGCCTGGCTTGACGCCGAGCGGGTGAACGGCCGTGACTGGCAGCAGGACGCGCTTGATTTTACGCGCGCGTTTCGTGCGAAGTTCCCGGCGTGGGCACAGGCGTACGAGCGCGAGGCGCAGGCCGACACGAATAAGCCGCCTTTCACGGCAGAGGCTCAGGCGAAGGTCTCGGCGCTTTCAACGGAACTTGAAAAGATCCAAATCTCCTGTGCCAAGCAGGTTGTCGCCACTGATCAGGAGAAGGCTCTGCGTCTTATTGATGAGATTCGCGAGCTTCTTCCGAAGAATCCGAACGGCGGTGGCGGCCAGAATCAACAGCAGCAAGACTCGAATCAAGACAAGCAAAATCAGTCGTCGCAGAATCAAGATAAGCAGAATCAGGCGGAGGCGAATCAGCCGAGCGAGACGGACGAGAAGCAGACGGAAGACCCCAACGAGCAGAAGGGCGACGAGAAGGAGGAGGCGGAGGGCGAGACAGCCGAAGAGCCTTTGGACGAGCAAGTCGAGGACGTTCTTAAGAAGGCGCAAGAGCGCCATGATGAACATGAGGCGGACAAGAAGGCGCGCGTTCGCAAGGCGCCGCTTCCGCCGAACGAACGGGACTGGTAAGCGATGAAAGTTGTCGTGGCATGTGGGGGAACGGGCGGTCACGCCTTTCCAGGGTTAGCCATCGCCGAGGCGCTCGCCGCGCGTGGCCATGAGGTGACAATCTGGGACTCGGGGCGCGCCATTGAGTCGCCCGTTCTCGCGCGTTGGACGGGTCCGCGCTTCTCGACGTACGCGAAGACGCTCTCTCTTCGGCACGCCTTCGCGTTGGTGCGCTCGCTCTGGCGTTGCCGCCGTGAGATGAAGCGGCAGAAGCCCGATGTTCTCGTCGCAATGGGGAGCTACTCGTCGCTTCCGCCCGTCCTCGCGGCGAAAAGCTGCGGCGTGCGCATCGTCCTTCACGAGGCGAACACCGTCCCGGGTAAGGCGATTGATTACCTTTCCAAGTTCGCCGACGTCGTCGCGATTAGCTTCGCGGCGACCGCGCGCTATCTGCCGCACGCGCGCACGGTGCTGACGGGGCTACCCGTCCGCCGCGAGATCGCCGAAGGGACGCGCTTTGGCTTTATCCCGTCCAACGCCTTCGTCCTCTTTGTGACGGGCGGCTCGCAGGGTGCGCACGCTGTCAACGAACTCGCCTCGGAGGCCGTCGTTGAGATGAAGGCGCGGCTCGATGAGCGCGCGAAGGCGGGCGAGGACGTGCGTCCTCTCTACATTATTCATCAGACGGGCGCGGCGGACGAGGGGCGCGTTCTCGCGCGTTACCTCAACGCGGGGATTCCAAGCCGCGTGCACGCTTTCGAGCGCGAGATGGCGAGTGCCTTCGCTTCGGCGGACTTCGTCATTGCGCGCGCGGGCGCGTCGACCTGCTTTGAACTCGCCGCGTGCGCGAAGGCCGTCCTCTTCATCCCACTTCCGAGCGCGATGCGCGACCACCAACACTTCAACGCGGAGGCGTTCGCCGCCCTCGGCGCGGCGGATGAGGGCGTCCAGTCAAAACTTGACGCGCATGCACTCGCGCAGTATCTCTTAAGCCGCTATGACCACCCCGAACGCATTCGGGCGATGGCCGAGAAGATTGGAAAATTGGCGACGCGCGACGCAGCCGTTCGTGTTGCCGAAATCGTGGAGGAAAAGAAATGAAGACAACCTTCTTAGATTGGTCGTCCTGGACACCTGAGACGGCGTCGAAGGAATTGGAGACGCTTCTTGAAGCGGCTGAGGCGGAGCTTCGTGTGTTCGAGGCCTTGCGTCCCATGACCTATGAGGCGTTCGCCTATGCGGGGACGGCCATCCGTGACCTCTACGAATGTTGGGGAAAAGTCTCGCATATGCTCGGCGTCATGAACGACGAGGCGTGGCGCGCCGTTGAGGCAAAGTACCAGCCCGCGCTCGTCCGCTTCTCCTTGCGCGCGGGCCAGTCGAAGCCGATTTACGAGTCGGCGAAGCGCGTTCTCGCCGCCGATAAGACGCTGAACGCAACGCGCCGCCGCATTCTCGAAAAGACGGTTGAGGGTGCCGAGCGTGCGGGTGTCGGCCTTGAAGGGGAAAAGAAGGCGCGCTTCAACGAAATCCAGGAGCGACTGGCGAAGCTCTCGATGGATTTCTCAAACGCCGTCATCGACGCGACGAAGGCGTTTTCCTTTGAGAAGGACGGCAAGACCTACACGATTGACGATGCCGCTTACCCTGAGACGATGAAGCATTGCGTCGACCGCGAGGTGCGCGAGCGTCTCTACCGCGCCCGCGCGACGCGCGCGCCCGAGAACGCCGCGCGCATTGACGAGATGCTCGCCTTGAGGCAGGAACTTTCTCAGATTCTTGGCTATGTTGACTTCGCGCACCTCTCGCTCGCGACGAAGTGCGCCGCGACGCCCGAGGCGGTCTTCGCGATGATTGACGAGCTTGATGCGGCGACCGCCCAGCCCGCACGCGAGGAGGATCATGAGCTTGGTGAAAATCTCGCGCCGTGGGATCGCGCGTTCGCCGCCGAGCGTCTGCGTGAGCGCAAATACGCCTATTCCGAAGAGGAGTTGAAGCGGTGCTTTGAGTTGGAGGACGTTCTCAAAGGGCTTTTCACGCTCTCAAAGACACTCTTCGGCATCGTCGTCCGCGAGATGACGGGCGACGAGAAGCCGTCTGTTTGGCATCCGGATGTTCGCGTCTTCGCCGTCGAAGAGAAGGGCGAGGCGATTGCGCACTTCTACTTTGATCCCTTCGTCCGAAATGGGCAGAAGCACGGCGGCGCGTGGATGAACGAGTTCCGCAATCGTCGGCCCGTCGTCCAGTTCCGCGATGGGAAGGTGGAATGGCCGGAGGGTGCGGGGCTCTTCGAGACGCCGCTCGCGCTCGTCGCGACGAACTTCCCGAAACCAGACGCGGAGGGCCGCTGCTTGTTGCCGTTCCGCGAAGTGGAGACGCTCTTCCACGAATTCGGCCACGCCCTACAGCAAATGCTTACGCGTGTCGACGAGGATGGCGCGGCGGGCATCAACCTCGTTGAGTGGGATGCGGTCGAGGTCGCCTCGCAGTTCATGGAGAACTGGTGTCTCGACGGCCGCACGGGCATTCGCGTCCCCGCTGACCTCAAGGCGAAGGTTCTCGCGGCGAAGAACTTCCGCGCCGCGAGCGCGTGCCGCCGTCAACTCGCCTTCGCGAAGACAGATCTCTTGCTCCACTTGAAGGATTTCGCCGCTTCTCACGAAACGCCGAACGATCTAAAAAGACGGGTCTTCGCCCACTTCGACTTTCCAATGGTTGATGAGGATATCTTCCTCTGCGCCTTCACGCATATCTTCTCGGGCGGCTACGCAGCGGGCTACTACGGTTACAAGTGGTCGGAGGTGATGAGCGCGGACTGCTACGGCGCGTTTGAGGAGGCGGGGCTTCAGGACGACGCGAAGATGAAAGAACTGGGCGCGCGCTACCGCGAGACAATCCTCGCGCTCGGCGGCTCGCGATCGGCGCTTGACGTCTTCAGGCTCTTCCGCGGTCGCGACCCGAATAGCGCCGCGCTTCTGCGTCAGCAGGGACTCACAGGAGACTCAAAATGAAAAGGCTTTTCTTTCTTCTTGTCGCCCCGATCTTCGCGGGTTGCTTCTCGGCCTCCGCGCCGCGCACATCGGACTGGGCGGTTGATGCCACCGCGCCGAAGGCGGTGACGACCGCGCCGTCGCGCTTTGGCGTGACGCGCCTTTCGTTTGTCGACGTCCTGTCGCCCTACGATGAACGTGAGATCAAGGTGGCGCGCGCCGATGGGACGCTTGCGGCCGACCCTTACAATCTTTTTGCCGCCGTTCCGTCGCGCCTTCTGCGCGCGCCAGTCCTCAATCTCCTTGCCGCGTCTGGCCGCTTCGCTGCCGTCGTCGCGCCGAGCTCGTCAGCAGACGCTGCGTTCGCCGTCGAGGTCTCCGTCACCGATCTTCACCTTGACGCGACGGCGCGCGAGGACAATAAGACGGTCTGCCGCGCCGTTGTGCGACTGAGGCTTCTCGTTCTTGATAAGTCGCGCGCCATCGTCGGCGATGCGGTTGGTGAAGCGACCGAAACCGTCCATGACGGCGACTTTGGAAAGGCCTTCTCGACGGCGTTCGCCACGGCCGTCAAGTCGGCGCTTATCCAGATCTGATGCGGCGCGTCTCAAGGCTGCGCGAGTGTCGCCTTGAGACGATAGAAGCCGCTCGTGCCGAGAGATGGGAAGGTGATATCTGTCGTTGAACTCGTCGCCTGCGTCGTGCTCTTGCGCTCAAGCGCCTGAGGGTTCGCGCCTGCGAAGACGCTGTAATAAAGACCAGGAACGGTCTTGATGGCGGATGTCGCATCACCCGTTGCAAGCGTGGTGAAATGGACGGCGGAGAGGTCGTTGACGCTTTCCTGAATCTTCGCCTTACCCTCGTCGGTTAGTTGCGCGGTGACGGCGAAGGTGCCGTCGGTCTTCGTCAGGACTTTCGCGGAGAAGAGACTCGAATAGGTGCTCTTGGCCGTGTCGTCGAGCGTGAAGGGCGATTCGATGAATTTCTTCTTGTCGGCGTTGATCGCCTCGGCGCGCTTCTTCGCCGTCTCTTCGGTCGTGAAGATGGTCTCGACTTCGGGGCGGACGCTCCCTCCCTCGTCCTGCGTCTCGCCGCCCGTGCCGCCGTCTTTTAGAGCGAAGGCTGTCTCGCCGTTTTTGTTCACAATGACTTCATCGTCGATTCGGAGAAATGTGAAGTCGACGGGGTCGAGCGGGCACCGTGAACTTGAAACGGCCCCGTCTTTGTCGAGCGTAATGTAGTACCAGCCGAAGATGCGCGGCAGGCCTTCCCAGTTCGGGTTGTAGTAGAGCGTCACGCGATGCATCGTTGGGACGTTGTAGGGCGAGGTTGAATCCGTGTAGTCAACGGGCGTTGGATCCGTGACGTAGAGGGCGGTGAATGTCTTCTTGCCGCTCTCTTCCTCGGTGTATTCAACGCCGTAGAGCGTGTAGGCGTGGGAACTGTTGCGCACGGAGGCGATGCAGTTGCCGTTCGCGTCGACGAACTCCTGAAGGGCGGCTTCGACCTGAGACTGAATCTGGTCGTAGCAGGTCATCGTGTAGAAGATGGGCTTCGGTCCTTCGACCTCGGCGAACTTCTTGCCCGTGATGTAGTGGTGCCCGGGGTTCACGAGGCGGATTGACTGGACGGTGTTTGTAAAGAACCATTCGAGCGCGTTCCAGACGTAGTCGCCGCTGTCGCCGAAGTAGGAGTAGGTGTCATACGTGCGCAGGAGCTCTTCGCTATCCCACGTTTTGACCGATGACGTGTCGTATTTCTCGGCGACGCGCTTTTGCCACCACGCGACCATGTCGGCCGAGACGGCGGCCCAGCATCCGTTTCGGAACTGGAACGTGTTTTGCCAGCCTCCGGCTCCCGTGACGCCCTTTGCCCAGACGGTCTTCGTCACCGTCTCGGCATGGAGCGTTGTTGCCGCGAGCGCGGCGAACGCCGTGAGGAGGATGGCTTTCCGCATGAAGCGGCATCTTTTTGCGGGTGTCGTATTCATGTGTGTCTCCTTGTGGTTTCCAAAGACGCAACAATCTTATCAAATTTTCCGCCACCCTGCAAGGGCGAATTTTCACGCTTCATCTTATGCTTCATCTTATGTCGCGCATTTGGCCGATGGAAATTCCACGTTTACTTCTGCAAGCCGCACAAAAAAATTTTTCAAAATTCCCCCTTGCGCAAGTGAGGGGGTTTTTGATATACTATTATCTCGTTCGCCAAACG
>CAYNVE010000064.1:0-4187 GCA_964400635.1 uncultured Lentisphaeraceae bacterium
CTTCTTGCGGCCGAGGGGCGGCCGTCGCACGAGAGTCACGTTTGCGGGACTGATGTGATTTCGGCTACCAAGGTAACAGGCGAGTCGCTCTGCGCGAGCGCCGAAATCATGTCAGGGGTGCCCGCAAACTGCGGGTCGGGCGAGCGGGCCGCCCAAGGCCGCTCGCTAGATCTGCGGTCTTCGCCCGCGAAGCCGACGCGGCGCGTTAGAGCCGCCCCCACAACGAACCCTCGCCGCACTTCGTTTTTTTTCCGCTTCGCCATTGACGCGCGTGGCGCGTTTCGCTATAATCGTTTCAATATGAAAAACAGGCTTTGCGCGTCGCTTGTCGCCACGTTCTGTGGTGTTCTCGCCTTTTCATCACTTTCCGCGGCCGAGAAGATCGTGACATGGAGCCTCGACGCGGGCTGGGAGAAAAACGTCTCCTTCAGCCTCGTCGATGGCTATCGTGTCATCACGGGCGAGAGTCTCGTCCCGCGCGTCGGTCACGGTTCGACGGGCGATCCCGACCTTCCGCTTTTGCCCGTCACGCTCGACTTCCCGACGCCCGGCTCTTTCGTCTCGCTTGATGTCGAGGCGACGTGGACGGCCGTTGAGTCGGGCATCAAGCCCATGCCAATCTTTGAGCCGACGCCGATTGGGTCGACGTCGACTTTCCCCGCGCTCAACGAGACGTACAAAACAACCTACCCCGCCGCGTGCTATGAGCAGCAGAGTTTCGTCCTCGTCGACCGTCAGCCCAAGGTTTCCGTTTTCGTGACACCGTTCAAGTGGGATGGCGCGACCGAGACGCTCTACAAGGCGAAGACGATCACAATCAAGGCGACGTTCACCGTCCCAGACCCGGGCATCAAGATGCCGCTCAAGGCGACGGCGGTTCCTTGCCCGACGAGCGAGAGCGCCGCTTCTTATGGCGACGACCACACGGCTGACTTCGTCATCATTTCGCCGCCGAAGTTCGTCGCGCTCTGGATCGAATACGCGAAGTTCCGCAAGGGGACGAAAGTGGGTGCCTCGCACACGTTCGCAGTCAAGTCGACGGCCGACATCTATAACGAATACGCGGACGGCGACGACCCACTCAAGATTCACCACTATATTGAGCACCTCTACGCGAAGGGAAAGCTCAAATACATCCTTCTCGGTGCTGCGCCGCGCAAGGCTGGCTACAACCGTGCGACGATGATTCCTGGCCGCTACGTCTCGGTCGGCACGTCGCCGAACGGCCAGATTCTTGACCAGTACTACGCTTGTATGGATCGCCTGCCGCTTGGCAATGACGGCAACGAGACGGGCAAGGAGGTCTGGGACTGGAACGGCGACGGCGTCTACATCGGCACGAAGAACTCGGACGGCAGCTATGGCTACGAGACGGACTACGGCGGCAAATACGTTGACGCTATCCCCGATATCGTCGTCTTTCGCTTCCCGCTCATGGAGCGCGTCACCGAGGAGCAGCGCACGACGACGAACTACGGCTACAGTTATGTCGTCAACAGCCGCACGACGCTGACGGCGGGCGAGATTATCACAAACTTCATGGCGAAGGTCTCGCGCGCGGAGGCGGATGACTTCGCGGGGCGTTATGGTGCGTGCTACGGCGGCTCAAGGGGCTTCACCTCGTCGCGTCATTCCTCGAATGCCTCGGGTCCGCTCGTCGATGAGCGCGCGTTCTTTGACGGCGGGCTCAATATGTTCGACCCCAAGCACCCCGAGGAGACGACGGACGGCGAGGGCGTGCCGCGCGACCGCAACTGGGATCACTTCACGCGCAACCGCGCGAGCGATGACGCGAAGACGATCATTCTTGCCGACAGTTATAAGTCGGCATCCGCCTCGACGTTCTACGCCTCGAACGGCGATGTCGTCAATGTCCTCGCGCACGGCTGGGCGCGCGGCTGTAGCCCGCTTGACGTGACGAGTATCTTCTTCTCAACAGGGATTTACAAGATCTACTGCTGTCCAATTCCGTGCGACTCGGGCATGATGGACTACTGCGCGAGCGGCAGTTCGGGCGTGACGAACACAATCTCGGTGGGCGAGACGCCGATTCTCTCACCGAAGGGTGGCGCGCTTGCCTCGTTCTTCAACACGCGAAACGGCTGGTACATGGGCTACTCGACGAGCGCCAACAACGGCGGGAGCGGTCTTTCCTTGCTCATAGACTACCTCCTCTTCGGCGCGCTCTCGGGCACGTTCACGAACGGCGAGCCTCTCAATGCGGGCGAGGCGCTGAAGTTGGCCGTGACGAAATATGGCGCGAACACTTTCAAGAACCACGCGGGCTACTCGTCGCTGCAGGTGACGGGCTTTGGCGACCCACTCGTCACATTCTCGCCGCAGACTTCGCGCGTCTGGGATAAGACGGCCGCGAACACGACATGGAGCGCGACTGAGAAGAACTGGCTTTTGACGAACGGCACGGAGCAGGTTTCGCTTGATTATTCGACGACGCTCGCCGCGGACCTCGCGGGCAAGGGCGATGTGTCGTTCACGGTGGACGGCGCGTTCGCCGCGGCGAACCTCGTCCTCGCGCAAGACGCGGACGCGACGGCGACGCTTGCGGGCGCGGGGCGCTTGCGCACGACGAAGGAGACGGTTGTCACGAATGGCAACCTCCGCTGGGAGGTCGCGGGCGGCGCGGGGCGTGGCGGCGTGCGCTTCGTGGGCGCGCGCGGTGACTTGATTCTCCCAGGTGACGCGACGCGCTATTTTGGTGACACCTTCTCGAACGTCGGGACGATCCGCGTCACGGGCTCGAACGTGACGATTGACACGCCGCGCAACGCGAAATATGGTCACGGCGGGAATGTTGACTTGACGGGTCTCGCCTTCGTGGGCGCGGGCGAGACGCCGCTCACGAATAACGTCCTGCGCACGCGCACGCGCAAGTTCTTCCCGTCGACGCTCGTCGTCCCCGTCGTCAATGCGAATCTCGCGCTCCAGTGCGTCGACGCGCCCGCTCTCGCCGCGACGAACGCGACGATCACAACGGCCGTCAATCCCCTCTGGCAGCGTATGGAGTTCCTTCAACCTCTTGGCCTTTGCGACTCAACGCTCTCAATCGGCTACGAGACGACGCGCCTCGGCTCGGAGGATGGCGACGGCCTCGACCTGACGGTCGCGGGTTCTTCGCGCATCGAAAGCAAGACGGATCTTCCCGTCAACGAAGACTTGCGCATCGCGTTCGCCGGCTCTTCGCCCGTTCTCACAATCGCCGCGCCGATCGTCTCGGGCGTCAAGGGCGCGAAGATCGCGCTTTCGGGCGCGGGCACGCTGAAGTTGGCCGCGAAGGTTTCGCTCGACGAGGCGATCACGGTCGGCGACGGGCAGACGCTCGAGTGCACGGCCGCCGATGTTGTGGGCAACGCGATCGTCGTCGAAAAGGGCGGCACACTCAAGCCTGACGTTCTGCCGCTCACGGGGCTTAAGAGCGTGACGGTTAAATCGGGCGGCTCATTGCGGCTACCTGAGCCGACGCAGAGCGGACTTTGGCGTCTCGTCGATGCGACCTCGACGACGATCACGCTCGAAGAGGGCGCGCTCGTCTACGACAAGGACGGCACTCTTCTTTCGGGCAAGGTGACGCAGGGCTACTACATTCTTTCGTCGAGCCAGCTCACGTGGAAGGCGACGACGGACGGACTCTGGAACACGAACACGGCGAACACGGCCTCGTGGGAAACGGCGGAGGGTGTTGCGAGCGCCTACGCAAACGGCATGCGCGTCACATTTAAGGACTTCGAGGGCGTTTCGGAGGTCGCCGTCTCGGTCGGCGACAATGTCGCGCCGAAGTTCATCCTCTTCGAGAACGCGGCGACGCGCTATATCTTCTCGCCCGTCGAGGGAACGAATTCGACGCTTACCATCGACTCGCTCGTTCTGTCAACGCCGCTCACTTTCAAGAATCCGCTCTCAGTTCGAGACGGCATTGGTGTCACGGCAAGCGACCTCGTCTTCGGCGACATCTCCGCGCCGAAGTTGGAGATTGCGAAGGGCGCGACGGCGCGCGTCACGGGGACGCTCTCTTCCTCCGTCAAGAAACTGCGCTTTGAGTTCTCGGCGACGCAGAACGCGAGCCAGAAGACGGCCATCGGCGAGTTTCGCCTCTTTGATGCCACGGGCCACTTCTACCTGCCCGTCGGAACGGTGATTCGCGATAGCGACGGCGAGTCGATGACCGTCAC
>CAYNVE010000064.1:4287-7224 GCA_964400635.1 uncultured Lentisphaeraceae bacterium
AGCGCGGGCGAGACTCTCTTTACGTTCGATAAGCCTCTTTCTGCGTCGCTCCGCGTTTACGAGGGCGGCATGCTCCATCTTGACGGCACGCTCGTCGGCACGCTCACGGCGGAGAGCGGCGCGATCTTGAAGTCGGACGGCTCGACGGCTCTCAAGGGGAACGGCGCGTCGCTCGTCGTGCCGAGCGAGGGCACAGTCACGGTCGATCTCGCGGCGGCGGCGACGGCTTCGACGGCCTTCCCCGTTCTGACGGGCTTTAATGTGAGCGCGGACGATTTCCACCACCTCGTCGCCTCGCCTTCGACAGCCACGCTTCTCTTGAAGGACGGCGATGTCTACGCGGCGACATCGAACGTGCGCGAAGGGCCGTATGCGGCGACGGTTTCCGAATCGACGAATTGGTCAGCGCTCACGTTTACGGATGGCGCAGGGCAGACGTTCACATGGGGTGAGGTGAATACGCGCCCTGATGCCGACATCACGCTCACCGTCACGGCTGACGCGACGGTCAAGATGGACGCGAGCGGAACGGCGGGGACCTTGACGATCAAGGGCGCAGGCCCTGTGACGCTCAACGCGAACGGCGGCGCGTTTATCCCGACGGCGATTGACGACTCGGCGCACACGGGTGCGCTCGTCTGGAACCTCCCGATCGGCTCGACGAAGGTCGTCGCGGGCGCGAAGACGACGATCGGCGGCGGCGCGGCGGGCTCAGGCTCGCTCACGGTCGGCGCGGGGAAGCGTGCGGAACTGGGTGCGGGCGTTTCGTTTGCGGAATACGCGATTGACAAGGCGGCGACGGTGCGCTTCTTAGGTCCGCGCGAGAACGTTGTCCTCGCGGACTTCCCCGAGGCGACCTACGGCTTTGAGAACGCGACGCTCACGGGCTCGTTTGATCTCGCGGGCTATACGCTCAACGCTCTTGACGGCGACTTTGTCACGTTCAAGAGTTCGTCCTCCGATGGGTGGGAGACGCTTCTCATGAACTTCGATATCGCGGGTGGCACAATCGCCGTGAATGCGACGAGCGCGAAGACGCGCTTCGGCTCGTCGGGCGACACACTCACGACATTCAAGATGACGGGCGGCACGTTCGCCTACAACGGTGTCGGCGCGGGTACGGGCGAGGGCCTCATCCTCGGCGACGGCTCGGAGACGAACGAGACGACGTTTGTCATCCAGATTGACGGCGGCACGTTTAGCGTCTCCAATGCGTTCGTGAACGTGTGTCGCGCCTCGTCCTTTGAGGTCGGCGCGGGCGGTCTTCTGCGTATGAAGGGCCTCGCTTCGTCGGGCGCGACAGCCGCAATCTCGCTCGCCTCTGACGATGACGCGAAACCGGCGCGCCTTGAGATCGGTTCGCTCGGCCTCGCACGCACGGCCTTGACATCGTTCTCGATGGAGGGCGCGGCCGAGATTGTCGCGTTTGAATCGGGCGCGTCCGTTGCGGGCGATTGGACGGTCGGCGCGGAAAAGAAGACGGCGCTTCGCTTCGGCGCGCTTGAGGGTTCGACGCTTACGCTTGAAGACCTCGCCCTCACGCGCGGCGCGGAGACAACCATCGCGTTCGGTTCGTCGGCGAGCGATATGACGGGCGTCATCACGCCGACTTTGACGCTGACGGGGCTTGGCGCGTGGACGCTTGAAAGCGGCACGGTTGACATGAGTGCGGTGCGCGACACGAATGAGATGACGCTCGCCGCAAAACCGACGCTCGGCACGATCCGCGTCCTTCTCGGCTACAACGAATATGTGGGTGGAACGACGTTTAACCTCTTCACGTGCGGCGACTGGGCGAAGGAACTCGATGACGCCGCGCTCCGCGCCTTTGTCTCGCCGCTTTATGAGAATGCGAAGGGCGAGGCGATGGACGCGAAGACGGCTATTCTCTCGAGCGACGGCAAGACGGTCATCTTGACGCGCGACGATTCCTCAACGCGCAGTATCTCGGTCACGGCGACGGTGACGGCGAATGCCGCGTGGTCGTCGCTTTCTTGGACGACGAAAGATGGCGCGGCGTATTCGGGCGACTGGTCCGATGTCGCCTCGGCGGAACTCGTTGTTGACGAGTCGACAACAGTCGAGGTCACGCTTGATAAGCAGATTTCTGTTCCGCGCCTCGTCACGAATGTGAAGGGTTCTCTCACGGTTTCGGCGAGTAGCGGTTCGCTCGTCGTGACGGAATACTTGAATGACTCCGCCTCGACGGGCACGACGTGCCTTGCGGCGACGGTGGGCCAAGAGGGATCTGTGGACGCGGGCCTTGCGCTCACATTTATCGGCGCGTCTGATAAGTCCGTCACGTACGATACGCTCAATGTCCCGACGAATGGCGTTGTCACGATCGTCGACGGCACATGGAATGGCGCGATTAAAATTCCGAATACGTCGTCGAAGATCGTCTACAAGAGCGCGAATGCGGCCCACGAAATCTACCACGCGGACGGGCTCAAGGGCACCGTTGAGTATCGCCTGCCGATCACGGTTGATGAGGCTGTCTTCGGTTCGACGGATGGCTCGGCCGCGACAGGCGCGTTCGTTCTGGGCGAGGGCGGGAGCCTCAACCCCTCTTCGTTCGTCGTTGGCGCGGGGAAGGGGACGAGCATCACGATGTCGCAGACGAGTGGCGCGTCGCTTACGGTGACGGGGTCGGACGACAATAGCTTCGTCCTTGCGCGCGATTCGGGAAGCGTCGTTCAGTATGCTGTTCAGGGCGGGACATTCGTCAGCGATTCGGCTCCGCTCGTTTTGGGCGGCGACGGCAAGGCATCGCTCTCGTTTTCGGGTTCTGGCACATATCGCCTCAAGGGCATTCGCGGCAACAGCAGCTCGTCGCTCTCAATCGGCTCTGGCTCGTCGCTGACGATCGGGTCGGGTGGCATTTCGCTCGCCACGTCATCTGAGACGCCCTTTAACGGCACGATTACGACAACGGCC
>CAYNVE010000065.1:0-6998 GCA_964400635.1 uncultured Lentisphaeraceae bacterium
CTTCCGCGATCATCATGCCGAAGAACGTGGCGCGTCCCTCGTGCTCGGACTGGCATGTGCGCGCGACAATCGGGCTCTGCGTCGCGTGAAAGCCCGAGATGATGCCGCAGGCGATCGTCACAAAGAGGCACGGAAAGAGCGGATTCTTCGACTGGTACTTTGCAAAGCCCGCACAGTCATTCAAAATTGCGGGTGTCTTGAAGCCCGCAACGATGAGCGCGACGGAAATCGCGATCGTGCCGACAATGAGAAGCGCGCCGAAGATGGGGTAAAAGCGCCCAATAATCGCGTCAATCGGAAAGAGCGTTGCGGCGATGTAGTAGGCGAAGATAACACCGACGGAAACCCAGAAGACGGAGGCATCTGGAAACCACTGGCGGTCGATGATCGCGGCGGGCGTGTTGATGAAGACCGTGACGCAGAGGAGCAGCGCGGCCATCATGATCCAGCTGAAGACCGCGGCGTATTTCGGCCCGAGGTGCTCCTTCACCATCTTCGGCATGTTCGCGCCGTTCATGCGCATCGAGATCATCCCCGCGAAGAAGTCGTGCACCGCGCCCATGAAGACGCAGCCAACGGGGATGATGAGAAGCGCGACCTTGCCGAACTTGATGCCAAGAATGACGCCGATGACAGGACCTACCCCCGCAATGTTGAGAAGTTGAATGAGCATATTCTTCCACTTCGGAAGCGGCACGTAGTCCACACCATCGGGGTTCGCAATGCACGGCGTCTTGCGGTCGTCGGGCGGGAGAAGCTTCTCCACGAGACGACCGTAGGTGACGTAGCCGAGAATGAGAAACGCAAGACCGCCGAGGAAGTATGCCATAAAGTGAATTATACCACAAAGCCTAGCAAAAGGCGAAGGCACGCGGAGGCGGCGACACAAAGGTCATGCGGCGATGCGTGACGGGGTGGGGGAACGAAAGCTCGACGGCATGGAGAAAGAGGCGCGAACTTTTAAGCCGCTTATCTTCGGCGCGATGGCCGTAGAGCGCGTCGCCGACGATGGGACACGAAAGCGCCTTCGCGGCGTGGATGCGAATCTGATGCGTCCGCCCCGTCTCAATGTCAAAGCGCACGAGCGCGAGCGCGCCGAGCCGCCCGAGAACCTCGTAGCGTGAGCGCGCCGCGAGATGCTCGATCGGAAAGTCAATCGTCCCCTTAGACGGCACGCCCTTCTTCCAATGACAGATGGCGAGATAAGTCTTCTCAACCTCGCGATGCGACTCGAACGCGCGCCGAAGATCGAGGTAGGCTTCCTGCGTCCGCGCGAAGACAAGAACGCCGCTCGTCTCAATGTCAAGGCGATGGACAACCCCAGGCCGCTCAACCGAGCCCACGCGCGCCATCTCGGGGAAGCGGCGGACGAGTGTCTCGGTGAGCGCGCCCGTCTCGTGTCCTGGCGCGGGGTGAACAATCTCACCCGCCGCCTTGTCGACGACAACGATCGACGGATCTTGGAAGAGGATCTCCACGCCGCGTCAGCCGTTCTCCTCCCACGGCTCGATGTCGGAGAGAAGCGGATGGAGCGTGTCCTTTTCAGAAAGGATGAAGTCGCACCCGGGCCACGGCCAGCGAATGCCGAGCGCGGGATCGTCGAACTTAAGCCCGCGCTCCGATTCCTTGCAGTAGACGTTGTCGCACTTGTAGGAGAAAATCGTATCGTCCTCGAGAACGACGAAGCCGTGCGCGAAGCCGCGCGGGATAAAGAATTGGCGACCGTTCTTCGCGGTCAACTCGCAGCTCACCGACTTTCCGAATGTCGGCGAGCCCTTGCGGATGTCGACGGCGACATCCCAGACCGCGCCGCGGATGACGCGCACAAGCTTCGCCTGCGCATGCCGCCCCGCCTGCCAATGAAGACCGCGCAAGACACCGCGCGACGAGAAGCTCTCGTTGTCCTGAATAAAGTCACACGCGATGCCGCTCGCGCGGTAGCGCTCGGCATTGTAGGTCTCGACGAAATAGCCGCGCGCGTCGCGGTGGAAGACGGGTTCGACGATTTTGATGCCGTCGATGGCGGTTTCGATGATTTCCATAAGTCCTTCTATTATACCACGCGGGCCTCAGCCACGGAGCGCGCCGTAGTCTTTCTCCATGTTCTCACCGAAGAGCGCGAGGCGTGGGTCGGCGGCGGCGTAGTCCTGAATCCAGCCGTTCTCGAAGCCGAAGTCAGCGGCCGCCTCTGTCACACTCTCATATTCGTCGGCCGTGACCGTGCGATTAAAGGGCGGCGTCTCAAGAGCCTTGTAGGCGGGCGTGAACTGGCTCATGACGGAAATCGGAATCTCGTTTGAGAGCGTTGTCGCCATCCACGCAAGATTTTCGATCGCCTCGTCCGCATGGCCCGGCAGGACGAGGAGGCGCACGATGAGCGAGGCCTTTCGCTCGCGCGTGCGCAAATACGCCCAGCGGACGGCCGCGCGCGCTTGCTCGACGTAGTCCGCCGTCTGCGATGCCGTTTTCGCCGTCTCGTTGCGCGAGTAGCGAAGATCAAAGAGCGCCGTGTCGCAAAGTTCGGCATATTCCTCGAGTGTCTCCGTCCGCTCGTAGCCCGACGAGTTCCAGACGAAGGGCAATGCGACACCCTCCTTCTTGAGCCGCGTTGCCGCCTCGCGGATGAACGGCAAATAGGGCGTCGGCGAGACGAGGTTCCAATTCTCGACGCGGTCGACGCACGCGAGGTGGCGAAGAATCTCGACAAATGCGTCGAGGCTCGTCTCTTCGCCCTTTCCGCACCAACTCCACGGCGAGTTCTGACAGTAGAGGCACTTCATCGTGCAGTGCGAAAAGAAGACGCAGCCCGACCCGCGCGTACCCGTGATCGGCGGCTCCTCGCCAAAGTGCGGCCCCCAGCGAAAGAGACGAATCCCCTCACCCGCGCCGCAGAAGCCCGGGCGTCGCCGGCATCGCCGCGGACAGAGCTCACACGTCATTTTTGTTCGTCAAGCGCACGGACGAGAACCGCGCCGAAGAGGACAATCTGCCAGCTCATGCAGAGCCACGCGAGGACGATGGGGAGAAAGGCGAACGAGCCGTAGAGTGCCGACGACTTCGCAATGCCGACCTGCGCGATGGCGCAGACTTTAAGCCACCCACCGAAAAGAAGCGAGGTGACGAGGCCGCCGATGAGCGCGCCCTTCGCGCGGACGCGGCAGTTCGGAAGCGCGAAGAAGGCGAATGCAAAGGCGAGCGTCGAGAAGAGAAGCGCGACGGCGAGGCTGAACGCCGACGAGTCAAAGATCCAGACAAGACCATCCGAAAGCCCCCGCGTCCAATCGGTCGAGCCGAGAAACCCGACGATGAAGTTCTTCGCCGCACGCAAAAGCGGCAGAGCCATCGCGACCGCCGCGAGAACGGGGAGAATGAGCAGAACGCCGAGATACATATATACGCGCTTCCAGATGGGGCGCGCCGTCGTGATGCCGAAGACGAGGTTGAAACTTGACTCAACAGAAGAGAGCGTCGAGACGACCGTCCAGAGCAAGAAGCCGAAGCCAATCCAGCCGAATGTCTTGATGTCGAACGACTCAATGCGCTGAAAGAGCGTGTTCGAGATGGTGCGCGCCGTCTTCGCGAACTCCTCGGCCGCAATGCGTTTCTTCTCGCGCGCCTCCTCGCTGTAGCCTGGGAGCGTCGCCGTAATCGCATCGTCCTGCCCCTTCTCAACGTTCTCGATGAGCGCGTCGATGCGCCCGTTGATCTGCTCACGCGCGAAATGATCAACGTGGCACGCCTTCGCGACGACGAGGACGCAACAGAGAATCGGCACGACGGCGAGAAGCGAATAGTAGGTAAGCCCCGCCGCATGCATCGGGCACTCACTCTTCAGAAAGAGGTCCACGAGGCGGCGAACGAACTGAAAGGCCTTCTTCATCTTTTCTTTTTTTCCTTGCGAACAGGCGCCGCGCGATCTAAAGCGCGGCGCGGTTCATCTCCTTAAGCGTCGTGCGTCCGTCGTAGAGCGCCTTGCCGACGATCGCGGCACGGAGGTTCGCGCGCTCAAGGGCCTTCAAGTTCTCAACATCGAACGGCGACGACACGCCGCCTGAGGCAGTAATTTGGCATTCGGGCGCGGCATCGCAAATCGCGGCGAGTTGCGTGAGGTTGGGCCCACCGAGCATGCCGTCCGTCGCCGTGTCGGTGTAGATGATTGTCTTAACGCCCATGCGCGCGACGGCGGCGGCAAGATCGGTCGCCTTCGTCTTCGTCGTCTCAACCCAGCCCTTCGTCTGAACGAAGCCGTCCCGCGCGTCGATGCCAACGGCAATTTTATCGCCGTAAAGCTCAACGGCCTGCATGAGAAACTCGGGGTCGTCGAGCGCGGCCGAACCGATGATCGCGCGCGTCGCGCCCGCCTCGATGACGGCCGAAAGCGCCTCGGGCGTACGGAGGCCGCCGCCGACTTCAACAGGACGGCCAAACGACTCAATGATGCGCGCAATGACCTCGGCGTGCTGCGGCGTCCCCGCGAACGCGCCGTCGAGATCGACGACGTGAAGTTCCTCGCCGCCCTGCTCTGCCCAGTCCTTCGCCTGCGCGGCCGGGTCGTCGCCGTAGACCGTCACATCGTCAGCGCGACCTTGCCGAAGGCGCACGCACTTGCCGCCCTTCAAATCAATGGCTGGAAGAATAATCATAGGACGCCCTTCGAGGACGGCACGCCCTTCTCGTTCGGGTCAATCGCCTTGGCCTGACGTAAGGCGCGCGCGAAACTCTTGAAGAGCCCCTCGCAAACGTGGTGCGTCTCGTCGCCGTAAATTTGCCGAAGGTGGATGTTCGCACGTGCCTCGACCGAAACGGCGCGGAAGAACTCTTCAACGAGTTTCACCTCGAAGTCCTTCACGAACAGGTGCTTCATCGCGCACGACATGACGAGGAACGGACGCCCGCCGAGATCAAGCGATGTCTCGCAGAGCGCCTCGTCCATCGGGATCGACGCGAAGCCGTAGCGCGTGAGGCCCTGGCGGTCGCCGAGGGCTTCATTCAAGGCCTTGCCGAGAACAAGCCCGACATCCTCGACTGTGTGGTGGTAGTCGACCTCAAGATCACCCTTCGCCTCAACCGTGAGGTCGATGAGCGCGTGCTTCTTCAAAAGCTCGAGCATGTGGTCAAAGAACCCGATGCCCGTCGAGACCGTGCCGGCCCCCGTGCCATCGAGATTCAGCGAAAGCGCGATCTCCGTCTCGCGCGTCTTGCGTTCAATTTTAGCGCATCTCATAAATTCGAATGACGTGTTACGTATAGCGCAGAACCTCATCAACCGTCGTGTAGCCGTCGAGGATCGAGCGGATGCCGTCTTCGCGCATCGTGCGCATGCCGAGCTCGCGCGCCTTTTCGCGGATGAGCAGGGTCGGCGCGCGGTTGTTGACGAGTTCGCGCAGAGGGTTCGACATCCGGAGATACTCGAAGACGCCCTTGCGCCCCTTGTAGCCCGTGCCGTTGCACGTCTTGCAGCCCTTGCCAAAATAGAACGGACGCCCACCAATCTGCTCGCGCGTCATCTCGATGCGCTCCAAGGTCTCGTCGTCCGGCTCGTACGCCTCCTTGCACTCCTTGCAGCACGTGCGCACGAGTCGCTGGCCGAGCACGCCCTCCAAAGTTGAGGCGAGCAGATACGGCGCGACGTTCATGTCGACAAGACGCATAACTGCGCCCGCCGCGTCGTTCGTGTGCAGAGTCGAGAAAACGAAGTGGCCCGTCAAAGCGGCTTGCACGGCGATCTCGGCCGTCTCCAAGTCGCGAATCTCGCCGATCATCATGACATCGGGGTCTTGGCGCAAGAAGGCGCGGAGCACCTTCGCGAATGTGTTACCCGCGCGCGCGTCGATGGGCACTTGAATGATGCCATCCACATTGTATTCAACTGGCTCCTCGGCCGTCAAAAGCTTCGTGTCAATCTGGTTGATGCGCCGAAGGACGGAGTAGAGTGTCGTCGTCTTGCCCGAGCCTGTCGGGCCTGTCACGATGAAGATGCCGTTCGGCTTTTCGATATCCATCGTGATCTCATCGTAGACATCTTCTGGGAGGCCGACATTCTCAAGGTCGAGCGACGTCGTTGTCTGGTCGAGAATACGCATTACGACCGACTCGCCGTGCGCCGTCGGCAGGCACGAGACACGCAGGTCGACAGGGCGCCCCGCAACGGTGAGCGCGATGCGGCCGTCCTGCGGCACGCGGCGCTCGGCGATGTTGAGACCCGCCAAAATCTTCACGCGCGAAATAATCGCGGGCGCCATCTTCACGTCGGGCGCCTTCATCGCGTAGAGCGCGCCGTCGACGCGGTAGCGAATCTTGAAGTCGTTCTCAAACGGTTCGATGTGAATATCGGCCGCGTGGTCGACGACACCCTGATAAAGGACGAGGTTTACGAACTTAATAATCGCGTTCGAGTTCGCCATCGACTCGACCGAGGCGATGTCATTCGCGTTGCCCGCCGCCGCGAGCGTCTCGTCGTCGGTCATGCCCTCGCCGAGCGACTTGATCATGTCGGCGACCGACTCATTCGCGTCGCCGTAATACTGCGCGATGCGATCCATCACGTCCTTCTCGCGCGCGAAGACGAAGCGGACTTCCTTCGAGAGCGTGAAAAGAATCTCGTCGGAGATGCGCGGATCGACGATATCAAAAGTCGCGAGCGTCACAGACGCCTCGTCGGCGGCAACGGGGAAGACGTTGTACATGCGCGCGGTGGAGGCGGGGATCGCCTCAGTCACCTCGGTGTCAATCGTCATTGAACCGAGATCAATCGCCTCGGTATCTTGGTAGGCCGCCATGACCGAGAGGAGCGAGTCCTCGTCCAAAATGCCTTGGTCAATGACCAGATGGCGAATCGTCTTCGACTCCGTCTTGGCGAGATCGGCGAGGTCGTTCGCGCCGGCCTCGTCAATGTAGCCGTTCTGAATGAGAATCTGAAGTATCTGATCCATGGTGCTCTGAAGTTGTCTTTTATTATACCATAAACTCCAACCACCGTCTTCATCCCAGGGCGACAT
>CAYNVE010000066.1:0-6970 GCA_964400635.1 uncultured Lentisphaeraceae bacterium
TTCTCGGCGAAGCTCGCCTTGACGCGGAAGTATTCCTCCATCGTCTTGTGGTAGTCGAGATGATCCTCGGAGAGGTTCGTGAACGCGCCACCCGCGAAGACGGTCTCGCCTGTGCGGTTCTGGTGGATCGCGTGCGAAGAGACTTCCATCACGCAGTCAGTGCAACCGTTCGCCTCCATCGCCGCAAGAATCTCACGCAGTTGAGCCAGGGGCGGCGTCGTGTAGCCCGTCGAGAAATGACGCGCGCCGTCAAAGACCTCGACAGTCGTCACAGACCCGCACCTCCGATTCGGCGCGGCGTTCAAAAACTCGGCGAAGATCCACGTCGTCGTGGTCTTGCCGTTCGTCCCCGTAACGCCCCAAACGTTCATCGTGTGCGGGCTTGAGAAGAAACGCGCGCGGCACCTACCCGCGCACGCCCTGCCACGCGGCAAAGCGCGCCTCGGCGAGACGGCGGTAGCGCGCGCCGACGCCGCCATTCACAAAGGGGTCGATCGAGATGCCACCACGCGCGGCGAACTTGCCGATGACCTCCAGATACTTCGGCTTCAGAAGTTTCACGAGGTCGTCGTAGATGATGTTCACGACATCTTCGTGGAACGAGCCGTGGTTGCGAAAACCGAAGAGGTAGAGCTTCAACGATTTCGACTCGACGAGTTTCTTCGCGGGAACATAGCGAATCGTGATCGTCGCAAAGTCGGGTTGCCCCGTCTTGGGGCAGAGCGCGGTGAACTCGGGGGCCGTAAACGTCACCCAGTAGTCGCGCTCTGGGTGGCGGTTCGAGAAGGCCTCCAGCACCGACGGGTCGTAGCCCGTCGGAATGGGGGTCGCCTTACCGAGCGAACGGAGAGAGTCAAGGTCGCCGCGCATCAAAGGCCTCTTAGAACGACATGTTCGCGATGACCATGCACGGAAGCGACGAGGCCGCGATCATGTTAAAAACGCCAATCTGAATGCCGTGCATCTCGTCGCACGCGTTGATGAAGCCGATCTGGCAGCCCGTCACCGAGTCGGCGAAGTTGATGCCGCCAATTTGCGCGCCCTCGAAGGTGCTCGCGTAGTTGACACCGCCCAAGGCGATGCCCGAGAGCGAACGCATATCCGAGTTGACGAGCGCGGCCTGAAGACCATAGGCCGAAAGACCCGACCAGTTCACGATGCCGAACTGAACGCCCTTCATGAGCGTCGCGTCATAGTTGAGAGCGCCGATCTGAAGGCCCGTCATATCGCCACGCACGACGTTAAAGAGGCCCGCCTGAAGCGCGACTTCATTTTCCTCCGTCACGTTCGCAACGCCGAGGTCAACGCCGTAGACCACCGCGTTCCACCCAAGGATCACGTCAAGGCGCAGACCATAGACATCGCTTTCAACGAGCGGAATCTGCGCGGGCGTCACGAGACCAATGCCAACGGGCGACCACGGCCACGTATCGGACTCGGCGCGCGTCTCAAGGGACAGCGCGAACAGTGAAACGGCGCACGTCGCCATCATCATGAGCTTCTTCATGTGTTTTCTCCTTCGGATGTTGCGGGTTGTGTGTTGGTAGAATCGTCTTGAGCCTCTTCGGTCGGCCTGATCCCGGGCGTCTCCTCGGCCGTCTCGCAGACCGAGACCGACACGAGCGTCGCGCCTTCAGAAAGGCGCACGAGTCGGACGCCCTGCGCGCTACGCCCGACGACGGCAATCTGATTCACGGGGCTTCTCACCATCTGCGCGTCGGACGTAATCGAGATGATCGACTCGTCGTCGGCGACAGCGTGCGCGGCGACGATACGCCCGTTGCGTTCGGCACCCTTGATGGCCGTCACGCCCTTGCCGCCGCGATGCGTCTGGCGGTAGTCGTCGAACGCCGTGCGCTTACCGTAGCCGTTCTCCGTCGCGACGAGCAACGTCTTCTCGCCGTCGCACACATCGAGCGAGACAACCGCATCGTCGCCCATGAGTGTGACGCCCTTGACACCCGTCGCCGTGCGGCCCATGCGGCGCACCTCGCTCGCGCGGAACTTGATGCCGACGCCGTTCGCCGTGAGCATGATGACCTCGTCATCGGGTTTCACGAGTCGCACGTCGACGAGTTCGTCCCCTTCATCAATGTTAATCGCGCGAAGGCCCGACTTGTTCACATTGCGGTAGTCGCCGAGGAGTGTCTTCTTGACCGTGCCGCGCCGTGTCGCGAAAAAGACGTCCAGATCGCCGTCGAACGAACGAATCGGCAAAAGTCGGAGCACCTGCTCGCCGGGCTGGAGATTGAGAAGATTGATGAGCGGGCGACCGAAACTCGTGCGCGGCGCCTCGGGAATCTCGTAGGCACCCTTCACGAAGAGACGACCCGTGTTCGTGAAGAACATGAGCTCGTCGTGCGTCTCGGCGACAAAGACGAGACGGAGGAAGTCTTCTTCTTTCACCTGCGCGCCCTTGACGCCATGGCCGCCGCGCCGCTGTTCCTTGTATTCCGTGAGCGGCACGCGCTTCACATAGCCGCGATTCGAGAGCGTGATGACGCACGGCGCGTCGGGAATCAAGTCCTTGACCGACACCTCGTTCGCGTCCGCGACGATCTCCGTGCGCCGTTTCGCGTCGTCCTTTGAGGCGAAGCGCAGCTTCAGGTCGGCGAGGTCGGCGCGGATGAGGGCGTAGACCTTCTCGGGGTCGGCGAGAATCGCCTTGAACTCGGCAATGGCGGCAATCTTCTCGGCGAGTTCTGCCGCAAGCTTGTCGCGCTCGAGGCCGACGAGCTGATAAAGGCGCATCTCAAGAATCGCGTTGACCTGAAGGTCCGTAAAGCCGAACGTCGATTGGAGCGACGCCTTCGCCTCGTCACGCGTCTTCGAGGCGCGGATGATGCGCACGACTTCATCGAGGTTGTCAATCGCAAGAAGAAGGCCATCCAGAATGTGTTTGCGCGCCTCGGCCTTCGCGAGGTCAAAGCGCGTGCGGCGCACGATCACCTCGAAGCGGTGGTCGACGTAGCACTTGAAGTAATCCTTCAGGTTGAGAATCTTCGGCCGCCCCCCAACGATCGCGAGCAAAATCGCGCCGAACGTCGTCTGCAGCTGCGTATGCTTGTAGAGGTGGTTTAAGACGATTTCGCCGACGGCGTCGCGCTTTAAGTCCACGACGATGCAGATGTCGTCGTCGGTGAGCTTGCGCCCCTTCGGAAGCGCCTTCGCGTCGGCCGAAGTCTTTTTGTCCTTCGTGTGCCCGCCCGAGATGTCGCGGATGTCGCTCACGCCCTCAATGACCTTCTCTTTAACGAGTTCGGCCATGTGCTTGATCATCTCGGACTTGTTGACGCCGTAGGGGATCTCGGTGATGACGATCTTCTCGCGCCCGCTCTTGTCGACGACGACCTCGGCCTTGCCGCGCACGGTGAGTTGGCCGCGCCCGAGCTTGTACATCGCGTGGATGCCGTTCGTGCCGCAGATCTCCGCGCCCGTCGGGAAGTCGGGGCCCTTGACGAACTGCATGAGGTCGTCAATCGTGCAGTCGTCGCGATGCTGAACGTAATAGTCGATGCCGTCGCAAAGCTCGCCGAGGTTGTGCGGCGGGATATTCGTCGCCATACCGACGGCGATGCCCGCCGAGCCATTGAGAAAGAGGTTCGGCAACTTCGCCGGCAGAACCGTCGGCTCTTCGAGCGTCTCGTCGAAGTTCGGCATCATGTCGACCGTATTCTTCTCAAGATCGCCGAGAAGTTCGTCGGTCACCTTCTGCATGCGCACTTCGGTGTAACGCATCGCGGCAGGCGGGTCACCGTCGATCGAACCGAAGTTGCCGTGGCCATCCACGAGCGGGATGCGGAGCGAGAAGTCTTGCGCGAGACGGACGATCGCGTCGTAGACCGACGAGTCACCGTGCGGGTGATACTTGCCGATCACCTCGCCGACGACGCGGGCAGACTTCACGTGCTTCGCGCTCGACGTGTTGCCGAGCTCGTGCATCGCGAAAAGGCAACGGCGATGGACGGGCTTCAAACCGTCGCGCACGTCGGGGAGCGCGCGCCCAACGATGACGCTCATGGAGTAGTCGATGTAGTCTCTCGACATCTCCTCTTCAATATTCACGTCCTCCAGGACGCCCACGCTTTCCGCGCTCTTGGAAGCCTCTTCAATCTCCTCGCTCATATCCTTATATTATACCAAAAATGATACCCAAAATGCGCACAGCATAAACCTGCGAGGAAATCGCCGCCGTCGCTAACCTATCACATACCAGAAGACGCAGAAGAAGTGCGAAATCGTCGCCGCGAGGACGAAGAGGTGCCAGACCATGTGCGCGTAGGGGAGCGACTTCCAAAGATAGAAGACGCAACCAAGCGTGTAGAGGCCGCCGCCCATGAGAAGCCACATCGTCCCCCCGCCCTGTAGCGCGCGTGTCAGGGGGAAAAGCGCGAGAAGAGCGACCCAGCCCATGATGACGTAGGAGACCGTCGAGACGTAGCGAAAACGCCCCGTCGTCCAGACCTTGAAGAGCACACCGAGAACCGTCAGCGCCCACTCGATGCCGAAGATCGTCCACGCGAGGCCCGGGTGCGTCGGCCGCAACGAGACAAGGCAAAACGGCGTGTAACTGCCTGCGATCAAGAAGAAGATCGCCATGTGATCCATCACATGCAAAACGCGCTTCGCGGGCGCATAGGCGACGGCGTGGTAGGCCGACGAGATCGCGTAGAGAAAGATGACGCTCGCGCCGAAGATGGACGCGCTCGTCACCTTCCACGCGACGTCCACGCCGCTCGCCGCGCCCTTCCACGCCAAAAGCGCAAGCATCGCCGCGCCTAAGTGCGAGCCGACGACATGCGTGACGGCGTTGGCAATTTCCTCTCCCGTCGTCGCGGCGCGCGGCGTCTTCATTTTTTCTCCCCTCGCTTAAGACTGGACGGCCGTCATCGCGACCGTGTTGACAATGTCATCAACGCTACAACCGCGCGAGAGGTCGTTGCACGGCTTCGACAAGCCCTGCAGAACCGCAAAGCAATTCGCCTTGCCGATACGCTGGACGAGCTTGTAGCCGATGTTGCCTGCCTGCAAGTCGGGGAAGACGAGGACATTCGCGCGCCCCTTGACGGGGCTTCCCTTCGCCTTCAACTCGGCGACAGAGGGGACGAGCGCGGCGTCGAGCTGGAGCTCGCCGTCGAGAAGGAGGTCGGGGGCGAGGCGGTGCGCAATCTCCGTCGCCTCGCGCACCTTGTCGACGAGCGCATGCTTCGCGCTACCCTTCGTCGAGAACGAGAGCAGGGCGACACGCGGCTCGGCAACGCCGCAGAGAACGCGCGCGGTCTCGGCCGTTGAGACGGCGATGTGCGCGAGTTCCTCCGCCGTCGGGCAAGGATTCACGACGCAGTCGGCAAAGACGAGAAGCCCCTTCTCGCCGAGGCTCTCGTCAGGGCATTCCATCAGGAAACTCGACGAGACGAGTTTGACGCCAGGCTTCGTCCGAACGATTTGCAGGGCGGGGCGCAGCATGTCGCCCGTTGAGTGGATGGCCCCCGAGACGAGACCGTCGGCATCGCCCTCCTTCACCATCATCATACCGTAGTACATCGGGTCGGCGACGAGCGACGCGGCCCCTTCTGGCGTGAGGCCCTTCGCCTTGCGGAGTTCGTAGAGGTGCGCGGCGTAAGTCTCGGTCTTCTCGGCGAGAGAGTCTTTCGTGAGCAAAATCGGCTCGGCAATCCCCTCACGGCGAATAATCTCAGCCGCCGCAACCGTCCGCGGCTCGTCGCCCTCGGGAAGAACGATCTTCTTTAAGTTGGCGCGCGCCTTCGCGCGGATTTCTTCAATGAGGTTCATAGTCCAATGTCTCCGAATCCAGTCCAGACGTTCTTGCCCGAATAGCGGCGCGGCTCAATTTCGCCACGCAACACCGCGAGCGTCGGCAGGGCGAGTGCCTCCTGCTCCATCTCGCCCGGATAGACCGTAATCGGCGCGATGAAGGAGCAGCGCGCCGTCACGCCATCGATGACGTCCTTAAAGCGCATAAAACCGCCCGTGAGCAAAATCGCATCGACCCGCCCCGAGAGGACGACGCTCATCGCGCCAATCATCTTGCACACCTGATAAATCATCGTCTGCCAAACGAGCGTCGCCTTGCGGTCGCCCGCATCCACGAGGGCGTGCAGGGCGTCCGCGCTTGACGATCCGACGAGGTCGACGAAGCCACCCGCGCGCGAGCACTTGAGGCGCACCGCCTCGATGCCATGCTCCTCAATGTAGTCAAGCAACTGCAGGACGGGCACCGAGCCGATGCGCGTGGGCGTGTACGCGCCCTCGCCGTCCGCGCCCATGTTGCCATCGACCATACGACCGTGATCATGCGCGCCGACGGTGATGCCACCATCGATGTGCGCGACGATGACGTTCATATCCTCGTAGCGACGACCGAGCGTCTTCGCGTGGAACGCGGCGACGGCCTTCTGGTTGAGGACGTGCGAGTGACCGACGCGGTAAAGCCCCTTGATGCCCGTGAGACGCGCGAGATCACAGAACTCGTCGACGTTCGTCGGGTTGAGCGTGTAGGCCTTCTTGCCATATTCCTCGGCAAGCTCAAACGCAAGCATCACGCCGAGTTTCGCAGGATGCTCCGAGCCGCCGACACCCTTGACCGTGTCGTCATAGAGTTTTTGATCGATGAGTGTGATGCCGCCCGTCTGCGTGCAGGCCGAGCCTCCGCGCCCCGCGAAGGCGTTGATGGTGGCGGGGTCGACCTTCTCCTCTTTCAGCATCTCAAGGATGACGCGCTTGCGAAAGGGCATCTGGTCGTTGACGTGCTTGAACGCGAGGAGGACCGAGGAGTCGTGAAAGAGGTTGCGTTCAAAGCGAACGGCCTCGTCCTCGAAGAGGCTCACCTTCGTTGAGGTCGAGCCGGGATTGATGACGAGAATTCTGTACATAAGATATTAGAGGCTCGCGAGGAGGCCGCCCGAGAGGATGACATGCTTCTCGCGGTCGGAGAGTGTCGCCTTCACGC
>CAYNVE010000067.1:0-6895 GCA_964400635.1 uncultured Lentisphaeraceae bacterium
TGTTCGCCGCGAGGGCCGCCGCCTTGAAGATCGCGTCGACCTGCTCCTGCGTGTAGGTCGAGAATTTCTTCTGCGCCTCGCGAACGCGCGCGAGCATCGCCTCGAATTCTGCCACACCGTCATCCGGCGTCACGGCCGGGTTCACTGCATTGTCTGCCATACTAGCCTTTCTTAGGTTCTTGTCGTCACGCCCGCCGAAGTCCTTCTCCGCCGAACGGATGACAACTAGTATATCATTTTCTCATATAGATATGCAAGTAGCGATATAAAAATATCTTTTTTAATCGGGTCGGGCGAACGGGCCGCCCAAGGCCCCGTTTTATTTTGAACGCGCCGCGATAATACCGCCGCCGACAATCTCGTCGCCTCGGTAGAAGACCGCGCTCTGCCCGGGCGCAACACCGAGAACGCCCTCTGCAAGGAGGCGCGGCTCACCCGCCGAGCGCACCTTCACGGGTAGCGACTTATCAATCTCGCCCACGCAGTCGACGAGATCAAGGTCATGCGAGACGGCCTCGTTGCGCGTGCCCACGACAACCTCGTTCCGCGCCGCGTCGATCCGAACAACGTAGTAGGGCGTGCCGCCGCCAATGCCGAGCCCCTTGCGCTTGCCGACCGTGTAGTTCCAGTAGCCGCGATGTGTCCCAAGTCGCCGCCCGTCGGAGAGGCGGACGATCGCCCCCTCGCGCGGCTCCTGCGGCAGAAGCTCACGAACATCGCCGCCGCAAAAGTCTTGACTATCCTCACGATCGGCGGCGCGAAAGCCCGCCTCGCGCGCGATCGCGCGAACCTCCGCCTTCGTGCGCGCGCCAAGCGGAAAGAGTGTCCGCGCGAGAATCTCCTCGCGGACGCGATAGAGGAAATAGCTCTGATCCTTCGTGCGATCTACGCCGCGCAACAGGCGAACGCGCGCGCCGTCACGGCATAGGCGCGCGTAGTGCCCCGTCGCGAAGGCCTCACAGCCAAGCGAGAACGCAGCCTCGGGCAGAAGGCGAAACTTCACCGTCTCGTTACAGCGGACGCACGGGTTCGGTGTCTCGCCGAGTCGGTAGGTCTCGCCCACATAAGAGAGGACGAGTCTCTTCCAGTCGTCTGACAAGTCGAAGACGCGAAGCGGGACGCCGAGTTGCGCGGCGACGAGTCGCGTCTCTTCGAGGTCGCGCGCCTCGCCCTCGCGCCCTAGCGCCATCGTGACGCCGATGACCTCGTGCCCCTCCTTCTTTAGGAGAAGCGCCGAAACGGCCGAATCCACGCCGCCCGAAAGTCCAACCGCAATCTTCATTTTGCCCAACAAACCCCTTTCGAGCCATTATACCAAGTTTTTGGTATAATTGATAAAACAAGTTTTTTATTCCGACATGAACGACGCCGCAAGACGACTGAAGAGAGAGTGGCTTAAATTCGCGCTGACCCGCATGTGCGGGCTCGCGCTCGACATCCTCATACTCTTTACCGCCTACCTTGCGGCGATTCTCCTGCGCTTTGAGTTCCACGCGCCGCGCTGGGGCTTCGGCGCGACGCTCGCGGCGTTCGGCACCGTCGCGCTCGTCCACGTCGCCTTCCTGCTCCTCGCTGGCGTCTACCGCCTCGCCTGGCGTCGGACGCGCCTTGAGGATCTACCGCGCTATCTCCTCGCGACATCGCTTTCTTGCCTCGCGCTGACACTCCTTCGATTCGTCCTACCCGTCGAGTCTTACGCTCACGTCCGCCCGCCCTACTCGGTGACGCTCATCTCATTCGTCCTCGCAACGCTCGCGCTGCCGCTCTGGCGCATCGTCTGGAGTTGGACGTGGGATGCCTACCTCAAAAAGCGCACAGTCATGGCGCGCGACGTGCGCCACATGGACAGCACCCATGCGCGCGCCTTCTTTGCGGGCAAGGTTGTCCTCGTCACGGGCGCCGGCGGGTCGATTGGCTCGGAACTCGTTCGACAGGTCGTCCGCCTCGATCCCGCGCGCGTTCTCCTCGTTGAGCGCGGCGAGAATGCGCTCTACGAAATCGACCGCGCCCTGCGCGCCGAGCCGCACGCCGCCGAGATCGTCCCGCTCATGAAAGATGTCACAAACGACGCGGCGATGGAGGAGATCTTTAAAACCTACCATCCCGACATCGTCTTGCACGCGGCGGCCTACAAGCACGTGCCGATGGTCGAGATGAACCCCGAGGAAGGCTGGCGCAACAACACCGAGGGAACGAAGAAAACGGCCGCGCTTGCGAAGCGATACGGCGCGGCGCGCTTTATCCTCATCTCAACCGACAAGGCGGTCCACCCCGTCTCGGTCATGGGGCAGACGAAGCTCGCCGCCGAGCGCGCCATCATGGCTATGAACGAGGAAGGTGAGACTTCTTTCGCGGCCGTGCGCTTCGGCAACGTCCTCGGCTCGTCTGGCTCCGTCGTGCCGCTCTTCCGCGAACAGATTGCGCGCCGCCGCCCCGTCACCGTCACGCACCCCGACATGCGTCGCTACTTCATGACGACGAGCGAGGCCGTCGCGCTCGTCCTTGAGGCGGCGAGCCGCACCGAGCGCGCGATCTACACGCTCGACATGGGCAAAAGCGTGCGCATCGTTGACCTCGCCGAAACGCTCATCCGCCAAGCAGGCCTGAGACCCTACGTCGATATCCCCATTGTCTTCACGGGCGTGCGCCCGGGCGAGAAGCTCTTCGAGGAACTTGATATCTCAAACGCCGACGGTTTTTACAAGACCGATATGGCCAAGATCTACATCACGAAAACAGGAATCTAGCGTTGAAAAAAATCTTCATTGATGGCTCGGCCGGCACGACCGGGCTGCGCATTCGCGAGCGGCTCGCGCCGCGCACCGACCTCGAACTCGTCGTCCTCCCAGAAGAGACGCGCAAAGATCTTGCCGCACGCAAGGCCGCGCTCAATGCGTGCGACGTCGCCTTCCTGTGCCTACCTGACGCGGCCGCCGTTGAGGCCGTCGGTCTCGTTGAGAACCCCGATGTCGTCGTCATTGACACATCGAGCGCGCATCGCACGGCGGACGGCTGGGAATACGGCTTCCCCGAGCTCAAGGGTCGGCGCGAGCGCATTCGCACAGCGAAGCGCATCACGAACCCGGGCTGCCACGCGAGCGGATTTATCGCGCTCGTCGAGCCGCTCGTCCGCGCGGGGATTCTGGCGCGCGAAACGTTGCTTTCGGCCTTCTCGCTCACGGGCTACTCGGGCGGCGGCAAGAAGATGATTGCCGCCTACGAGGCCGAAGGCGGCCAGGCGGGTGACCTCTTTCTCGGCGGGCGGCAATATGCGCTCGGCCAGACGCACAAGCACCTTCCCGAGATGACGAAGGTGACGAATCTTGCGACCGCGCCCGTCTTTTCGCCCATCGTCGTCCCACACTTAAGTGGCATGGAGGTGACGGTGCCCATCTTCGGCGCGGACGTGGGCGCGATCAAGGCCTGCTACGAAAAGGCCTACAAAGGCGAGGCACTCGTCCGCTTTGTCGATGACCCCGCCGCAGAAGAAGGCGGCTTTCTCTCATCCGCCGCGCTGGCGGGGCACGACCGCCTTGAGGTCTCCGTCTACGGCAACGAGGCGCGCGCCATCCTCGTCGCGCGGTTCGACAACCTCGGCAAGGGCGCATCGGGCGCGGCCATCCAGAACATGAACCTCGTTCTCGGCCTTGACGAGACGACGGGGCTTCTGCCGTAGCGAGACATGAAGGCGAACTTCCACACGCACTCAACCTTCTGCGACGGCAAGTCAACGCCCGAGGAGATCGTTCGCGCGGCGATCCAAAAAGGATTCGGCGCGATTGGATTTTCGTCGCATTCAGAGATGCTCCAAGATCCCGAGGCGTATGTTCGTGAGATTCATCGCCTCAAAGCGGCCTATCGCGGCCAGATTCGCATCCTCTGCGGAATCGAAGCCGACTGGCCCTGCCCGCTTGACTTAAAACCCTACGACTACGTGATCGGATCTGTTCACTTTGTCCCGACGCCGCACGGCGGTCACCTCGCCGTTGATGACACACCCGAAATTCTCTTGAACGGCATCCGCGACGAATTCGGCGGCTCGGCGGAGCGGTTCGTTCGCGCCTACTTCAAGACCGAGCGCGAGATGATTTTGGCGGGGTCCTTCACGATTCTCGGCCATCCCGACCTCGTGCGCAAGTTCAACACGAAGATGCCCTATTTTGACGAGACGGCCGCGTGGTACAACGAAGAACTCGTCCAAACGGCCGACGCGATCAAGAAAAGCGGCAAGCGCGTTGAAATCAACACAGGCGCAATCTCGCGCGGCTGGATGGACGACGCCTACCCATCGGCGGCATTCCGCGCCCTCCTTCGCGCGCGCGGTGTCCGCTTCATCCTCTCGTCCGACGCGCACGCCGCCGACGCGCTCGACTGCGCCTTCGACCGCTTCAAGGCCGACATCTCACGCGGCGCGTCAATCGGCGGAACGCGCATCGCCGACCTTGGCACAAAAAATTAGTTCTCGCGCGTTGAGTAGAAGTCGGCGTTGCGGCGCGAGGCGAGCGCAGGAATCGTGACGACGCGCGGGTCAAAATAGAGCGAATTAGAAGCCCCGTCGAAGCCGTTCAAGAAGCCGCCTTCATTGAGTTCCCTTCGGTTCTCGTCCGCCTGCTCCTGCTGGTTCGGAAAGTTGAGATGCCCGAGCGCCCGAAACGCATATTTGAGCGCCGCCTCCTCGGGGGGCTTTGATGTGCGGTTCACGAGAAGGCAATTTTCCAGCATGACAGAAACGACGCCGCGCTCGGGCAGAATCCGCCGCTCAAGTGTCGCGTCGAGAACGCCCGGGCCGATGATATGCCAGACGGGCCCTGGGTAGATCGGAACGGGATACTTGAACGTGAGGCATCGCCCCTTCAAATCCACCGTGACGACCTGCTGGTTCTCGTTCGTGACGACATAGCGGCACAGCGACTGCCAGAGCTGATTCTCATCGCCCCGCTCCGCCGCGATAATCGCCTTGCGAACGGCCACGGGGTCAATCGCATCCTTCTGTGACACGAAAAACGCAAGCGCCGCGAGAGACGCGACCGCCGCCACGCCGCCGACCCAAGCGCAGGCCGACGAGAGATGACGCCAAGAAATCGCCTGTATCATCTCCTCGACATCCTGATAGCGGTATTTCGGCAACGTGCTCGTTGCGCGCCGCACGATGCGGTTCCACGCGCGCGGCGGCCGCCCCGCGAAACATTCGTCAATCAGAATACCGAGCGCGTGGATGTCCGTCGCAGGCGAAATCTCGCCGCCGCCGAACTGTTCTGGCGCGGCGAAGCCCGGCGTCCCCGCGCCCACGGCGTGCCCGCCAACGATCGTCACCGCCGCGCCCGCGCGATCTCGGTTGCCCCCGAGGCGCGTCGTTTCCTTCAAAAGCCCGAGGTCGATCAGAACGGGCTCGTTGCCGCGAAAGAGGATGTTTGACGGCTTGATGTCGCGATGGACGAGTCCGCGCCGATGCAAGGTCCTCACCGCGAGACACACCTTCGTGAGGAACGAGGCGACGGCGCGGTCGCGCGATGGGAAGGCGCGCGTCTCGAGAAGTTCCATCACAAAGAACGCGTGGCCCTCACACTCGCCCACGTCGAAGAATTTTGGAAAGAATGGAAAGCGATTCTCGGCCAAAAACGCGGCCTCGCGCATGAAGTGCCGCGCATCGACGGCGCGTGCGTCCTCTGCCGCGCCATCGCGCACGATGTGAATCTTCAGCGCGGCGACCTGACGCGAGGCGTCGTTCTCAACGCGATAGACCTCGCCCGACCCGCCGCGACCCAAGAACGCGACAACGCGCCACGAACCGATGTGCGCGCCGTCCGCAAATGTCGGCTTCGCGAAAACGGGCGCATGCGCCGAGAGGAAGCACGCGAGATCCGTCGTGTCAGAGGGTGTCATCGCTCGCTTTCTCCAATGCCTTCACGAGCGCGCGCAGGCGCGTCATCGCGCGATTCTTGATTTGATCGACGGCATTGCGCTTAAGTCCGAAGGCGGTCGCCACCCGCTCGGGGCTCTCACCGTCCACGGCCAAGCGCACGAAAATCTGCTTCGTCCGCGCCTGGACGGTGTCATCCGCGAGATACTGCTCGAGGGCAATCTCGAAGATCGCCTTGTGCCACGCTTGCGTTTCCGTGTCATCCACACAGTCGTTCCGCGCCGCCACATCCTTCGCAAGCGTCTTGCGAAGATCCGACTGGCGTTTCACGCGCGAGAGTTCGCGCATCGCCTTGTGGCGCAAGATGCCGACGAGGTAGTTATGAAAGTGCCCCTTCTCCGCGGGCACATAGCGGTAGGTCGGCATCTGGTGAATGATCGCCAAAAGCGTCTCCTGCACGACCTCGTCCGCATCGACACCCGGGAAGTCCTTGCGCAAAAACGCGAGCATCATCGGGCGATAACGCGCAACGAACTCACCCCACCGCGCGTGTTGGGAGTCGTGCTTGAGATCGTTGAGAAGCGTCAGCGAGGTCTGGGGAATCTGGGGCATGTTCGTTTTTTTGCGCCGAATATTATACCACATTTCCCCTGCCGCCACGAACGCGAAGTTCCGAAGGCGACAGGGGGTCAAACTGGAGCGATAAAGTGGCGAAAAAAGCCGTCAACGTCAGTTGCGCCCGACGCGGAAGAAGGCACCGCCAGCCTTCGCGGGAGTGACGAGGATGATGTCCTCGCCCGACTTGCCGTTCACCGGGTTCTCAGCCGCCTTCGCCTCGTTGAGGTTCGCAGGGTCGGTCCCCGCCGTGAGATTGTATTGCAGATACGGAGCCGTGTCCGCGACCGTGACGTAGACATAGCCGCCGTCGACGCGAATGTCCTTCACCGTCGGTTGCGGCGCGTCCGCCGGAATCGCCGACACCGTCGCGGCCGTTGCCGCGCCCGACGCCGCGAGCGTCTGCGGAGCCGCCGCGCC
>CAYNVE010000068.1:0-6894 GCA_964400635.1 uncultured Lentisphaeraceae bacterium
ACGCCTTCGGCCTCGCGCAGATCGGCGAGTTCGCCTTCATGGTCGCGATGCTCTATGCGGGGCTTCAGAAGGGGGAGACGGGCGCGGAAGGCGCGTTGTCGTTCTTCCCCATCGCGATTGGCGCGTCGCTCTTGACGACAATCTTGAACCCGTTCATGATTCGCCTTTCCGACCCCGTCGGCGACTGGGCCGAGCGGAAGATGCCGCCGCATCTTCGGAAGGCGCTTGAGACCTACTGGGCGTGGCTCGAGAAGATTAAGTCGCAGAAGGGCTCGCCCGCCTTTGCAGCCTTGAAGATGTCCGTCATCCGCTTTGCCGTCTACGCCGTCCTCGTCTTCGGCGGCTACTCCATCGCGTGGTATCTCAAGTCGTTCGACTACTCGCGCTTTTGGGTCTGGGGCAACCTGCACAAGGGCGTCGTTTTCTTCGTTCTCGCGAACCTCTTCTCGCTCGTGCTCCTGCCGCTCGCACGACATGAGGCGCGGACGATGGGCGATCTCGTCGGCGAGATGCTGGCGGGGCGCGGCGAGTCGCGCGGCCTCGTTGCGTTCCGCAAGACGGTGCCGGGTCTCGTCGTCCTTCTCGCCTGCCTCGTCATTGGCCTTTTGTGGCTTGTGATGAACATCACGTTCCTGCCCAACGATGCCCAGACGGCCTACGTGAAGTGGGGGGCCTTCGGCATCACGCTCGTTGTGGCCGCCGTGGGGTCGAAGTATATCGTCAACGCGGGCCGCCGCGCCATCAACAACTTTAACGAGGCGCTGACCGAGGAGGAGCGTCGCGAGGGTCTCGCGCAGACGACGACCGTTGCGCCGCCGTCGGGCGATGACGTCCACCGCTTCGTGCTGACGGCGACCTCGCCCGCCGTCGGTGGCACCGTCGTCTCACTCAACATCCGCGCGAAGACGGGCGCGTCCATCGTTGCGGTCATTCGCGACGGACAGGTTTTCCGCAATGTTGGTCCCGATGTTGAATTCAAGATCGGCGACGAACTCGTCGCGCTTGGCGACGCGCACCAGACGGGCGCGCTCAAAGACCTGCTCGGAGTGACGGCGTGAAGAGGACGCTCGTCCTCGTCGCGTGTCTCGCCCTCATCGCGGTCGGCGCGCAGGTTGCCTTGCGTCGCGCGCGCGCCGCCGAGACGAGCGCGCTCGCCGAGGGGACCTTCGCCGCGCTTGGGGGTGTCCGCTCGCTCGTCTCGGAGATAATCTGGTTTCGCGCCGACCGCCTGCAAGAGGAAGGGCGCTACGTTGAACTGCAACTTCTCGCGACGACGCTCACCGCGATGGAGCCGCACACGCCCGAGATCTGGAGCTACGCCGCGTGGAATCTGGCCTACAACATCTCCGTCATGATGCCGACGCCAGAGGATCGCTGGCGTTGGGTTTTGGCGGGCATCTCGCTTTTGCGCGACAAGGGGCTTAAACTGAACCCGGGCGACCCCGAGCTCTGCCGCGAACTCGCGTGGCTTTTCGAGCTTAAGATCGCGGCTGATGTTGACTCGTCAGCTGGCGCGTATCGCGATCTCTGGCGCGCGCACGTGGAGGATGTTCGCGCGCGCGGCGCGTGGTCGGAACTTGGAATGGACGAGGCGAAAAAGAATGCGATCGAGCGTGCGACGGGGCTTGACGACTGGACGGATGCCGCGCTCTCGGCCGTCTACTGGGCGAGCGAGGGTCTCGCGAAGGCGAAGGGTGTTGACCGCGCGCGCCTTCTTTCGATTATCCGCCAATCGACGATTCTCTATCAGCGGCGGAAGGCGGCGTCGGGCATCCAGCCCGAGGCCTGAAATTTGATATAATAAAAAGACATGTCCTCTCTTGCAAGCCAGATTCTCAAGTCATCGGGACTCTATTCCGACGAGGCTCTTGATAAAATCGCCACGCAGCGCGCCGCGAACCCCGGGATGGGTCTCGCCGAGGCGGCCGTCAAGTTCGGCGGCGCGAAGGAAATCGACTTTCTGACGGCGATCGGCAAAGTTCTGCGTCTTGATGTCGTCGATCTTGAACGCGAGCGGCCGTCGGCGGACGCGCTCGCGAAGTTGCCCGCCTCGGCGGTCTACCAGTTCAATGTTCTGCCCCTGCGCCTCACCGAGAAGTCGCTCGTCATCGTTTCGCCCGACCCATTCTCGACCGCCGCGTCTGACGGCCTGCGCATGATTGCGGGCTGCCCCGTCGAGACCGCGCTCGCGCCGAAGGAACTCGTTGAGAAGGCGATCAAGAAGTTCTACGGTGTCGGTGCTGAGGCGATCGAGAAGATGCTCGAGGACGGCCGCTACGAGGTCGGCGACGACATCGGCACGATGACGAAGATCGATGTCAACGAGATGGGCGAGGAAGCATCGATCGTCCGCTTCGTGAACCAGATTATCGCCGAGGCCGACCGCCAGGGCGCGACGGATATTCATATCGAGCCGCAAGAGACGGAGCTTCGCATCCGCTACCGCATCGACGGTATGCTCCACAAGGTGGATGTGCCGCCACAACTGAATCGCCTCAAGAACGCGATCATCTCGCGTATCAAAGTCATGGCGAACCTCGACATCGCCGAGAAGCGCCTGCCGATGGACGGGCGCATCGGCATTCGCATCGCGGGGCAGGATATCGACATCCGCGTGTCGACGATGCCGGCGGCCTATGGCGAGTCGATTTCGCTCCGCTTGCTTGCGAAGAGCGGCTCGTTCGTGAAGATGGCCGACCTCGGCTTCAACGAGCGCGACTTCGCGGTCGTGAATAAGATCATTCATCGTCCGAACGGCATCTTCCTCGTCACGGGCCCGACGGGCTCGGGCAAGTCGACGTCGCTCTATTCGTTCCTTTCCGAGGTGAACAAGATCGACGTGCGCATCATGACGGCCGAGGACCCGATCGAATACCATATGGCGGGCATCAATCAGGTGCAGATGCAGTCTGAGATCGGCATGACGTTCGCGCGCGCCTTGCGTGCCTTCCTGCGTCAGGACCCCGACATCATTATGGTCGGCGAAATCCGCGACCGCGAGACGGCGGAGATTGCAATCAATGCGTCGCTGACGGGCCACATGGTGTTCTCGACTTTGCACACGAATGACGCGGCGGGCGCGTTCCCGCGCCTCATCGATATGGGCGTCGAACCGTTCCTCATTGCGTCTGCCGTCGCAGGGGTGATGGGGCAGCGTCTTTGCCGTCGTCTCTGCCCCGACTGCCGCCGCGAAGCACCGCTCGACATGAAGTACTACAATCTCGAAACACCGCCCGAGAAGGATACGGTCTTTGAGCCGATTGGTTGTGAGAAGTGCAAGAAGACGGGCTACAAGGGACGGCGCGCGCTCTTTGAGGTGCTCGATGTCGACGAGGAAATCGAGGGCGCGATTGTTCGCCGCGAGAACGCCTCGCAGATCCGTCACCTCGCGCTTGCGAAGGGTATGAAGACGTTGCGCGAGGACGGTTGGGCGAAGGTCTTTAAGGGGCTCACGTCCGTCACGGAAGTCCTGCGCGTCACCGAAGACCAGTGAACCTCCGCCGCCTGTCGCGGATTGTGGTATAATACACTATCAAGGCTTTCATTTAGGTCCTGTAGCTCATCTGGACAGAGCAGCTGCCTTCTAAGCAGCGGGTAGTGGGTTCGAGTCCCGCCAGGACCGCCAGGTCTTGGGCCTCTCGCGAGAGAGGTCGGCGGAGAAGAGGAAGAGACAGCAGGAATGAACGACAATATCAAGATTTCGTTTCCAGGAAGCGAGAAGGTCTATCTCTCGGGGCAGATTCACCCCGACGTTCGCGTCGGTATGCGCCGCGTGAACCTCACACCCACCGTGACTGTTGACGCCGACGGCACGCGCCACGTTGAGGAGAATGCGCCCGTCCTCGTCTACGACACGAGCGGGCCCTACGGCGACAAGGACGCGACGATTGATCTCAAGGCGGGGCTTCCGCGCCTGCGCGAGAAGTGGATTCTTGCGCGCGGCGGTGTTGAACGCCTCACCGAGTTGACGAGCGAATATGGCCGCCACCGTCTCGCGGATAAGAGCCTCGACCACCTGCGCTTTGAGCACATCCGCTTGCCGCTCCGCGCCAAGCCGGGCGCGCACATCACGCAGATGGGCTATGCGAAAAAAGGCGTCGTGACACCCGAGATGGAATACGTCGCCATCCGCGAGAACATGGACGCGGCCGCGCGCGGCATCAAGACGCGCATCACGCCCGAGTTCGTTCGTGACGAGATTGCCGCGGGGCGCGCGGTCTTGCCCGCGAATATCAACCACCCCGAGGCCGAACCGATGATCATCGGGCGGAACTTCCTTGTCAAGATCAACACCAATATCGGCAACTCGGCGACGACGAGCAGCATCGACGAGGAGGTCGAGAAGGCCGTCTGGAGTTGCAAGTGGGGCGGCGACACGCTCATGGATTTGTCGACGGGCGACAATATCCATGAGACGCGCGAGTGGATCGTCCGCAACTGCCCCGTCCCCGTCGGCACGGTGCCGATGTATCAGGCGATGGAGAAGGTGGGTGGTCGCGCGCAAGATCTCACGTGGGAACTCTTCCGCGACACGCTCGTTGAGCAGTGCGAGCAGGGTGTTGACTACTTCACGATTCATTGTGGCATCCGCCTTCATAACGTCGCGCTCGCCGACGACCGCCTAACAGGTATGGTCTCGCGCGGTGGCTCAATCATCTCCACGTGGTGCCGCCTCCACCAGAAGGAGAGTTTTCTCTACGAGCACTTCGACGACATCTGCGATCTCTGCGCCCAGTACGATGTCGCGCTCTCGCTCGGCGATGGGCTGCGTCCGGGCTCGATCCACGACGCGAACGACCGCGCGCAGTTCGCTGAACTCGACACGATGGGCGAACTCGTCGAGCGCGCGTGGGCGCGCGATGTGCAGGCCTTCATCGAGGGCCCTGGGCATGTGCCGCTTCACAAGATCCGTGAGAATATGACGCGCCAGATCGAGAAATGCCATGACGCGCCGTTCTACACGCTCGGTCCTCTCGTCACCGATATCGCGCCCGCCTACGACCATATCACGAGCGCGATTGGTGCGAGCGTCATCGGCGCACTCGGAACGGCCATGCTCTGCTATGTCACGCCGAAGGAGCACCTTGGGCTTCCCGACAAGGACGATGTCAGGACGGGCGTCGTCACCTACAAGATCGCCGCGCACGCCGCCGACCTTGCGAAAGGGCATCCTGGCGCGACCATCCGCGACGACGCGCTCTCAAAGGCACGCTTTGAGTTTCGCTGGAAGGATCAGTTCAATTTGAGCCTCGACCCTGAGAAGGCGCTCGCGTTCTTCAAGGCTGGCGGCCATCAAGACGGCGAGTACTGCACGATGTGCGGGCCGAACTTCTGCGCCATGCGCCTTTCGCGCGACTTGCGCAAGATTGGAACATGCGGTGCCTAACAAAGAAGGATAAAACCAAAAGCGATTTTGAAATAACGAAAGGGAAATAGTCCATGGATAAGAAACTCTACATCACTCCGCCGCTCGTCAATCGCGTCTATGATTGGAAGAAGGGCCCGCAGCCGAAGACGCGCCGCGCGATCGACGCGTTCTTCAACTCGCCCGCAATCAACCGCGTGAAGGATCAGATTTGCGAGATGGGTCGGCGCATCTACGCGCGCGGCTACACCGACGGCAACGGCGGTAACCTCTCCGTGCGTGTCGGTGAGGATCTCGTCCTCTGCTCGCCGACTCTTTGCTCGAAGGGCTTCATGAAGCGCGAGGACATCTGCCTCGTTGATATGAGCGCGGGCCAACTCTGCGGCTATCGCCCGCGCACGTCCGAGGTGAAGGTGCATATCGCGATGATGAAGACGGCGGGCTGGAGCGCGTGCATCCACTGCCACCCGCCGCACTGCAACGCCTTCCTCTTCGCGGGGCAGGTTCCGCCGAGCGGCATCAATCCCGAGGCCGACATCTTCTTCAACCAGATTCCGCTCGCGGCCTACGGGACGCCTGGTTCCGAGGCGGTTGCCGCGAACGTCGCGAAGATGTCGAAGAAGTCAAACGTCGTCTTCATGGAGAACCACGGCATCGTCTGCGGCGCGCGCGACATTGAAGAGGCCGAGTGGTTTGCGGAGAACGCCGATGCCTACTGCGAGGTTCTTCTGCTCGCGGCGGGCCATGGCGCGAAGCTTCAGCAGGTCGGCAAGAAGTCCGTCGAGGACTTCCTCGCGATTCGCAAGTCGATGGGTCTTCCCGTCGATTCGAAGCAGCCGCTTTATAACACGCATCGCTTCAACGGCTACACGATGAAGACGGCGAAATGAGAATTCTCTTCCTGAGCGACATTCATGGCGTGCCCTCAACGCTCGAGGCGGCCCTCCGCGAGGGGGATCGCCTTGGCTACGACAAGATCGTCCTTCTGGGCGATGTCCTCTACCATGGGCCGCGCAACGGCGTGCCGAGCATCTATGATCCCGTGCGCGTCGCCGCGCTCTTAAACCCGCTCGCCTCGCGCATTGTCGCGGTGCGTGGTAATTGCGATGCGGAAGTCGACCAGATGATGCTCAACTTTCCGATGATGGCCGACTACGCGCTCGTGGACGCTGGGAAGGAGACGTTCTTTTGCACGCACGGCCATCTCTGGAACGAGGATCGCCTGCCGCCGCTCGGCATTGGAAGCGTCCTCGCGCACGGACACACGCACGTTCCCGTCGATAAGCGCCTTCCGTGTGGGATGCGAATTTTTAACCCTGGATCTGTCTCGCTACCGAAGGGCGGCTCGGCGCGCTCGTTCGGCTATTTCGACGGCGAGACGCTTTCGCACCACCTCGTCCCCTAGCCTCGCCAATCAGGCGGGAAGAAGGAGCGGAAGGCGGGCACAGGACGCACGCCTCTAGCGACCGAATTAGAACCTTGAAGCATTGCGGCTTTAGAGGACAAGGGAAATCCCGAAAGATTCGTCC
>CAYNVE010000069.1:0-6800 GCA_964400635.1 uncultured Lentisphaeraceae bacterium
TCGCCCGCGAGCGTGCGGTGGAGGCCCGGGTTTGCGAAGAAGTTCTTCTCAACCGTCGAGGAGATCGCCGAGATGTCGCCGACGTGTTCCATCATCGTCGCCGCCGAGAGGGGTGCGACAATGAGAATCGCCGAGACGATGCGGCTTAAATTATCGCCCGCGTGCGCGAGAATCGGGAACACCGTCTCGTTCCAGTGGAACGGAAGGCCCACCCACGCCGCCGCGCCGATCTTCGAGAAGTCAATCTTCGCCGCCTCAATGCCGCAGACATTGCCGAGGATGATCGCCGTGAGGTACGAGACCGCAACGCCAATTAAGATCGGGACGATTTTCACCATGCCCTTACCGAAGACGGACGCGACGACAACCGCGATGATGCCCGCGAGCGCGACCGGCCAGCACGTAGACGCGCTATTGACCGCGACAGGCGAGAGGACGAGGCCGATGCCAATGATGATCGGGCCCGTCACGACGGGCGGGAAGAACTTCATCACCGTCTTCACGCCGAACGCCTTCACGAAGCCCGCGACGATTGCGTAGATGAGACCCGCGACGCAGACGCCGACCGAGGCGTAAGCGAGAAGATCCGTCTTCGTGAGGTTCTCCCAGCCGGGCTTGCCTTCCATCGCCGTGAGGGCAAAGTAGCCCGCGAGAAACGCAAAGGACGAGCCGAGAAACGCTGGCACCATGCGCTTTGTGAGGAGATGGAAGAGCAGCGTCCCCAAGCCCGCGAAAAGAAGCGTGCACGAGACGCTGAGGCCCGTCAAGAGCGGCACGAGGACTGTCGCGCCAAACATGGCGAAGAGATGTTGCACGCCCAAAAGCCCCATCTTGGGAAGCCCGAGGGTGCGCGCATCATAGACTCGGCCGTCAGAATAATACTTTTGATCGATGTCGTTTTTCATAAGTTATTTCCCTGGATATTTGACAAGCGTTTCGACCGAATAGCCCTTCAAGGCATTCTCACGGGCGGCGAAGCCCTCAAGCTCGATCGGGAAAATCATCTTGACGACGGTGCCACCGAGCCGCTCAACGAGACGCGCGGCGGCGAGCGCGGTGCCACCCGTCGCGAGCAGGTCATCAACGATGACGACTCTCTGGCCGGGCTTCACGGCATCCGAATGCATGTGCAAGGTTGCCGAGCCGTATTCAAGTTGGTACGTCTCAGAAATCGTCTCACGCGGGAGTTTTCCGGGCTTACGAATCGGCACGAACGCGCGGCGGAAGCGGTCGGCTAAGGCCGCGCCGAAGATGAAGCCGCGTGACTCGGGCGCGGCGACGAGATCAAACTCGCATTCCGCGAGGCTGCCCGTGATGAGGTCGAGCGCGAGTTGGAAACCGTCTGGCGATTCAAGGATCCCCGTGACGTCGCGAAACAGGACTCCCTCCTTCGGGAAGTCCTGTATCGCCTTGACGTAGTTGTCGAGTTTCTTCATCTTACATCAGAGCGTATTTCGCGATGAAAATCGCCGTGAGGATGTACATGATCCAATGGATGCGCTTGAAGTTGCCCGCGAGCGCATTGATCAGCGTGTAGGAAATGACGCCGAACATGATGCCGTCGGAAATCGAGTAGCAGAATGGCATGGCGGCAATCGAGAGGAATGCCGGCACCGCCTCGCCCGGACTCGCCCAGTCGATGTTCACGCAGGAAGAGAGCATCATGTAGCCGACGATGATGAGCGCGGGGGCTGTCGCGAAGCCAGGGATCGCGAGAAAGATCGGCGCGAACAAAATCGCGAGGCCGAAGAGGACCGCGCTCGTGACGGCCGTAAGCCCCGTGCGGCCGCCCACCATCACGCCCGAGGCGGACTCCACATAGGTCGTCGTCGTCGACGTGCCAAGCACCGCGCCGACCGACGTCGCAATCGCGTCCGCGCAGAGGGCCCCCGAGACGCGCGGCAGGCGGCCGTTCTTGTCGAGAAAGCCGCACTTCGTCGACACGCCGATGAGCGTCCCCAGGGTGTCGAAAAGGTCGAAGAAGAAGAAAGTGAACATGACGACAAAGAAGTCGAGGGACTTCACAAGACCCCAGCCCACGCCGACAACCTTGCCGTCCACCTGATGCGTCCAGGTCTCAGGCGAGAAGAACGCGCCCACGGTCGCGCCGAAGTCCCGGAAGTTCTGCATGAAGCCTTCCGCCGACAAGTTGGGATAAAGGGAATGGAACATCTTGCCATCGGGCACATAAATGCCCGCCGCCTGAAAGACCATGCCGAGAATCCACGTCGCGAAGATGCCGAAGAGAATCGCGCCTTTAAATCCCTTGACGAGCATAAAGCCCGTGATGATGGTGCCGACAAGCGCGAGAATCGTGCAGATGCCGCTCGTCGCGAACGGCACATCTTTGAGCCGCGCCATCGCCACGAGCGTCGCCTTGTTGCCCACAATGATGCCCGCCGAGTTCATCGCCACGAGGCAGATAAAAAGGCCGATGCCCGCCGCGAACGCGCTCTTCAAGGAAATCGGAATCGCATTGAACACGCTCTCGCGCACGGGCGTGAGCGAAAGCACGAGGAATACGAGACCTTCCACGAAGACGGTGAGCATCGCGAACTGCCAGCTATAGCCCATTGTCAAGACGACGGTGAAGGCGAAGAACGCATTGAGCCCCATGCCCGGCGCGAGGACGAACGGATAGTTCGCCATAAACGCCATGAGGAGCGTACCGACGATCGCGGCGAGGCACGTCGCGACGAACACGCCGCCCTTCGGCATACCCGCGACCGACAGGATGTCGGGGTTCACGGCGAGGATGTACGCCATCGTCATGAACGTTGTGATGCCCGCGATGACCTCGGTCTTCACGGACGTGTTATTGGCTTTCAGTTTAAACAGTTTCTCAAGCATGGCCGTCATTCTTTCGTTGTTGACTTACAGCGTTCCGAAGATGCGATCGCCCGCGTCGCCGAGGCCAGGGACGATATAGAAGTGGCTATTGAGCCGCTCGTCCTTCGCCGCGACATAGACGGGGACATCGGGGTGCGCCTTCTCGAACTTGGCGATGCCCTCGGGCGCGGAGATGAGGTGGAGGCACTTGATGCGCGTGTAGCCGAGTTTTTTCAGCTGTGCGACGGCATCGCACGCCGAGCCGCCCGTCGCGAGCATCGGGTCAATGACAATCGCAAGTTCCTCGCCCTTCGCTGGTGGAACCTTCGCGTAGTAGGGCATGGGCTCTGCCGTCTCCTCGTTGCGCTGCATGCCGAGGACGCCGACCTTCGCGTAGGGCAAGACGTGGAGCATCGCGTCAAGCATGCCCATGCCCGCGCGCAGAATCGGCACGAGGACGACGTGCTCATCCACAAGCGCACCCTTCGCTTTCGCGACAGGCGTCGTCACCTCGACCGCCTTCATGTGCACATCTTTGAGCGCCTCGAAGGCGAGAAATTCGGTGATTTCATTGACGAGTTCGCGAAAGAGTTTCGGCGGCGTCGTCTGATCGCGCATCAGCGTGACGCGATGGCTCACGAGCGGATGGTTGAGAACGGTATGCATTTTTTACTTGGCTTTGAGTGATTTTTTCAAGAGGGCGAGAAGCGTCTTCTTCTCGTCTTGAGACAAAATTTTGAGTCGCGCCTCCCAATCGCGCTCGAACGCGCTCTTCTCGGGCGTCTCGGCGGCGAAGTGCGCCTTCAAGGTCTCCTTCGCCTTATCAAGATACATCCGAACCTCGGGGTTGAGCTCGTCCAGAACAAGCGCGTTCTCGGCGTGAAGAGCGATGAAGCGCGGCGAGATGAGATAGGCGGTGAAAGATGCGTCCGTGCCCGAGCGAACCCCCGCTGGGCGGTCGTAGAGTTGGAAGCCGTCAGGTCCCGAGAAGACGAGGCGACCCGAGCCCGTGAACTTGCGCTTCCACTCAATGACTTCGAGTTTCGCCTGCTGACCGTTCTCAAGCGAGAGGACATACGAGGCCGTCTTCTTCTGGACAATGACGGGCGTCACGGGGATGCCGTTAAAGTAGATCCTCACATCGGGGTAGCTCTTTAAGTAGAGCGCAAAGCGCGCCGCGAGGTTCTGCACCGTCTCGCTCGTCTCAAGAAGCGAGTCGACCGTCGCGTGAACATTCTCGATAAAGACCTCCGTCCCCGTCGCGGGCCCAGGCGAGGCGGCCTCTTCGAGCGCGAATAAACCTGGGCGCTCGGCTTCGCCGCTCAACCTGTACGAAAGATTTTCACCTCCGACGCGCGTCGTCGTGCGCCACTCAACATGCGTGCCAAGGGCGAACGCGCGGAAGCGCCCGCGCCCATGTCGGCCGTGGAGGCGCCGCCCCGCGAGCGTCGTCGCGCCCCCTTCGCGCTTCCAACTGCCGCCGAGGTGGCCGAAGGTCGCGTCGGCGTTTAAGATATCGATGCCCGTTCCGTCATCCGAGACGCGCACGGCCGTGATGCCGCCGAGCGGGTTTGTGATGAGGTCAACCTTGATCTCGCGCGCATCCGCGTCGAGCGCGTTCCAAACGAGCTCTTCAAGAGCCGCGAGGGGAGAAGCGCGAAAGAGCGACTCGATGTGATCGTCTTGCGCCTGGACGTAGATGGTTTTCATGTTGAGCCTTAGGGCAACGAATGCTACTGGACGTTGAGAGGCTCGACCGCGCCTGATTTCGTCACCTTTTCAATTTTCAGTCGGATAGCCTCAAGATCGTCCTGACACGTCTTCACGAGCGCGCGCCCTTCTTCGAACGCCTGGATCATCTCGTCAAGATTCATCTCGCCCCGCTCCATCTGGGCGACCAGCGTTTCGAGTTTTTTCAGGTTTTCCTCAAACTTCATACGTTATTATTATACCATATCGCGGCGAGGCGCGCGATGCCAGCGCGGAGGTCTGCCTCCGAAACGGCATCGTTCGGCTCAAAGACGATATGGCGGACGCCCCGTGCGAAGCCGCTTAGCGCGCCGAAGTCGACCGTCCCCTTTCCCGGCGGAAGGTGGTCATCGGTCTTGTCAAGGATGTCGTTGACGTGAATGCCCGAGAGAAACGCGCGCGCCCACCGTTCAGGGTCATCGATTTTGACAACACCCCGCCAACCGCGCCGTGCGCGCACCGCGTCATGCCCCGTGTCGAGCCAACCTCGAACGCAAGAAGAGCGCGAGGCGAGAAGATCCATCAATTCCCACTCGCCAGGGAAGCCCTCCAAGTAGGGCAGGTTTTCGAGGGCGAGCGTCACATGATGCTTCTCAAGTTCGGGCATGAGAAGATCAAGTTCCCGCGCCGCAATCTCGACCATCTTCTTGCCGCGCTTCAGCCGACGGCGCATATCAAAGCGCGAGAACCACCCTCGGCACGGCACGCGCCCCATATGCAAGACGAGCGCGTCCGCGCCCATCTCGGCGGCGAAGCGAATGTTTTTGATGACCTGAAAGCGCGCCATGTTGCGCGCCTCCTCGTCGAATGACGCGAGCGTATAAAGTTCGGGGTAGCCCTGCGGCGCGGAAAGCGGAATCGGCGCGAAGGCATGGATGGAACCGACAGGCATCTCGTCGAGTCGCCGCTTAAAGCCCACGACCTGCTCGTCCGTCGTGTGGTAGCCGAGTTCGAGACTCTTAAAGCCGAGCGCAAGGGCCGCATCGACAATCGCCTCACCCGTCTTGAGGCGTCGATTGCACCAGTTCGTCGAAAGCGCGAAGTCCACGTTACGCCTCCGAGGCTTCGTCGCGCAGGCTCTTGACGAGGGCGATCTCCTCTTTGTAGCCCTGAAGGTCGCACGGTGTCTCAAGGTAAAACGGCCGATCGCGGAGCATCGGATGATTGAGAAAAGCGCGAATCGCGTCAAGGCCGAGCCGCCCTTTGCCGATCTTCTCGTGGCGATCCTTGTGAGAAGAGAGGGCGTTCATTGAGTCATTGAGGTGAATCGCCTTGAGGCGATTGAGTCCCAGCGTCTCGTCAAACGATTTAAGAACGCCATCAAGGTCGCGCGTGATGTCATAGCCCGCGTCCCACACGTGGCACGTGTCGAGGCAGACGCCGAGCGGTCGATCTGCCGCCGACTCAACCGCGTCAATGATAGCGCGCAGTTCCTCAAATGTGCGCCCAATCTCGCTACCCTTGCCCGCCATTGTCTCCAAGAGAATCGTCGTCTGCCACCCGCCCTTCGGCGCGGCGGCGAGAACGCCCTTCAAGATGTCCGCAATAAGCGCGATGCCCGCCTCGACGCCCTGACCAACGTGCGCGCCTGGGTGGAAGTTATAGAGCGCGCCCGGCGTCGCCTCAAGTCGCTTCATGTCGTCGAGGAAGACCGCCTTCGCAAAGTCGCGCGTCGCAGGCGTCGCGCTCGCGGCGTTGAGCGTGTAGGGCGCGTGCGCGAGGATGGGGCCAATCGCGTTCGCCTCGGCGTAGGCGCGGAACGCGGCGACATCGGCCTTATCAAGCGCCTTCGCCGCGCCGCCACGCGGATTGCGTGTGAAGAACTGGAAGACATTCGCGCCGATCGAGACGGCTGTCTGCGCCATTGCGAGATAGCCGCCGCTCGACGAAAGATGACAACCAATCTTCACGATGTTTAAATCATTGAACAGCCGTTGAGGCGCGCGACAGAACTTCGCAGAGGGCGGCATCAGGGTCGTCGGCGGCGCAGACGGCGCGGACGACCGCGAAATTGCGCGCGCCCGCTCGGACAAGTTCGGGAATGCGGTTTAAGTCAATGCCGCCGATGCAGACGGCCGGGAACGGCACGAGATTCACCATCTTGATTGCCGTCTCAACGCCAAGCGTCGGGTCTGGGATGTCCTTCGTCGGCGTCGCCCAGACGGGGCCAACGCCGATATAGTCAGGCTTTTGCGAAATGGCCGCACGCGCCTGATCGAGGT
>CAYNVE010000070.1:0-6758 GCA_964400635.1 uncultured Lentisphaeraceae bacterium
GCCTCCGCAAATCCGTCCGGCATCGCATCAAAATCATCCGACATCCAGATTTTCCCCTCAAGCGAATTGGGACGACGCTTCGGCGCCTCAACACGATAGCGCGAGACGACGACGAGCGGACGCCCCGCGCGGCAAATGACGAAAGTCCGACCCTCGCTCGCCTCGTCGACGATGGCCGAGAAGTGTGCCTTCGCCTCCGAGATCGAGTTGATTTGCTTTGGCATCTCCAATGTCGCCGTCATTCCAACATCTCCTATTCTGACCCGATCAGGTCAGGACATATTTTATCATATTCACCCTCGTGTCCGCAAGAAGACGGCTCACGCATGCGCTCGAATGGGCATGACAACAATTCCTTCACGTTCCTCGTCTACCCCTCCAGCGCCGAGAGGACGCGCAGAGCCTGGGCGGTCTCGCGGACATCGTGGACGCGGATGACCGACGCGCCCTCGCTCGCCGCCCAGAGGGCGATTGCGAGATTGCCGGCGAGATCCTTGCCCGCGACCTTCTCGCCCGTGAGGCGCTTCACAATCCGCTTGCGGCTCGCGCCGACGAGGACGCGACCATGCGACGCAAGTTCCGAAATCGACTTCAGAATCGCGAGATCCTCCTCGCGCGTCGTCCCAAAGCCGATCATCGGGTCAAGGTAGAGCCGCCCGTCGAGCGGGGCGCGCAAGGTCGGCGGTATCGCCGCCAGCGGATCGGGGAGCCGCGCCGGAAAAACGAGTTCAACGGTGGGGTGATCTAAAAGAAGGTGCGCCATTTTAGGAACGCTCTCCTTGTAGACGCAGTTGACGACGCGCGCACCCCGCTCGATCGCGCGTGCGGCCGTCTCGACATGATACGTGTCGATCGAAAGGCGCGCCTTGCCCCCGCGCAGAATGCCACCCTCTTCAAGAGCCGCGAAAACGGGCTCGAGCCGCGCCCACTCCTCCTCCCACGAAAGCGGCGTCGCGCCAGGCCGCGTGGACTCGCCCCCTAGGTCAACAAACGACGCGCCCTCCTCGACGACATGGCGCGCGCGGCGGACGGCCTCCTCGACCGAGAAGAATGTGCCGCCGTCCGAAAACGAGTCAGGCGTCACATTGACAATCCCCATCACCTCGCAGGCCATAGCATTCTCTCCCTACAGATTCGCGAACGGATTGCAACTAAAGCCGCCCGACGCATGTTTCGGCGCGAAGACGGCCGACTTGCGCGCGCCGAGCGCGGAGTGCGACGATGATGACGCCTGCGCGCCGACGACGGGACGCGACTTCGCCGAGAGCGAGATGCGCCCGCGCGCCACATCAACGCCGATCACCGTGACCTGAAGACGGTCGCCCGCCTTGACGACGCTCGCCGGATCCGAAACGTAGTTGTCGGAAAGTTCCGAAAGATGGATAAGCCCGTCCTGATGAACGCCGATATCCACGAACGCGCCGAAGGCCGTCACGTTCGTGACGACACCCTCAAGTTTCATACCCTCCTTCACGTCCTCGATCTTCGTGACATCCTCGCGGAACGACGGCGGCTCAAACGTCTTGCGTGGGTCGCGCCCAGGTTTAACGAGTTCCGAGACGATGTCCTTCAAGGTCGGCTCACCGACATCCTTCGTGATGTAGGCGCGGATATCAATCTTCTTCGCCGCGAGCGCATTGCCAACGAGGTCGGCGACGCCGAGGCCGACATCCTTCGCCATACGCTCGACGAGGGCATAGCGCTCGGGGTGGACGGCCGACGCATCGAGCGGGTTCTTCGCGCCGCGAATGCGCAAGAAGCCCGCGCACTGTTCGAACGCCTTAGGCCCCAGCCCCTTCACCTTCATAAGGTCATCGCGGCTCGCGAACTTGCCATTCGCATCGCGCCACTCAACGATGGCCTTCGCAAGTGTCGGCGTCAGCCCCGAGACACGCTCCAAGAGCGGCGCGGAGGCGGTGTTCAACTCGACACCGACACCGTTCACGCAACTCACGACCACCTCGTCGAGTTTCGCGGCGAGAAGCGGCTGGTACACATCGTGCTGATACTGCCCCACGCCAATCGCCTTCGGATCAACCTTCACGAGTTCAGCGAGCGGATCTTGCAGGCGGCGACCAATTGAGATCGCGCCGCGCACGGTCAGGTCGAGGTCGGGGAACTCCTCGCGCGCAATCTCGCTCGCCGAGTAGACGCTCGCGCCCGCCTCGGAAACGGAGACGACGAGGGGCGTCGGGATCTCGGGGTGCTGGACCTTGAGGCGCTTCAAGGTTTCGCGCACGAACGCCTCCGTCTCGCGCCCCGCCGTGCCGTTGCCGACGGCAATCGCCTCAACGTGATACTTCGCGACGATCTGCGCAATCGCCTTCGCGCTTTCAGTCGCCTTCATCTGCGGGAAGAGGACGGTCTTGCCGAGATACTTGCCCGTCGCATCAATCATCGCGACCTTGCAGCCCGTGCGAATGCCGGGGTCAATGGCCAAGACCGCCTTCTCACCGAGAGGGCTCGCAAGGAGCAAGTGGCGCAGATTCTCGGCAAACACCTCGACGGCGGCGCGGTCGGCCTCGCCCTTCTTCTCGACCATGACATCGATCTCGCAACTCGGCGCGAGAAGCCGCTTGTAGGCATCCTCGGCAGAAAGGCGAATCTGCACTTCGCACGCCGCGCTTCCACGCGCGCCGCGCGTCGCGTCCACAATCTCGACGATGCGCGTGACGACCGCCTCGCGGTCGAGCTCAAGTTTCACCCAAAGAACCTTCTCGGCCTGACCGCGCCGAATCGCGAGATAGCGGTGAGAAGGAATCGTTGCAATCGGCTCAGAGAAGTCGTAATACTGCTCGAACTTGGTCGGCGTCGTCGGGCGCGGGCTTACGACCTCGCTCTTCACGACCGCCTTCGTCGCGAAGGCCTGGCGCACCGCGCCGCGCACATCGGGGATGTCGGCGATGCGCTCGGCGAGGATGTCGCGCGCGAACGAAAGATCTTCATCGGAAGACCCACCCTGCCACGCGCCGTTCCAGATTTCGTCCGCGAGCGGCTCAAAGCCCTTCTCCTTCGCGACCTGCGCGCGCGTGCGACGCTTCGGCTTGAAGGGTTGGTAGAGGTCTTCGAGACGCGACTTGACGGTGCAGGATAAAATCTTCTCCTTCAGCTCGTCGGTGAGCTTGCCCTGCTCATCGATAGACTTTAAAATCGACTCCTTGCGCTCGTCGAGCTCGCGGAAGTAAGCGAGACGCTCTTGGATCTTTCCGATCTGAACCTCGTCGAGGTTGCCGTGCGCCTCCTTGCGGTAGCGCGCAATAAAGGGAATCGTCGAGCCTTCTGCGAAAAGTTTCTCGACGGCCGCGACCTGTGTCGCGCGGATTTTTAGTTCGTCTGCAATTCGTTCAATGTGCGTCATGTTTCTCTCTCTTCAACATCTTCAAAGGTGACACGATTGGGCCCATGCTCCGCCCACGCCGCGCGCACGGCCTCACGCGTCGGCTCGACATAAATCGGCGTTGCCTGATGGCGAAACCATGTATCCTGCCGCTTCGCGAGCTGATAAGTCCGCGTCAAAATTTTCTCGCGCGTATCGCCCTCGCGGTAGCCGATGGCGAGCGCGGCCGTCCGCGACCAAACGGGGTAAAGCGCGTGCAAGCGCCGCTTCTCCTCTTCCAATCCCTGCATAAACATATCGTCGAGCCGCGCGGCGATACGCGCGCGCACGATCGCGCGATCAATTTTCACGACGGGGTAGGCGGGCGGCGGCGCGACCCACGCGCGATCGAGCCCGCGCAACAGCGCCGAGAAGTAGAGCCCCGTGCCGCCGACGATGACAATGGGGGCCGTTGCGGGGACCGTGCGCACCCAGATCGCGGCCGCGCGCAACCACGCGCCCGACGAGAACGGCTCGGCGGGCGTGACGAGATCAACGCCGCCCATATGAAGCGCCTCGCGCTCCTCGCGCGAGGGCTTAGCCGTGCCGATGTCCATGCCCGTGTAGACGTTCATCGAGTCGGCCGAGAGGACATAGGCCCCCATTTCGCGCGCAAGCGCGGCGGCGAGCGCACTCTTGCCGCTCGCCGTCGGGCCCGCCAGAATGTAGGCGTCGCGCGTCAACTAGAAGACCTCGCACGCGGGGAGATCCCCCACGAGCGGCTTCGCGTAGTCGATGAACGCGGCGGTCACATCGTGGCCACTCTTCGCGATGAACGCGCTCGGCACACTCCGCGTCAGTTTCGCCGCGTCGGCGATCGGCCGCGCGCAGTAGGTTGCCTGATAGCGTTTCGCCTTCTTGCGCTCAATGCCGATCGTCCCCATCGTGAACTCGCCCGCAATCGCCGAAGCGACCGCGACCGAGCCGACCTCGTAGGCCTCTTTGAGGTCAACCGGCGAGGCAATGCCCGGGAAGGAACGCTGCAGGTAGCCGAAGGTGTCGGCCCGAACGCGCGTCACGCCCGCCTTCGCCTTCAGAAGTTTCGCGAGCGCGTCGCCGAGAGCCCCCGTGCCCGACATCTGGACATTGCCGTGCGAGTCCGTCTCGCCCGAGCCGAGCTTCGCGCCGATGGGCGTGCCGTCCTTGCCGCGAATCCCCTCGGAGACTGCGACAACACAGCGACCAAACTTCTTCATCGCGGCCTTCACGTCGCGAACAAACGCCGCCTCGGAGAACGGCACCTCGGGCAGGTAGATGAGGTGCGGGCCATCGTCTGGACGGACGCGCGCGAGCGCGGAGGCCGCCGTCAGAAAGCCAGCGTCGCGCCCCATGATGACATCGATCTTGACGCCGCCGAGGGCGCGATTGTCGAGGTCGTCACCACGAATCGCCGTCGCGACGAAGCGCGCCGCCGAGCCGTAGCCCGGCGTATGGTCGCACGAGCGCAGGTCATTGTCGATCGTCTTCGGGATGTGGTAGGCGACGAGCGGGTAGCCCTCCTTCTCGGCCTCCTCCGCAACGATGCGCGCGGCATCCGCGGAGTCGTTGCCGCCGATGTAGAAGAAGTAGCCAACGTCACGCTTCTTGAACGCGCGGAAGATCGCCTGGCAGTCTTCGACCGTCGGCTTGCGGCGGCACGAGCCCAACGCGGAACTCGGCGTCTTCGCGATCGCGAGAAGTTTCTTCTCGCTCACCTTCCGCAGGTCGATGTAGTCGCCCTTCAGAATGCCCTCGATGCCGTGCCGCGCGCCGTAGATCTTGCCAATCGGCGACGACTTCAGCCGCGCCATCATGACCGCCCCGACGAGCGAGGCGTTGATGACCATCGACGGGCCGCCCGACTGGGCGATGACCATGTTCTTCGCCATCTTCGTTCCCCTTCCGTTCAGATGAGCGAGAGGTAGAGCTTCTCGATGTCCTTCGTCGTGAGATCGCGCGGGTTCCCCGGGCGGCACGCATCGGCGTAGGCCGACTTCGCGAGGAAGGCAACATCTTCCTTCTTGAGAACGCCCTTCAGGTTCGCCGGGATGCCAACATCCTTCGAGAGTTTCTCAACGGCCGCAATCGCCGCCTGGCGCGCCTTCGCGAGCGGCATCTTCTCCGCACCCTTGACGCCCATCGCAATGGCGATCTTGCGATACTTGTCGCCCGACTTCGGCGCGTTGAACTTCATCGCCGTCGGCAGCAGAATCGCGCACGCCTTGCCGTGCGGCATATCGTAGAGCGCGGAAAGCCCGTGCGCCATCGAGTGGTCGATGCCAAGGCCGACATTCGAGAAGCCCATGCCCGCAATGTACTGGCCGAGCGCCATACCCGCGCGCCCCGACGGCTTGTTCGCGACCGCGTCGCGCAGCGAAAGCGAAATGAGGCGAATCGCCTCGAGGTGCATCATATCGGTCATCGGGCAGGCGGCCTTCGTGATGAGGCCCTCGATCGCGTGCGTGAGCGCGTCCATGCCCGTGAAGGCGGTCAGTCCCTTCGGCATCGAGCTCATCATGTCGGGGTCGACGAACGCGACGACGGGGATGTCGTGCGGGTCGACGCAGACGAACTTGCGCTTCTTCTCAACATCGGTGATGACGTAGTTAATCGTCACCTCCGCCGCCGTGCCAGCCGTCGTCGGAACGGCGAGAATCGGCTTCGAGGGGTTCTTCGTCGGCGCGACGCCCTCGAGCGAGCGCACATCAGCAAATTTCGGGTTCGCGAGGATGATGCCGACGGCCTTCGCCGTATCCATCGAGCTACCGCCACCGATGGCGATGATCGAGTCGGCTTTCGCCTTCTTCGCCGCCTTGACGCCGTTCTTGACATTCTCAATCGTCGGGTTCGGCTTGATTTCCGAGTAGACCGCGTATTGAACCTTCGCCTTGTCGAGGAGCTTCGTCACCTTCGCCGTGACACCGAACTTGATGAGGTCGGGGTCGGAGAAGACGATCGGCTTCTTGAGGCCGCGACGCGCGAGTTCGTCGACGATGGACGCGATCGCGCCCGCGCCGTGGTACGAGGTTTCATTCAGGATGATTCGATTGACCATGTTATCTGTTCCTTTTTTATTTCGTTTCGGTTTCTGATTGAAGTTCACTCAAGAGCGGCGTTGCTTGCGCCTCGTCCTCCTCGCTCGTGCGTCGAGACTCTTCAGCGCGCCGATCTTCCGCCTGCTCCTTCTCCGCGCGCTCCTGAAGATCCTTGACGCGCTTAAGTTTCCATTTGTCCATCTCGCGACGCGTCTCGTGCTCTTCGTCCTGCTTCTTGGCCTCGTCCTTGAGACGACGCAGCTGTTCCTTCTTTGAAACAGGATCCGCGAGCTTCGACGCCGACCAGCCGTTATCCTCCCACGGGCGCGCGTCACTGAGCGATTTCTTGCGGCGAAGGGCTTCGGCCT
>CAYNVE010000071.1:0-6757 GCA_964400635.1 uncultured Lentisphaeraceae bacterium
AGAAGGCCCTCGCGTCCGTGAAGTCGCTCTTCAAGTGGGAGGGACACGGCTACCGTGACTGCCTCGCCGCGCCGAACGGCGAGCGCGCCAAAGACGCGACACCCGAGGATACCATCCGCCCGAACCAGCTCTTCCTCTTGACGCTCGGCATTCTCGACGATCCGTCAATCCTCGTGGCGACGGAGGAGTTGCTCGTGCCGAGCGGCATCCGCACGCTCAATTCAGGGCATCCTCTCTATCGCGGCGTCTACGCAGGCGACGAGGATACGCAAAGGAAGCCCGCCTACCACAACGGCACCGTCTGGGCGTGGCCGTTCCCGCTCTACGCGGAGGCGCTTGTTATGCTGAATGAGTGCAAGAGCGAAGTCGCGCTCGGTCTTCTCGCCGGCGCGGTTGAGAGCCTCAACACGGGCTGCATCGGCCACATGTCCGAGTGCGCGGATGGCGACGCGCCGCACGCGCAGAAGGGCTGCACGGCGCAGGCGTGGAGCGAATGCGAGCTTCTGCGCGTCTGGCTCAAACTTCGTGGCAAAAGGAATCTCGCCTGATGGACGAGCTCGTCATTGTCGCGGCCGAGAACGAGTCGTCCCTCAAGGACGAGATTGCGCGCCTTGTTGCGTTTCTCGACCGCGTCCCCGACGTGCCGCTTCTTGATGTCGCCTACACCGCGTCGCTCAAGACGGGCCCCTGTGTTCTTTCACTCGTCGTTTCCGACATTGCCGACCTTCGCGCCCGCCTCGACGCGGCGCGCACGCGCCTCGATTCCGAGAGCCTTCGGCGCATCCGTGATAAGAGCGGCACCTACTACTGCCGAAACCGCCTCCTCGGCGAAGGCGGTGCGAAGATGGCCTTCGTCTACCCAGGTGTCATGGGCTTCTACCCCGATATGCTCCGCGACCTCGTCATCGAGAATGACGTCTGCCGACACGCCTTTGATGAACTCGAAGAGGCGATGAAGGAGAACGACGACTTCACGCCCTCGTCCTTCGTCTTTCCGCCCGCGCCTTACTACCGCCACGATGCTGACATCTATGCCTCGGGCGCGTACGCGCAGACGCTCGTATCGACCTATGCGGCCTGCGACGCGCTCACGCGCCTTCTGCGCCTCTACGGCGTTTCGCCTGATGGGACGGTGGGTCTTGCGGGTGGCGATCTCGCGGCCTTCATGTGCTCGGGTGCGGCGGGTGAGCACCCCGCGCGCGCAGACCGCGTGGGCGTCCTGCGCGAGATCTACCAGATCGTCGATAAGGCCGTGAATCGTGGTGGGCTTGAGAAGGTCGTCATGCTGACCGTCCTCTTGCATGCGCCAGAGGAGAACGAGAAGGTTCTTTCCGCGTTCGGCGACCGAAAGGCGTGGTGCGTCGTGGACCTCTCGCCACGCCAGAAGACGTATGCGATTTTGGCCGAAGACGAGGAGGCGGTTCTCGCCAGTCTTGCGGCCGCGCACGTCCATGTCATGAAGCTCGCGCTGGATCGCCCATTCAACACGCCACTGTGCGAGTCGCTCGTCCCGGTCGTGCGCAAGTTCGCGGCGACATGGATGAAGCACGACCTCTCAACGGAGGTTTACTCGTGCGCGACGGCTACGCGCCTCGCCTCGGGGCTTAAGGCCGCGCGCGAAGATGCGGCGAGCCGCTGGGCGATGAGTGTGCGCTTCCGCGAGACGATCCGCCAGATGTACGACGAGGGCTATCGCGTTTTTCTTGAAGTCGGCCCGCGTGGCTATCTGACGAGCGCCATTGACGAGACGCTCAAGGGCGAGAACGTTGCCGCGCTCGCGCTCAATTCGATTCACCGCTCGGGGCGCGTTCAGTTCTTACACGCGCTCGGCCAACTCTTGGCACTTGGCGCGAAGGTCGACCTCGCGCCCGCCTTCACCCATCGCGGCGCGCGCACGCTCGACTTTGGGGCCGCGCTCTCGCTCGAGGTGCGCAAGGATGCCGAGATGATCCTTTCGCGCGCGTTCCCGCGCCTCACGCTCGTCTCGCACGAGACCGCGCTTCAAGCGGCCGACTTCCTCGCCGAGCCGAAGAAGCGCGGCGCGAAGGTCGCGGCGCGGCGTGCGGCCGTCCTCGCTCAACAGGCGCGCCGTCAGCGACAGTTCGACTTCGGCGCGATGAACCCGCTCGTTTCCGACGCCGACACGCTCTCGCAGACACCGGGTGTCGCGATTGAGATCTCGAAGCTCGTCAAGATCTCGGACATGCCGTTTATTGCCGACTTCGCGCTCGGCACGAGCCAAATCTCCTACTCCGACCCAAACTTAAAAGGTCTCATCCTTCTGCCCGTCCCCGTCGCGCTCGAGATGATGGCCGAGACGGCCGCGCTTGTCGTGCCGAGTCGGACGCCTGTGCGTGTGGAGGACTTCTTCTGCCGCCACATGGTTTCGTTCCGCGACGAGCAATTGAAACTCGTCCTCCGCGCCGAGCGCGTCGCCGCCGCGACGGCGGGCGAAATCGCCGTCAAGGTGCAGTTGCGTGAGGATAGCCCGAAGAGCGCGTACACTTGGCCGCTCGTTGAGACGGTTGTCATTTTCGCCGCCGAGGCCCCCGCGCCCGAACCCGTCTCGGTCGCCCCACTCTCGCGCCCGCGGAGCGTCCACTGGTCGGGGCGCGAAATCTACCCGAGCCGACTCTCGTCGGGTGCGCGCCTTCGGCGCATCCGCTTCGTTGAGGCCTGGAGCGAATCGGGCCTCGACTATCAAATCGAGGTGCCCGCGCTCGCGGGGAACGTCGCCTTCACGCGCTTCCCCATCTGGATTGTGAACCCCGTTCTCCTCGGTGTCGTCGTGAGCGGCTTCGCGCTCTGGCGCAGTCACGAGCGGTTCGCGGGCGCGTTTTCGTTGCCGTTCCGTATGCGGCGTCTGACGCTCCCCGCCGTTCTCCCCGAGGAGGGCGCGTCGCTCAAATGCTACTTGCGCCTCACGAGCGTGACGCCCGAAAGCCAGCTTTGCGACATCACGGTCACCGATGGCAACGGCAAGCAACTCTCGGTCGTCTCGGGCTGGGAGGAACTCACCGAGCGCGTCCCTGTCGAATACTGCCAGCTTGTTATGCAGCCGCCGCTCGCCTTCCTCACCCGGCCGCTCGCGAGCGAGCAACTCGGCAGCCCCGCGACGGATGTCGCCTCGGCCTTCGTGACCGACATTCCCTATTCCATTTTCACGCGCGACAATGAAGAACTGTGGCTCCGCATCATCTCGCGCATCGTTCTGTGCGGGCGCGAGCGCAAGGCCTTCCGCGAGATGTCGGGCTCGATTCCGCGCCGCGCCGAATGGCTCTTCGGGCGCATCGCGGCGAAGGAGGCCGTTCGCCGCTTCTTAAATGACTTCTACCAAGCGCGTTGGAGCGATGCCGATGTCGAAATCGATCGCTCGCCGCGCGGCAAGCCGATCGCCTCGGGCACGTGGCGCACATTCCTGACGACGAAACTCGACATTGCCATCGCCCACACCGCGCAGTTCGTTGTCGCGGTGGCGGCGGCCTCCGCGCGCGTCGGTGTCGATGTTGAGGCGGCCTCGCGCGTTCTCTCCGACGACTTCGCGAAGAATGTCTTCAGTGCTGAGGAGCACGAACTCGGCGCGGAGACGGCGAACCCGGCGCAGACATTCCTGCGCTTCTGGTGCGCAAAAGAGGCGGTCTCAAAGGCACTCGGTACGGGCATCGCCTATGACCCTGATCAGATGAATGTCGTCGACTATGTGCAGGACGCCGGGCGACTCGTCATGCGCCTTACAGGCAAGTGGCTCGACGAGTTTCCGACCTTCAAGGGACGCGACATCGAGGTGACGGTTCGGACGGTGCGCGACCATGCGCTTGCGACCTGCTTCATTCCCATGAGCCTCTTCAATGAAGAATAGTGTCGATCCATTCGGCGAGCTTACGCCGCGAAAGGGCCTCCCCGCGGGGCTCAAGCAACGCTTCCCCGACCGCGTCCTCGTGATGACGACCGACCGTTGCTTCGGCGCGTGCGCGCATTGTACACGCACGTTCATCCTCGGCCGAACGCCCGTCGTTGACTCATGTGCGCGGCTTGATGCTTGCGTCCGCTACGTGACGCGCCACCCCGCCGTTCGCGATGTGCTCCTTTCAGGCGGTGATGTCCTGACGCTTTCGGATGCGGCCGTGATGCGCTTTGTCGATGCCTTCGCCGCGCTCGATCAGATAGAGGTCGTGCGCATCTGCACGCGCGCGCCCGTCGATTGCCCCGCGCGTGTCACCGATCGCCTCGCGCGCCTTCTCGCGCGCTCGAAGAAGGTCTGGGCGAATGTGCACATCAACACGGCCGAGGAGGCGCGACGAGCCGCGCCCGCCGCTCAACGTCTCATTGACCGTGGTATCCCCGTCTCGTCGCAGACCGTTCTTCTGCGCGGTGTCAATGATCGCCCAAAGAAGATGCTCGCGCTCTTAAAGGCGCTTTCTGCCGCGCGCATCCGTCCCTACTACGTCTTTCAGTGCGATCCTGTCGCGGGGCTCGTTGAGCGTTTCGGCGTGCCGCTTGAAAGGGCGAAGGAGATTGAGCGATATTGCGCCGAGCGCATCGGGGGACTTTCACTGCCGCGCTTTGTCGCCGACCTGCCAGGAGAAAAGCGCAAGATCCCTCTCGATCTTCTCGAACTCAAGGAAAGACACCAGAAGTGAAGATGTTCGATCTCGTCGTCTTGACCGCTGCGAATGAAGCGCAGGCGAAGGGCTACCGCGCCCAGTTGAAGGGGAGAAAGAATGTCCTTGTTGTGGCGGATCCTGGCGGGCGACGCATCGGCTCGCTCGGCGCGACGGTGCGCGTTTTGCGCCTCCTGAAGCGGAAGACGAAATTTACGCGCGTTCTCATTTGCCATTCGGGTGGAGACGCGAAGAGGACGCCTGCTTATGCCGCACTCGGCAAGGCGTTTGTTCCCATGCCAGACGGACGCCCGATTCTAGACCACATCGTCGAGACCATGGAGGGGCTCGATCCCGCGCCAGGCGTGACGGTTTGTTGCGGCGATGTCGTGCCGATTCTCGATGCGAAGAAGGTGCGCTTTTCTCCGACGGGCGTGACGGGCGTCGCCTATTCGGACGGACCTAAAGTCGCGCGCGCACACGGCGTCTATCTCGCGTCGACAACGACCGCGCGGCATCTCGTCCGCGTCCAAGGCTTTCTCCAAAAGCCGAAGGTTTCGCGTGGCACATTTCTGATCGACACGGGCATCCTCCACTTCGACTGGGAGACGGCCGAGAAAGTCGCTGCGCTTGAGCCGAAGGGCGACATCTATGATGAGTTTCCAAAGATGCTTCTCGGTGGCTTCGCGCCGTTCTTCGTGAGCCTCGTCCCGTCGTGCCGCTTCTTCCATATCGGATCGAGTCGCGAACTTCTCGCGCGCCTTGGTCGCCGCAAGAAGGGGCAGCGCGTTCTCGTGGACGGCGTTGAGGCCCCTATTCGCCGTCTCGGTGGCGACAACATCGTCACGAATGTGCCGCGCGCGTTCGGCCCCGTCTCGTTGGGTCGCGGCGAGTGCCTGACGGCACTGCCTCTTAAGGATGGCTCGTGGTATTTCCTCCGCTACCAGATTGACGACACGTTTAAGGATGACGGGCTCTGGGAAAAGCATGGCCTTGGCGAGAAAATGCGGAATATTGACACGGCGCGGCTTCTCGCGCTTCGTCGCTCTGTGCGCGTCCGCTCGGCGCGCGTCACGCGCCCCTTGCGCCTTGACTTTGCGGGCGGCTGGAGCGACACCCCGCCCATCTGCTACGAAATGGGCGGCGCGGTCTTGAACGCGGCAATCTGTCTCAATGGGCGCGAGAGCGTCGTCGCGACGGTCGAACGCATTGACGAAGATGTTGTGTGCGTGGAGAGCGTCGATCTGGGGCGACGGGGTGTCCTCAAGGCGCAGGCGGAGATTGACGGCGCGATCGACCCGAACGACTGGTGCGCGCTCATCAAGAGTGCCTTGAAGGTCGTCGGCTACCATTTTCAGACGGATGGAGGTCTTCGTGTGTGCATCCGCGCCGATGTCCCGAAGGGGAGTGGGCTTGGAACTTCGTCCATTCTCGGCTCGGCGCTCGTTGAGGCACTTCTGCGCGTCCTTAAGCCCGATGAAGTCGAGAAGGCGGGCGCGTCGCTTCGTGACTCTGTTGCACACCTGACGCTTGAACTTGAGCGCGTCATGGCGACGGGCGGCGGCTGGGAAGATCAGATGGGCGCGCTCTACTTAGGCGTGAAGTTGATTGAGACGGCGAAGGGGAAGGCTCAGCGATTTTGCGTGCGGCGGCTCTCGCGAGAGGCCGAGCAGCGACTTGCGGCGTTCCTCGACGCGCGCGGTGTCCTCTACTTCACGGGGCAGAAGCGCATGGCGCGGAACATCTTGCGCGGCGTCATCTCGTTCTATCGTGAAAACGCCGAGGGACTCGCGCAGGCCATCGTCAAGAGGATGAAAAAGGACGCGCGCACCGCGTTCGCCGCGCTTGAACGTGGGGACATGAGCGCGTTTGCCGACGCCCTCAATCGCTACTGGCTCGACAAGAAGGCGCTTGACCCGGGTAGCACGAATCCGCATGTTGAATCGATTATCGCGCGCCTCGCGCCGTGGACGGAGGCCGTCACACTCGCGGGCGCGGGCGGTGGTGGTTTTCTCTTCGCCCTTGCTCGGTCGCGGGCCGCGAAGGCGCAAATTTTAAAGGCGCTTTCCGCCATCGGCGGCGCGGGCCGTGCCTACCGCTTCTCGCTCGCGTGACCGAGGGGTGTCAAGCCCGAAACGAAACGCAATTTACCTTCG
>CAYNVE010000072.1:0-6632 GCA_964400635.1 uncultured Lentisphaeraceae bacterium
GGATTCCGTCGAAGGAGGACTCGGCGGACGCCTTCAACATCTACGTCGACGAAGTCCAGCGCGGCGTCCGGCAGGCGAACGGCGACCTGCAGATCATGAACGGACGCGTCCAGGTGACGGGGGCGCTCGGCGTCATGGAGATCAACGGCATCCTCACGAAGATGATGCACGACCACGACCGTCTGCGCCACGCCTTCTACGTCGAGGAATCGTACGTCATTCCGTGGATGTATCCCTACCTCTCGCCGCATGGGCTCATCATGAAGATCAACGCCGAGAAGACGTCCTACGACGCAAAGCGCGCGACGCAGGACAAGGACTTTTGGGACTGGTATATGCGCCGTCTTCTCAACGACCCAATGTATCGTCGCGACTTCGCGGGGCAGAAGAGCTTCTCGAAACTGCGCGCGGCGATTGCGGGGCTCTACGTGAAGCAGGGTCACTATCGCGAGGGCGCGCAGGCGTTCCGCGAGGCCGTCCTCCTCTACCCCGCCTCGCCCGAGGCCACATTCCGCTACGCGCAGGAGTGCCTCTTGCCGTTCCAGAAGTACGCCGTCGTTCTCGACCTTCTCGACTACACCGATCGGATCGACCCCAACAACCGCCGCACCGCGACGATGAGAAGTTACGTTGAGCGCGTCCGCCGTGTGCGCAAGACGCTTGAGGCACTTGAGCGCCGCGCGATGGACAAGACCGCGCCAATGACGGACGCAGAGACATTCACGCTCGCGCAGTGCTACTACGAACTCGGTCGCACGCGCGAGTCGGCCGAGATCATACGCACGCTCGTCGAAGGCCTCAACGATGCGCAGGCTCTGCGCGTCGCCGCGCAGATTCTCGCCGAAGCGCGCCTTAATGCCGATCAGGAGAAGGCGCTCTCGCGCTACCTCCGTCTTTCGCCACGCGATGCGGATGCTTGGGCGGACCTCGCGAAAGTCCAGCGGCGGCTTGGCAAAGTGAAGGCCGCCGAGAGTAGTTTCGTCCAGGCCTACCGTCTCGACCGACAGCGGATTTTTGTGCGCCTCCAGAAGGAGCAAGAACTCTACGAGGTCGCGCGGCCGCTCTTCCAAAAGACGAGGTAGCGATCGCGCCATGAAGATCCACTTCGTCGGCATTGGCGGCGTGGGCATGGCGGCTCTCGCCGTGCTCCTCAAGTCGCGTGGGCACGACGTCACGGGGTGCGACCTCGCCGAGACGCCGCGCACGAAGTGGCTTGAGGCGAAGGGCATTCACGTTTTTGTCGGGCACGATGTCGGCCACGTCAACGGCATGGACGAAGTCATCGTGACGCCCGCCGTTCATCCCGACGCGCCCGAGCGTCTCGCGGCGGGCGGCCGCGTCCGCTTGCGCGGCGATGTCCTCGCGCGCCTCGTCTCCGACTCGTCCGATTCAATCGCCGTCTGCGGCTCGCACGGCAAGACGACGACCTCGACATGGATTGCGCGACTTCTTCTTGCGCTCGGCGAGAATGTTTCGTGGGCGATTGGTGGCGAGACGGGTGACTTTCCCGTAGGGGGCGGCGATGCGCGCGGCGTGCTCGTCGTTGAGGCGGACGAGTCGGACGGCACGCTTGAGAAGTATCACGCGACGACGCTCGTCGTCACGAACTGCGAATACGACCACCCCGACCATTTCAAGACGCGCGACGACTATCTCGCCTGCTTTGCGCGCGCGAAGGCGAACGCGCGCGAGGTTCTTGACGACCCCGCCGCGCTCGAATCGCTCGCCGCGCCGCTCGGCCTGGACGCGCTTCATCTCGCGCCGCACAATCGCCGAAACGCGCTGATGGCCGCCGAGGTCGCGCGCCGTCGCGGGCATGCCCTCACGGCGATCGCCGCCGCGCTTCCTGCGATTGTTGCCACTCTTCCCGATCGCCGCTTCCAGAAGGTCGCCGCAGGCGTCTACACCGACTACGCGCATCATCCGACCGAGATGGCGTGCGCGGTCTCGATGGCGCGCGCCGTCGCGAAGGGGACATTGCGCGTTCTCTTTCAGCCGCACCGCTTCTCGCGCACGAAGGCGCTTCTTCACGACTTCCCTGCGGCGTTCAAGGGCGCGGACGAAGTCGTTCTCTGCCCGACGTATGCCGCGTTCGAGTCGCCCATTGCGGGCGGGACGATTGCGAGCCTCTACGCCGCCTTGCGCGCGGCGTGGGCGGACGAGGCGGACGCGCCGCGCCTTCTTCTCGCGCGAAGTTGCGACGAGGCGTGGGAGCATGCGCGGAACGCCATGAAAGAAGGGGACTTGACGCTTCTTCTCGGCGCGGGTGACATCGTCCGTCTTCTGCCGAAGGTGAAGGATGACCTCGCACGGCGTGCGCGCGGCGAGTCGTTCGCGCGCCGTCGCGTCTGGATCGGTGGCGGGACGAACCTTTGGAAGAGCGATCTCGACCTTTCCGTGGACTATGTGAAGACGACGGGACGGGCGGGACGGCCGGGGTCCGAGATCGTAAAGGCGCATCCCACGCTCTGCCCGTGGATGGCGGGCATTCCCGGGACGATTGGTGGATGGGTCAAGATGAATGCGGGCGCGTTTGGCCATTCGTTCTCGGAAGTCCTTGATGCGGTGAAGGTCGATGGCGTGTGGGTGGCGGCGAAGGACTGCGGCTTTGGCTATCGCACGAGTGCGATCACGGGCGAGATTCAGGACGTCAGACTCAAAAAAGAGGACGCGTTTGGGGCGCGCGGGAACGAGGAGGCGCAAGATTATCTCGCGAGGCGCGCCAAGTTTCCGCCTGGCACATTCGGAAGTGTCTTCAAGAATCCGCCGAACGACTTTGCGGGGCGGCTCTTGGAAGAGGCGCTCGCGAAGACGCTTCGCGTCGGCGGCGCGTTCGTCTGGGAGGGACATGCCAACGTCATCGTGCGCGGCGCGAACGCGACGCCCTCTGATGTTCTCGCGCTCGCCTCACTCATGAGGGAGGCGGTCTTCTTCAAGACGGGTTTTCGCCTTGACGCGGAGGTCGTCGGGCTCTGACTTGATTTCGCGCGGAGAAAGAAGCATGAACGAGAAGCGCAAATATCGAACGGTCATCGCCTACGACGGCACGGCGTATTCGGGCTGGCAGTTTCAAGAGAACGCCGTCGGCATCCAGCAGGTCGTCGAAGAGGTGCTCGCCTACCTCGAGGGCGCGCCCGTGCGTGTCTTCGGCTCGTCGCGCACCGACGCGGGCGTTCACGCGAAGGGGTTCGTTGCGCACTTCACGCTCACGAAGCCGATTCCGCCGAAGAATCTCGTGCGCGCGATGAACTCGCGTCTCCCCGAGGCCGTGCGCGTTCTGAAGGCGACCTACGCGAAGGACGACTTCGACGCGCGCCTTTCTGCGAAGGGCAAAGAATATCGCTATCAACTTTATCAGGCCGAGATCCTGCCGCCGCACTTGGCTCCCTACTGGACATTCTGCCATCGTCCGCTCGACCTCGCCGCGATGCAGAAGGCGGCCTCGTTCTTCGTGGGGAAACACGACTTTCTTTCGTTCGCGGCGAACCCCAATCGCGACCTTGAGACAACCGAGAGAACCATCTTTTCATTCGAGGTGAAGCGCGTGGGTCCTCGCTACACGTTCATCGTGCGCGGCGATGGCTTTCTCTACAAGCAGGTTCGCTCGATGGTTGGATTCTTGATCGCCGTCGGCAAGGGAAACGAGAAGCCCGAGGCGGTGAAGGAGCTTCTCGATGAGCATCCGCCACGCACGGCGCGTGTTGAGACCGCTCCCGCGCGCGGGCTTTTTCTTTGGAAGGTCTTTTACTAAATGAAGGGTGAGAATGTCATGCCGTCGATCGTCTTGAAGCCTGGGCGCGAGAAGAGCGTCCAAAAAGGTCATCCGTGGATTTTCTCGGGCGCGGTCGCCTCTGGTGAAGCGGGCGTTGAGGCAGGCGCGTTCGTTCGCGTGTGCGATGCGCGCGGCGCGACGCTGGGCTACGGTTGGTATTCGCCCGCCTCGCAGATCCGCGTCCGTCTCCTGTCATTTGGACCCGACGCGCCGAACCTTGAAGAACTTCTCGCCCGTCGCGTGGAGGAGGCCGTGCGTCGCCGCGATGCGCTCGGCGCGATCTCAAAAACAAACGCCCTGCGCCTTATCAACGCCGAGTCGGACGCGCTGCCAGGCGTCGTGGCGGATGTCTACGACGGCCATATCGTCTGCCAATTGACGTGCGTCGGCGCGGATGTGGCGCGGTTCGTCATCGCCGAGGCGCTCCTCGCGAGCGTCGGCGCGGCACACGGCGTGAGCGCGCGCCTTGACAACGATTCGCGCGCGCGTGAAGGGCTTCCGACCGCGCGCGAGGGCTCGGCGTTCGAGGTCCTCGCGGGCACACCGCCGCCTGCGGAAATTATCATTGAGGAGGGGCCGTGCCGCTTCCTCGTGGACGTTCGCACGGGGCACAAGACGGGCTTCTACCTTGATCAACGCGAGGCGAGGAGATGCGTCGCTCTCTTCGCGCAGGGCGCGGATGTCCTCAACGGCTTTTGCTACACGGGCGGCTTTGGCCTCTTCGCGCGCGCGGCGGGGGCGAAGAGCGTCACGCAGGTGGATGTCTCGGCCGAGGCACTCGCCCTCGCGCGGCGCAACGAGGCACTCCAGACGGTCGCCTCCGAGACGGCGATGGCCTACGAGGAGGCGGATGTCTTTAAGTTTCTCCGCACGTGCCGCGACGCGGGGCGGACTTATGATCTCATCGTCCTCGACCCGCCGAAGTTTGCCGCGACGAAGGGACAACTCATCCGTGCGGCGCGCGGCTACAAAGACATCAATCTTCTCGCGATGAAACTCCTGCGCCCGGGCGGCGTTCTCGCGACGTTCTCGTGCTCGGGCGCGATGGACAGCGCCTTCTTTGAGCGCATCCTCTTCGAGGCCGCGCACGATGCCGCGCGTTCGTTCCAAATTGTCACGCGGACGCAGGCGGCTTTCGACCACCCCGTCTCGCTCGCTTTCCCCGAAGGCGCCTACTTAAAGGGTGTCATTTTGCGCGCGTGCTGACGGTTGGTTTTGACGATATGGTATAATCAAATTGTATGTCATTCGCATTTCCGTGGTCTTTTCTTCTTCTCGTGCCGCTCGCGTTCGCAGCGTGGCGGCTCCTCCGCCGCGCGCGCAAGTCGGGGATCCGCTTCTCGGCCGTCCATCGTCTGCCCGCGAAGACGGCGGGTTTTCGCGCGCGTCTCGCCGCGCTCTCGCCTTTTGTCCTTCTCGCGGGTCTCGCGTTTCTTGTCATCGCCTCTGCGCGGCCGCGGAGCCCCCTCGCGCATGAGAAGCGCGATGTCGACGCGATTGCGATCGTCATGACGGTCGATGTCTCTGGCTCGATGGATGCGCTTGACTTGACGCCGAAGGGCGAGACGTTCTCGCGTGAGACGACGCGCCTCGCCATCGTGAAGAAACTCTTCGCCCGCTTCGTTGAGGAGCGGCCCGATGACTTAATTGGCCTCGTCACGTTTGGCGGATACGCGGCAACGCGCGCGCCGCTCACGGCCGACCACGCCGCGCTTCTCAATGTTTTAAAGGGCGTCGAGATTCCGTCTGTCGCGCTTGATGCGAACGGGCAGGCTATTGCGGGCGACGAGCAGATGACGGCGGTCGGCGATGGACTCGCGACGGCACTCGCGCGATTGAAGGAGACGAAGATCAAGTCGAAGGTCGTCATTCTCCTTTCCGACGGTGTCTCCAACACGGGCGCGGTCGAGCCAGACGAGGCGGCTGAGGTTGCGCGCAAGTTGGGCGTCAAGGTCTATGCGATCGGCGTCGGCACGGCATCGCGGCGGACACCGATTATGGGGCGCGACCTCTTTGGGCGCACGGTTGTCCAGTATGCGAACATGACGTTCGACGAGGGGCAGCTTAAGGCCATCGCGAAGACGACGGGCGGCACGTATTTCGCCGTCAACGACAAGGCCGCGCTCGAGAAGGCACTCGACGAGATTTCGGCCTTAGAGACGACGAAGCTTGATGCGGATGTTTACGACCGCTGGGAGGAGCATTTCGCCTTCTTCCTCGTCGTCGGCGCGCTTCTCGTCCTCGCGGCGATCTCGCTTTCCATGGCGAGCGTGCGTCGTATGGCGTAGGGTGCGTGACTCTCGTCAAGACGGCCGCCCCTCGGCCGAAAGAGCAGAATTTACGAATTACAGTTTTAGGTTCGTGACTTGTTGTGCCGCATTGAAGAAATTGTTTCGGACGGTCGCGGCGGCGTCGATCTGCATCCAGTCGGCGTCGCCGAGCGACTTCTTGCCGAGGCTGGGCAGTTGACAAGCGAGGCAGAATGTTGGTATAATCAACCAACATAAAAGGAGACCTTATGCCCACGACCCTCAATGTCAACGAAGCCAAGACGAATTTCTCGAGCGTAATCTCGAATGTCGAGACGAACCTCGTGACCATCACGATCATGCGCTACGGACATCCCGTCGCCCGCATCACGCCGATCCTGCCGAAGAGGCGCACGATTCGCCGCAAAAATCCGCACCTCGCGTTCAAGATCTCGGACGCAGACCTTTACTCCGACGATTCCAGTCTCTGGGAGGCGTGCCATGGCTAAGTCGCTCCTGCTTGATACCTGTGCGCTCCTCTGGCTCGGAGGCGCACCCGAACAGCTGTCCGCGACCGCGAAGCGACGAATCGAAGAGGCGGACTTCGTCTA